>CAYLRE010000263.1:0-6790 GCA_964385715.1 uncultured Planctomycetaceae bacterium
GCGGGAGGCCACCGATCGTCCCAACGTGCTGTTCATCGCCGTCGACGACTTGCGACCACAGCTAGGATGCTACGGGCTCGATTCGATGCACACGCCGAACATCGATCGCCTCGCAGCCGAAGGCACGCTGTTCGAAAGATCCTACTGCATGGTCCCTACCTGCGGAGCTTCACGAGCTAGCCTGATGACCGGAATACGACCAGCTCGAAACCGATTCACCGATTACCTCACCTGGGCGGAGCGCGACGCCCCTGGTGCAACCACACTCAACACGCACTTCAAGAACAACGGTTACACGACGATCTCCAACGGCAAGGTGTTCCATCATGCCGAAGACAGTGCTGTTGGCTGGTCCGAACCAGCCTGGGTTCCGGATGAAGTTCCGCTCTATCGAATGCCGGAGAATCAGGCTCTGCACGAGAAGCGATCGAAAGAGAAGTCGTGGCGCCGCGGTCCGGCCGTTGAGAATGCCGATGTCGCCGACGAGGAGTATGAAGATGGGCACGTGCTGACGAAATCGATCGCCGATATGGAGCGACTTGCTAAGGCCGATGAGCCGTTCTTTTTGGCCGTTGGTTTCTACAAGCCGCACTTGCCGTTCGTGGCTCCAAAGAAGTACTGGGACCTCTACGATCGGGACAAGATTCAGCTGCCGAACAACTATCATCCACCCAAGGACGTCGACCCACGCGTAATTCATACCTGGGGTGAACTGCGAGCCTATGCCGGGATTCCGCACGAAGGTCCGCTCTCGGACGAAGCCGCTCGCAAGCTGATCCACGGCTACTACGCCTGCACAAGCTTCACCGACGCCCAAGTTGGCAAGCTACTCGCGGCGCTCGACCGCCTCGAATTAGCCAACAACACAATTGTCGTTCTGTGGGGCGATCATGGCTGGAATCTGGGCGAGCACACCCTGTGGTGCAAACACAGCTGCTTCGACGTCTCCATGCACGCTCCTTTGATCGTCAAGGCTCCCGCCATCGAGGGTAACAAGAAGACGCCGGCATTGACCGAGTTCATCGACATTTACCCTTCGCTCTGCGAACTGGCCGGTCTGCCACTTCCCAAGCACCTCGAGGGCCAGAGCTTTGTACCGCTGATGAAGAATCCCACCCTGAAGTGGAAATCGGCGGCGATTGGCCGTTACCGCAGCGGCGATACGATTCGCACCGACCGACACCGCTTCACGCAGTATCGAGATGAAGCAGGCACGCCATTCATTCACATGCTCTTCGACCATGCGGCGGATCCGGGAGAGAATGTGAATCTATTCGAGCACGCAGACCAGGCAGCGACGGTGAAGACGCTCACCAAGAAGCTGCTTGACGCCAAGGGAAAAGACGATCCCCAAAAAACTGACACGAACGAATGAACGAGCCAGCGAAATTGCCGGAGAACCTCTTTGATGTGCAGGCGGCACTGCCGGAAGAGGTAACCGACATACTCGTTAACGGACACGGCGTCCGTGTGGAGCGGATCACTTCGCACGGCCACCGTTCGCCGGACGGCTTCTGGTACGACCAAGAAGAACATGAATGGGTCGTGGTACTCCAAGGTGCGGCCCGGCTAGAGTTTGAAGGGAAGGACGATTCGGTTGAGTTACAAGCGGGCGATCACGTCAACATTCCTGCCCATCGGCGTCACCGGGTCGCCTGGACGACACCAGACGAACCAACGATCTGGCTAGCGGTGTTTTATGGGTGAAGTGAAGGGTGAGCATCTGTTTGTGAATGTCGGAGCCAGTCAGGCTCGTCGGCGGCTAAAACACTTTGGCCACGGGGTGCGAAAGGTGCAGAGCGCCGGCAAGAATCAGGCCGTGGTCATCCACACCGCCACGGGACGTCACCTAGAGGAGTCGGAAGCCAAGTTCGCCGACGTCGGTTTCTCGCATAACGAACACGACATGAGCGAGCCTATCGGCAATCTGCGAAATCTGGGCGAGGCCAGCGCTCCGTGGCTTCGTGAGGCGGGCGTGCTAACGATCGCCGATTTGTCACGCCTCGGCCCGGTGGCCGCTTATCGGATCGTCAAGCAGAGGCATCCGCAAGTGACGCTGAATCTCCTCTGGAGCCTGGCTGCGGGTTTGGGAGGAAAAGACTGGCGTGATCTCGGTGAAGAAGAGAAGCGGGAACTACTCAACGAGCTGCGAGAGGACACGTGAGCATTGCATATACGATTGAACCGAATCTGAGCGTCGACGAGTTCGCTGACGTACTAGGGCGGTCCACCTTGGCCGAGCGACGCCCCATGGCAAAACGCGAGCGTCTATCGAGAATGATTAAGAATGCAGATATCGTGGTCACTGCGCGGGATTCGGAGGGGCTTCTCGTCGGCATCGCTCGGGCCGTGTCCGACTTCAGTTTCTGCACATTTCTCTCCGATCTGGCGGTCGACGAAGCATTCCAGGGGCAAGGAATCGGCCGCGAACTCGTGGCACAAACGCACAAGGCGGCCGGCTACGAAACGAGCCTCGTGCTGCACGCGGCCCCGGCTGCGGAAAAGTTCTACTCCCACATCGGCATGGAAGCGTACGACAACTGCTGGCGAATTGAGCGTCACGAGTAGCCCCGAATAGAATGGAAAAAGGCGGGGAGCGAACGTCTCACAGCCTGCCAAGACACACGACCAAGCTCCCGCCGCCGTCGCCGGAGGATCTTCTTGTCAAATACAAAACCGAACCAGAATGTGCGTCTTAGCCGACGCGCCATGCTGCAAGGCAGCACGCTGCTCTTGTTTGGTGCCAGTGCCACGCACACGTCGCTCGCGCAAGCCGGCGACGACACAAACTGCACGACCAGGCCGATCCTGCGCATCGGCCTGGTTACCGACTTGCATTATGCGGACAAGCCAACGAAGGGAAGCCGGCACTACCGCCAGACGACAGCCAAGTTGGCGGAAGCAGCGATGCAGTTTCGTCGCGACAAGACAGACCTGGTCGTCGAGCTTGGCGACTTCATCGACGCCGCGGATTCTGTTGATGTCGAGAAGCGATACTTGCGTGAAATCCAAACGCCGTTCCAAGAACTGCCAGGCAAGAAGCACTACGTGCTAGGAAACCACTGTGTCGACACGCTCACGAAGAAGGAATTCCTCGGTGGTGTCGGTCAAGAGAAATCATATTATTCATTCGACGCGGGCGGCCACCACTTCATCGTTCTTGATTCCTGCTTTCGCAGTGACGGTAAACCCTATGGCCGCAAGAATTTTAAATGGACCGACGCCAACATTCCCGCGGCGGAACTTGAGTGGTTGGCCGCCGACCTCCAGGAGAACACTCGGCCGACGATCGTGTTCGCGCACCAGCGGCTGGATGTAGCGGGCGCCTATGGAGTGCGTAATGCCCCCACGGTTCGCAAGCTATTTCAAGATGCCCAGAACGTGGTGGCTATATTCCAGGGGCACAGCCACAAGAACGACTACCGCGAAATTCAAGGCATTCATTACACGACGCTGGTCGCGATGGTCGAAGGGAACGGCAAGGAGAACAACGGCTACAGCGTGCTCGACATTCTTCGAGACGGAACGCTAAGACTTCACGGCTACCGGAGACAGCGGAAATACGCCTGGTCGTAGGCAGTCTCGCCGCCCTCGGCCAGCAGCCCGAGAAGCGTTGTAAGCATGTATTCCCGTCAGTCGTCCAGTTCGCGAAGTTCGATCTTGCGGAACTCGATGCCGTGACTTTCCGACTGCACGGAAATCGTCCCCTCGGAGAGCAGGGTACCATCGTCGAGCTGCGGCTTGGTGTATTCCAGCACCTTCTTGCCGTTTACGCGATGGATAAATGACTTGTTCCCACGGACTTCGATCTCAACGGATACCCATTGATCATCGCGGTAGGTTTCGCTGTCGCTATTGATGCAATGTGTCTTGAGCAAGCGGCCGTCCTTCACCACATCGGTATCAGGCGTACAAAGATTGGCCGTCGGGCGATCGCCCGCCTTCTTGCCACCGAGCAGCTGCACCTCGATCGAAGCCGGAAATTTCTGATCCTTCGTCATGTTCTTGGGATCTTCGCCATGCAGCATCAGCCCGCTGTTGCGCCAGGCCCAGTCAGGCCCCCCAGCGCACTGCTCACCGACGAAGCGATACTCGGCCCGCAAGATGTAATTTGAGAATGGCTTCTCGTAGAACAGGTGTCCGAAGCGGCCGTCGAAGGATTTGTACTTATCCTTCTCGTAGACGACCTTCAACACGCCATCCTCAACGCGAAAGGTATCGGCGTAGTTGTCGCCAAGTTCGTAGCCGGTGATCTTGGCCGTCCAGCCGGTAAGGTCCTTGCCGTTGAAGAGCTGGATCCACTTCTCCTCGCCTTGGCTATCCTCTTTCTTCGAATCGGCCGCCGGCGTGTCGGCGGTGCCGATTTCCAATCCGAGCGAACTGGCCGTCGACATCGCAGCGAACACCAACGAGACAACGAATGCAACGACACTCCCGCGAAATTTCATCAATGGTTCCTCGGCTTACGAATTGGTCACAAGGCAATGGCGATCAGAAGATAACGGCCACCAGAAGATGTGGGTCGCTACTATTCCTTTTCGGCGACGAGCAACAGACTCTTCTGACCTTTGGTTTCGAAGCTTGCTGGAGCGGTGATCTTCTTCTTCGCCGGATCCTTCACGGACTGAGAACAAATCCGCAACTTCGATTCTTTGACCTCGTAAATGACGTCCATCGGATCCTGGCCGTCGAGAGTCCATGTCATCTGTTTGGGCGATACTGATGTGTTTAGCTTCAGCTTGCTCTTGGTAGCCTCATTTCCCTTCGACATGAAAATCAGCTGCCCACGCTTAATGACAATCGCGTCGTATGGAAACGAGTCGACCGGTATCTCCGTCCCGTCAAATTCTGCCGCAGTGATGTTCCACGTTCCCGTTAACTCCTTGTAGTCATCCGCGAGACTGACCTGCGAGGTCAAGAACAAGAACACCAATGCGAGCGAAGCCGTCAATCTAATTCGCATAATTCACCTTCTCCGATTCCTGTTGTTTCCTAGTGCCATCCCCTGACCCGATCCCGGCTGTCTCAGGACATACCCGAACCTTCGCAGTTTCGCATTCCTGGGCCTCGCTTGCAAGGAATGGATCCGTTTCCGCAGGCCAGGTGACAAAAAGCGTTGCGTCCTTAGATACATCTCAATGGTTTCCGATGGACCGGCGCAGCACGAAATCGCTCGCTAGCACGATCACAAACGACGGAAGCTCAAAGGCCGCTCACCTGACCGGCACTACTGCCGCTTGAGAATCTCTCGGATGATCTCGCTGCGAGCCGCAGCGATCTCGTTGGGATCGCGAGAAAAGTCGCGAATATCGCGGCAGATCGAGGCCACGATTTCATCAGCCACGGTCTGTCCACCAAGTTCTCGGAGGAGACCGAGCAATTCGAGTTCTTCCATCCCTTCGCGGAGCAAGGCCAGACGCATACTGCTGACCGGACCGTCGACATTCGCTTGGCCCGTGTATTGCTTGACGAGATGCCCAGGATAGATCAGCGAACCCTCGCCTGAAGCGGGAGCATTGCAGAACGATCGCTTCCAACAAGCGGCATCGATCCAGGGGTCCTTCACCTCACGCCAGTAGTTACTGGTCCAGTAAAGGATTCCGTCCAGCTGATAACGCCAGGTGATATACGCGACCATGCGAGGATCGGCCGCCTCTCGATCAATGAAAACGTTTGGCTGAGGGTAGAGCTGATCGCAACTGATGTACCACGTGACGTGGTCACCGGCGCGTTTGCGTTCGAGAATCGAACCAGGATCGTCGAATACGTAGTTTCCGTTGATGATCCAAGCGTTGGCATGGCCCACCAAGGTTCCCCAACTAGGATCCTCTTCGGCCGGCTGTTCCGTGACGGCGAGTTTGACGTTCGGATCGAGCGGACGAATCGCATCGGCCCAAGCACGCACCGAGCGATACTCGCTCTCAGCATTCGGTTCATCGACCGGTGTCAGGAACACCAGGCGATCAAAGTATCCTTTTTGCTTGGCACGATCGATCACTTGCTGACAGTGAGCCTGAACCAGCTCCTTATACTCGGGCTGAAGCTGGTTGCCACTTAGACCACGACGCTCGGCATCAGGTACCGGCGACACAAGATACTGTGCCCGATCGTGCTGCAAGAAGAGACGCTCCAGATCGGGATGCTCGTCGCGAATGACGTACTGCCCGCCTTCAAAGCGTCCTTGCCAGCCCGGTTCGATACGAGGATCGAATCGTTGGTTGAGAAAGAACTCGGTGTACTTCAAATGGAGGCGACGGTACTCGTCGCTTTCGGGATCGAGATCGTAGACTTCGGCCAGGTCCTTGTCCCAGAGCCCGATGTTGGCCACGAACTGCCGCTTCTCCGGAAGCTCGATATCCCACACCGTTAGTTCGACCCTCAGCGTTTCCAGCTGGCCTCGTTCGCTAGCGACTTCAATCGTACCGCGATACGTCCCAGGTTGTTGATTCCGGGGAATATTCATCTCAACCCAAATTGGTTGATTTTGAAGTGTACGTCGCTTGTGTTTCTTGTCGGCCCGCAGTGTGAACGGATCTGTCAGCGGCACCAATGCATCCGGCCAGTAGCCTCGCTTTCCGTGCCGGCCACTGGGAGCGTAAATCTTGATTAGGTGCTCGAAGAACAGATCGACGTTCTTCGCAGCAAACGACTTGTGGCCGTCTTCCAGATCGGATGCCGACAGCGTCACGTTGATCACATCTTCATGATCGGCGGTAACGACCACCTGAAACGGGACATGTTCTCCACGAACACCATCGACGCGAATCGTCTTGCTCGCTTCGTCCCAAAC
>CAYLRE010000264.1:0-6789 GCA_964385715.1 uncultured Planctomycetaceae bacterium
CGGCTAAATTCCACATACGGAATGATGAAGCGGAAATCGTCCTTGGTTTGCAAGAGCACGCTGATACAGACATAGCAAAGGACCATACCGACGATGCCCATCACCTGCCCCGTGAGCGCATGACGTCCGGCGCCTGACTCCAACAACGGAATGAGCGCCAGTCGCAATACGTAGGTCAAAAACAGACCGACGATCAGCCCGAAGTAGATCGCCGTAATCACGTCAAGCTGCTTGCGCCGAATCAGGTAGTCGATGCCAATCACGACCATTGCCAGGGCGATGCTTCCGACTAGTACGGCCAGAGACGCCCACGACGGCGGGTTCTGCGCTTCGTAGTATTCGCTGTTGATCAAACGAAGCGCCAAGCCGGCCGCAACCAAAACGAAAACCGTACGCACCCCCCAGAGGGCGATGTTGGGAAAACTAATTTCGCGAGCCATGACACCTCGGATAGGCGATAGGAACGTGGTGTGTTGCGAATAAAAGGAAGTGGCGACCTGTTCCTTGCTCGACTTGCTAGCAGTGCCGCCAGGCGACAGGCCCTCTGACTCTATGTTAGCCATGGGGAGAACAGGGCTTCAAGTTCCTGAGTCGAGCAAACCGAAGACGAGAGTATCCTTGCCGTGGCAGGGATGTGCCGCCCGCTGTCGTACGGTGTGCGAAACTCCGAAAACACATCTCCTCAACGCCCCTAGTTGCCCACCTTGGCGAGCGATTCGCCTCCCGCTGCCTTCGCGGCTATAATTGCCCCAGACGGACCTCTCTCCATTGATCGAGCGACCGACGACATTTCGGTCGACAACTGCGGATCTGGAGAATCGCTAGCTGGGTAGCTGCCAGCTGGAAAACCGCCATCGATGGCAATTGTTGTGTCGCTGGCGCCGCTAGCAGGCCCCCTTGGCCGTGAGCTAGTCGCTGAGCCCACCTTTCCGTCCCCTGCATCCTTCCGCCTTCGCGTTCCCCCCGCTTTTCTTCGCTCCCTCACGGTTGCTGCCCGTCCATAATGAACTTTGCCGTTGAACTTGAGACCTTTCGGGGTCCGCTCGATCTGCTGCTCTATCTGGTGCGAAAGCACGAGGTGGAAATCACCGAGATTCCGATCTGCGCGATCACGGATCAGTTCCTCGCGCACATGGAGATTCTCGAGCAGCTGGACGTCAACGCGGTGGGTGATTTTCTGGAGATGGCGAGTACGCTTATCGAGCTCAAGTCGCGGCTCGTGCTCCCGCGAGCGGGAGAAGAAGAAGGTGAGCTCGACGATCCCAAGCAAGATCTGGTCCAGCAGCTACTCGAATACAAGAAATTTCGCGACGCAGCCAGCATGCTCGACGACCAGAGCCGGCAGTGGCAAGAGCGGTTCGCCCGTCGCTCCAACGACCTGCCCCCGCGGCAGCGAAATCTGGCCGAAGAGCCAATTCACGAGGTCGAGTTGTGGGATTTGGTAAGTGCCTTCGGTCGCGTACTGCGAGACAGCAACACGCAGAAGGCCTCGAACATCGTCTACGACGACACGCCGATTCACGTCTACATGGAACGGATTACCGATCAGCTCGATCGAGAAGGTCGAATTCGTTTCTTCAGTCTGTTTGAAGGTGTCGAGCACAAGTCGCAAAAGATCGGCATCTTCTTGGCACTCTTAGAACTGGTTCGCCATCACCATATCCACAGCGATCAGAACGATCTGTTTGGCGAAATCTGGATCCTGCCCGGTAGCAAATCGGGCGACGACCTCGACACCTCGCAGGTCGATGACTACGAGCATGGAGCGAGTGCGTAGACTCAATTCTCGGCTTCTCTCCCCTCTGCGGCGAACGCTCTGTCGCCGGCCCCTGTCCTCTTCTGCGGAAACGGTGTCCTGCTTTGGCGAAACGTAAACCGCGCATGTCGCCGCGATTCGCCCCCCTGTTTCGCCTGCAAATTGCGTCGTAAACTGGCACATCTCGCCCCCACTACCTACATTCGCATCACGCTCCTTCGCATCTGGCTGCCAACGCCGCTCGTCTAGCGCATGATTGAAAACTGTCCGGTTAAGTCGCTCACCTACAAAGATCTCACGATCGAAGGCTACTCCCGCGCCGCGGTGCAGAGCTATTGGCGGGTGCCGGAACTGAAGATCGGTTTCGATCTGGGGGCCCAACCGTGGTCCTTCATGGGTACGGAAACCTGGTGCGTGACGCATGCCCACCTCGATCACATTGCCGCCTTGCCCGTCTACGTGGCTCGGCGTCGCATGATGAAGATGGAACCGCCGACGATCTATCTGCCGGAGGTCGCCATCGGTCCGGTCGAACAGATCCTCAAAGCATTCCGTCAGCTCGATCGTGGACGTCTGCCGTGTGAACTGGTTCCGGTCGCCCCCGGCGACGAAATTGAACTCTCGCGCGAACACGTGTTGACCGTCTCTGCGACGCAGCACTCAGTTCCTTCGCTCGGTTTCATCGTTTGGCAGCGACGTCGCAAGTTGCGAGAAGAGTATCAGAACCTGACTGGAGAGCAGATTCGCGACATCCGGATGGCCGGCACCGATGTCACCGTCGAACAGCGAACGCCCAAGTTCGCTTACCTGGGAGACAGCGCTCCGCGGGGCCTCGATGATTGTCCAGCCATGTACGATGCGGAAGTGCTCGTCACGGAGATGACGTTCGTGGCTCCCAGCCACCGTCGCGAGAAGATCCACAAGTACGGGCACATGCACCTGGACGATATCCTGGAACGCCGCGAACGGTTCAACAACAAGTTGATCGTCGCGGCCCACTTTAGCACCCGGTATCACGACAACAGCGTCCGCCGGATTGTGGAGAAAGAGTTGCCGGACATGCTCGACGGACGGCTGCATCTTTGGCTGTAAATGGCTGCACTGCAAACGCACTCGCCGCCGCGATCCGCCTACGTCCATGTGCCGTTCTGTCAACATCGCTGCGGCTACTGCAACTTCACGCTGGTCGCCGGCCGAGATGATCTAATCACGGCATATCTCGATGCGATCGAGCGAGAGCTGGCAACGGTCGACGGCCCGGCGGAAGTCGACACACTTTACTTCGGCGGCGGCACGCCAACGCATCTACCGCCAGCGGCGCTCGAGCGGCTGCTTGATTCAGTACTGGGCACCTTTCCGCTGACCGGTAACGCCGCGGCGAGCTCGGCTGAAGTTACTGTAGAGGCAAACCCGGCCGATCTCGACGCCGCGCGCATGCGCGTGCTCGCCACCTACGGCGTCAACCGTATCAGCCTGGGAGCCCAATCCTTCAACCCAACCAAACTACAGACGCTCGAACGCAATCACGTCGCTGGTGACATAGCGGCGGCCGTGCAACTGGCCCGCAGCGCGAACTGCCAGGTGGCGATCGATCTCATCTTTGCCGCTCCCGGCGAAACGATGTCCGACTGGCTCGCCGACTTAGATGCAGCGATTGCCCTGGAGCCAGAGCACATCTCGACCTATGGCCTGACGTTCGAACACGGCACCTCGTTCTGGACGCGGCGCGAGAAGCAGGATCTCATTGAAGTCGACGAGGAGCCGCAGCGTGACATGTACCTGGCGGCCATCGACCGCCTCACTGCCGCCGGCTTTGAACACTACGAGGTTTCCAATTTCGCCAGGCCTGGTCACCGCAGCCGACATAACCAAGTCTATTGGACTGGAGCCGCTTACCACGCGATTGGTCCTGGTGCGGCCCGCTATCTTCGCGGACGTCGTGAGACGAACCATCGCAGCACCACAACCTACATTCGCCGCATGCTGGCCGGAGAATCGCCAGTTGCCGAGAGCGAACAGCTCACGGGCGAAGACGCCGCTCGCGAACGACTCATCTTCGCGCTCCGCCGGCTAGAAGGAATCGACACGAAAGAGTTCGCCGCCGAAACGGGATACGACGTCGATGCGCTGGTGCCGGGCAAACTCGAATCGCACCTCGCCGCCGGCAGGCTTTCGCGCGAAGGAACGCGACTGCGACTAACGCGCGAAGGTCTACTGGTAAGCGATGCAATCTGGACCGACTTCTTGCAGGTCTGAGTCTCTACCACTCAGCGGAACCGATCGGCAGCACCAACGCCGGCGGTAGCTCCGCGAGTTGTGACGGCCAGCTAGTCGTTATCGTCGCTGGAGAAGGACGAGAGTTCGTCGTCCAATTCTTCCCGCGAAAGGAATCGACGTGCCACTTGTTCCGTAGCGATGCGTTCGATATCGAGTGTGCCAGGAGGGGCCGTGGCCCGATCGACTTCATCCTCCAAAGCCACGATCCATTCCGGTACTTCGAAGCCAACGCCCGATGGAACCCGCGTCAGCTCGGCAACCTCTTCTTCGAGCTGCTCAAAGTGAAGCGAAGATGGATCGCCCGGCTGATATCCCCGTCGACCCGCGACCGCCGGCTTGACCAAGGCGCGAACCCGATCGATTGCCAGCGGGCGGACGAATCGTTCCTCCAGTCGACTAACGATCGTGGAGAGCCGCATGCCGTGCTCGCTCTGTAGTTTCTTAAGGCGGTCGATCATTTGGTCGGCGAACTCGCCCGTCTGCTTGGTCAACTCTCGTTGCCAGATCGCGGCGGCCGACGTGTGTCGATTTCGCACCAGCACATCATGAGTCAGCACGACGGGCGTGACGTTCCAGGCAACCCGATCGTAAATCACACGCAAACGCACCAAATCAAGCAACGTGTAGAGCATGTCGCCGCGATCGGATTGCGTGGTGGTGCTGTTGTAATCGAGGTATTCGATCTGATTCTCCAGCACCGCTTCGATGATCAATTCCATTTGCCGTAGCGCTTCGCGCTGCGCCGCCTCGTCTTTGATCAACGCGATGTTCGGCAAGGCGTCGGGATCTTCCGCCTGTTCGATCGTATCACGCAACCACTGATGGGCCCCGTTCTGCAGGATCGAACGCAAATTGCCAACATTCATGAAGTGCTGGAAGAACAAATCTCCGCCAAACTGTTTGATGAAATCGACAGTGCGCTGCCAGTCTTTGGCTTCGGCTACCTTCTCGAGAATCGAAAGCCGCAACTGCTTGCTATGGGCGAGCCAGATGACAAGCGAGGTATCGGTCAATTGCTGTAGCGAATCGATCAGGTCCTGGTCTTCCTCGGTTGAGTTGTTGCCGCCAACTCCGGCCTCGCGTCGCCAACTCTCAATCGAGGCAACGATGCTCTCCGCGACAGCCCGATGCGCCACCTGCAACTGGTCAGCGAATTCCGTTACAGCCCGCGTGCCGATCGAATGTGCCTGCTCCGTTGTCACGCACAACTCAAGAAGTCGAATGGTCCGTTCGACCTGGCCCAAACGCGGCAACATACTGAGCATCAACCGCACGCTCCGCTGCCGCGAGCGAGTGGCCACCACCTGAATCGGGTCGCCGCCACGGTTGGACGGGACAAACAACATCGGATGCTTGGCCAGCTCTTCGGTCCAGGCATCCCAATTCGCGTCCAGGTCGTCGATGTCTCCCGCCAGCACCGCTCGCAGAACGGCCGTAAACTCGGCCTCGACCGGTTCCAGCTTGGCTTCATCACAGACCGCACCGGCAGCCCGCAAAAACCAAATTGCGTTGGCGCAATTGCGACACGTCGCCGTCGTCCTTTCCAGCAAAGACTCTTTAATGCTGGTACGGCGGTCGTATTCGAGCAACGACTCAAAGGTGCCAGAGGGTTGGGCGATGCGATGCTGGGCCAGTTGTGAAAGCAGCTCCAGCAACTCGCGCCGATTGGTCAGCGCCCGGGCGAGCCAGTCGTCCAATCGTTGTTGTAGCTCGGCCGGCCGGTCGGCTTGATCCATGGCGGCCAAGGCGGCCCGGCTCCACAGTCGTGATAATGTGACCAAGAACGTCAGTCGATCGGTAATTCGCCGAGCTTCAAATTCCAGTTCGTAATCCGACTCCGACTCACCGGATCCGAGCAGATCGGCATCAATTCCGTCATCGGTGCTGTCGCGAAAACTGACTTCGTCGTAGGCCGCCCTATAGAGATCGTCCTCGTCGTCCTCCTCTTCTTCCTCGAGCGCCTCAAGTTCTTCAAGTTCGGATTCACCCAGCAAAGCTTCCAGCTCTAACTGCGGGGCATCCCAATATTCCTCCGCATTCGCTTCCAAAAAGTCGAAGAACTTTGCGATCAGATTCCAGCGTTCCTCTTCGCTGAGTTGTGTAGGCGAATGACTCGTAGTCGCGCCTGCTTCATCGGCTGGCGTTTCGTCGAGAATTTTGCCAAGCCAGCGTTCGATCAGCGTGTGAAACCAGTCGCCCGCCTCTTGCAGATCGATGCGCTCGGCCTGACTGAGCCAGTGCATCAACACGCCCATCGAAGCGACAAAGTCTCGCTGGTCGAGCAGAGCCTCGACAACAAGCACGTAAGCCTTCGGCGAATCGAACTGCTCGACGTGAGGACGCCAGAAGGCGACATCGCCGGCGGTGGTACCGGCTGATTTCCAAGCTCCCAGCGCCCTGGCAGCCCGTTCGGCCGACTCGTGCAGCGGGGCGGCAAAGACCGCCTCCAATCCGCTCACCGTGGGTACCGCAAATTGGTCCCACCAGGTCGCCAACTTTAATAACTCGCTACCGGCAACCGTTTGTACTTCGTCGCTATCGGCCGCCGCACCCAAAGACCAGCAGCGGGCCAAGCGCGAGAAAATCTCGTCCATCAACTCGACCAGCTCGTCGAGTCGGTGATCCGGCACACTATCCTGCACCGCCGGAAACAGACTGAAATGTCCGTCGAATCCGATCGCGTTCCAAGGATCAACAATCGCTCCACAGGCGATGCCACGGTGCAATAGATCGATGATCTCAGGAAACAGCGATGC
>CAYLRE010000265.1:0-6783 GCA_964385715.1 uncultured Planctomycetaceae bacterium
TCGACACCCACGGGTTCATTCAGTGGGACGATTTGGGCGAAGATCCCGACAGCGTTGACTATGAGCCGATCGAATACACGTACCTGAACGTGATTCTCGATCGCTGCAACATCCAGGCGGAGCAAGACACGTTCATCGACTACGGTGCCGGAAAAGGTCGGCCCGTGATTCACGCTGCCCGTCGCCCATTCAAGAAGGTGATCGGCGTTGAGTTGTCTTCCGACCTCTGTGCTGTGGCGAATCAGAACGTCGAGAACGCCAAGAGCAAGCTGGCGTGCCAGGACGTCGAGATCGTCAACATGGACGCTACGCGGTTTCAGGTGCCGGACGATGCGTCGGTGATTTTCTTCTACAACCCGTTCACCGGACATCTGCTGGAATCGGTTGCGGAGCGAATTCGCGAGTCGCTTGAGCGAGCGCCACGCAAGCTGACGATTGCCTACGTCTATCCGCACTGGAAACAATCCGACTTCTTCGCCGATTTCGATTGGCTCACCAAGCGGGACGAACTACCAGGCGATCCCCTGGAGAAGTGCAAGGTGTCGTTCTACGAGAGCGTCGTCGATGTGTTCACCTCGGCCCGCGAGCAGCAGTCGGCCGCCGCGACCTGTACTCCGCTGGGAGGTGCACTTCCCTCCGGCGACATCCCGGTCGACCCGGTACCGGCGGAAGCGGCGACTCTGTAGGCAGCGCCGTCCGGGCGTCTTGTCCGCGGAGAACGTGCCACGGAGGGTTCGGCTCGCCCAGAGGCGACGTCTATAATGTCACTAGTGGTCGCCATGGCGGTGGCCGCGACAGCTGACAAATGGACGGGGCAATTGTGGGAAATGCTCGGATAGAATGTTCGCAGCGAATCGATGCCGCGAAGCGAGGTCGCCGGTCCGCGCTCTTGCTGCCCGCTGGCATTCTCGCATTTGCTCTGCTCACGTTAGCCGTCGTTGAGCGAGGCAATTCCGAAGAGACCTTGAGCACGCCCCCGCCCCAGGTGACGCCTCTCTCCCAATCGCCGCCGCGCGACTTTAGCGGACTCAAGTCGCCGTCGGTTCCTTTCCAACCAGGCCCTGTTATTCCCGGTCTTGCCGAAGGGGCGATTCCACAGGGCATCGCCTACGTCGCAGCCGGCGACGAAGACGACGCGGGCCGGATTGTCATATCGCATTACATGGACGATGGTCCCTCGCGGCTGTCGGTCATCGATCGCAAAAGCGGCAAGCTTGTTGGCAGTGTGCTCCTGAAGGAACGGGCGGTGCTCAAGGAGTCGGCTGACAAATTTCATCAAGGCCACGTCGGCGGCGTGACGGTGTTGGGCCGCTCGCTGTTCGTCTCCTCCGATGAGCAGATTCTTCAGTACCCGGTCGCTCCGCTGCTTGGCGAAGAGTTGCCGCAGGTGCTCACGCCAACGAGCGTGCGGAAGTGCGAGACAAGGGCTTCCTTCTGCACCGCCACGGACGATACGCTGCTGGTCGGCGAGTTCGCCTACGGCAATAAGTACCCGACCGACAAGTCGCACCACGTGACCGATCGTCGCGGGATCAAGAAACGGGCCTGGGTTTGTGGCTACGCGGCCAATAATCTCGCGGGTCGGCCCAAGTTTGTAATCTCCGTGCGGCAGCGCGTGCAAGGAATGTGTGTGACTGACGAGGCGATCTACTTGAGCCTGTCGTTCGGTCGCCGCGGTCGCAGTACGATCGTGGAGTACAAGAATCCGCTTGGGGGACCAGCCCACGCAGCGACCAAACTGACCGACGGCACCGAGGTGCCCCTTTGGTTTCTCGACGGCGAGAACTACGTTCGCGAGATCGACTTCCCGCCGATGGCTGAGGGCATTGTCATGATAGGCGACCGGTTGGCGGTTCTTTCTGAGTCGGGGGCCAAGAAGTATCAGTTCGCCGGTCGCGGCCCGCTTGATCGCGTGTTGTTGTTGGATGTGGGGAGGGAGAAGTGATGGAAGAGACGCCATTGCTAGCGGCTTATCAACCGGCTGCCCTCGTCTATAGCATCTCGTCCGACTTGCGACGATCGTGCTGGTACGTGCTTGGCTCGCTGCCCATTGGTGCCGCGATTGTCATCTGGCAGCTTCCACAGATACCCAATCCGCAACCGGCACGGTTGGTGCCACTTGCCATATTTCTCGGCGCGTTTGGGACGTTTCTGCTTGGCAGTTCGGTCTTGCCGCTCTTCTGGCGGCTTCGCATCGACGAGGTTGGCATTTCTCGTCGGCGGATGTTTCGCTTTTGTCGCTGGTGCGCTGAACCGAGATTCCCGGGCTAGATCTCGCGGTCGACCCTCCATTTAACCGCAACCGGCACAACCGGAACGCCTGTCGTAGCGGCCGTGCGTCGTAGGCCCGGTTCTGCTGGCTATGTGCTTCGAAACGCTTTGTCGCCGTGGGCAATTGGCGGCACCCGCTGGTCGCTCGACAACAGTGGTGACCTCCGACTGTCCGATTCTAGAGATGGAGAACTGGGATCGGTAAAGAATTGGGATCGGTAGAAAACTGGGATCGGTAGAAAACTGGGATCGGTAGTTGGAGGAGAGTCGCATGTTCTTGTTTCGCCTATTAACGCGTCGCTTCATTCTCGTGCCCATGTTGGTAGGTGCGGCCGTGTCTGTGCCGTACTTCCTGAACGCCTCCGATCCGTTCCGGCCGGTGAAAAAATTCTTTGCCAGTGCGCCGGCGCCTAAACAGGGTCCGCCCAAGGTCGAGGTCGATGGCACCGGCTTTACCAAGCGACAAGATTCCCCGGTGGCCGACCTGGGGTTGCCCAAGGCGGAGGTGGCCCCGGCATTCAAAGCCGAAGATGTCCTCGATCTCGACACCACGATCGATACAATCTTCGCCCGTTGGCCGATGGTTTCGACCGGGCTGGCGGAGTTGCAGCTCTATGGCTACCGCGTTCCGCTGGTGACCGGCATCGAGCCGCACGACATCGCCGGGTCCTTGACGTATTACTTCGACGAGGCCAACGTTTGTCAGCGATTGGCGTTCGAGGGAACGACCGGAAACGCCGACAAGCTGATTCAGCTGCTCTCGAAAAAGTTCGAGATGAAGCGTCAGGCGGCCGACGGACCCGCCGTCTATGTCTACCGCAGCAATTGGAATGGCCAGGCGACGAGCGAACTGCGAATTCGCCCGGTGGCGGTGGTGCGAGCCGATCAGCCACACCGCCGCTTTGAGGTCTCGTTCTATCTGAGCCGCTTCCAGCCGACCTGGCTGCAACGCAAGATGACCTCTAGCCGGTAGGGGCACGGCCCGAAGGGTCAATTCCATATCAGCCCAGCACCAAGCGAAGCGACGCCCTGGGTATGCGGAACCTAAATCAATGTCGTGAGCCCTGCTGGGGGCGAATCAAACGGCTCTTCTTGTGACGCCCTTACAGGGCTCAAGACAGGTTCTTGGGACATTCAACCCCGGGCGGCAGCACTTCCTTGTTGTCGCTCGGTACGTGCTTTGCCCGGGGCTGATTTGGCAGCGCCCCTGCGGGGCTAATAAGGAAACTCGCAACGTTTCCTGAAGCGTTCGGTAAATTGAATTCCCGGATACCCTCACGTGAACGTGGGCATGGCACCCCGTTCTACGCCTGTTCGCGTTCTGTTCAATAAATGTTCGCCGCTCTTGGTGGACGTCCTTTCTGCGGTGACCCGCCATTTTGTTTGTTTTGAACCCGGTAGGTGTGGTAAGGTTGGCCTTGTTATTTATTGTCGCGGAATCTCCGAATTCCGCTCAAGCTGAACACGGAGTGTTCAGCAACAATCACTCCGTTCTTTGGCAATTTGGATAGATAGGCTTGCGGCCTCAGGCCTGAGACTTGAGGGTCGTCCCTTGGGGTGCCACTGGCTTCGCCGGGGTCTGGTCGCGTCGTCCTCAGCCGACGAGCCACTTGCCGATCGCGTGAATAGAAGGATCGATACCGGCCCCCCTGTTCGCGTTCGCTGTTCAGGCACACGGTGTGCGAGCAGTGCCGTAGTACATGCTGTGCATGCCGGTTTGGTCGTTATGCAGCTACCGCCCTGCGCACGCCTGCTAGTCGCAGCAGCCGTGCGCAGTTGCTCTCGCTCACGCTTCGCACTTAGTATTTGGGTGCCACTGGTTTGCCGTAGGGTGCGTGACGCGCACGCACCGAAACTGCTGGGTGATTCGTGGTGCGTGTCAACACGCACCCTGCAAGAATGGCACGTTCACTCGCGATGCGGCGGCGGCCAAACAGGGTGCCGTGCTCACCCTTGGGTGAGCATGCTTTCGTCGCGTGTTAATCCACATGCCCACGTGAACGTGGGCATGGCACCCGATGCCGACTTTTTTGGCGTCACCTGTAATTCAGCGCAATTAACGCTAAGGGGAACCGCTCAAAAGAGTTGCGGCCAGAAGCGGCGAAAACGGCCATTCGCGCAAGCCCTAGCGCGACAACACGTTGGAGTTTTTTGACCCCAACCCCGTTTTCCGCCAGATGGCAAAAAAAGTCGTTGGGTGTTTGCGTTCACCTACGGTCGTTGCCGCAGCTCATCGATGGTCCGTTGCATATCGATGATGCGTTGCTCCAAGGCGGTCATGCGACGTTCCATCTGCTCCAGGCGAGCCTCCAATGTCTTCTCGTACGTGGCCGCTGGCGGGAGCGGTGCCACGGGTGGATCCGCTGGCGGTTGCGATGGCGACGAGGCAAGCGGGATCGAGACCTTCTCGTTCTGCCCGTTGCTGAAGTAGGAGATTACCACTGTCTTGCCGGGGCCAGCTTGCTTGATACGGCGGATGAGTTGGGCCGGGCTGGTCACATCACGACCGTCGACACCGTAGATCAGGTCATCGACCTGGAGTCCGACTAACGCGGCGGGCGAATTGGCGAAGACTTCGCGAACGAGTGCCCCGCGTGTGAATTGCCCTGGCGCTTTAATCCGCAAAAGGTCACGCAACTGCGGCATTGTGGTGCGAACGCCAAGCAGAATGCCATCATCGGTGACGTCCTTTGGCAAGGCAGGCGGAATTAACTTCGGCTGACCTTGGGGCAATGCCGGTGGAATCAACTTTGGTTGACCGCTGGGACCTTGTGGCGGACGTAGGGCCGGAATCTGCGACGGCCTGGCTCCTAGCGTCACGTTGGCTGCCCCTTCGGCACCGCTACGGACGTAACGAACCAGAACGTCCATGCCGACAGTCTTGCCCGACATGGCACGTGAAATGTCACTGGCACTGTTAATCGCCACGTTGTCGATCATCATCACGCGGTCGTCGACCTGGAGGCCGGCTTTCTCGGCTGGCCCACCAGGTGTGAGTTCCATGATTTGCAATCCGGGGCCCCGGCCACTGGCTTCGACGATCAATCCCAGATAACCGGGCGCCTGAGGTGGTAGCGGTTGAGCGGTGACGACGGCCGTTGCGGCATGCATGAACAGCCCGAAGGTGGCGACAAGAACGACGGCGTTTTGTTGGTTTCGCATGAGAGGACTCCTCGGCATCCGGTCAGCGGGCGGGGAAAGCACGAGTACGCCGGAAATTATACCATTTGTATGGAGAGGAGGAGCAAAATCTGGGGGTGCGACGGCGGCGGCCCTTGCAGTATGCTGCCGACCATGTCGACCCCTGAAGCTCACAACCGACAGAATGCCGGCAACTCGCCGGAAACCAACGCCTTGTCGATTGGACCGGTGGCGGCCAGCGGGCAGATGGAGTCGCTCAAGCTGCTCTTCTCCTCACTTTCGCCATCGCAGCAGCTTTCCGAGGCGCAGCGGCTGTTTCAGATGGCCCGCGAGGGAAAGGTGACTCTCGATGGGCTGCTGCGAGCCGACCGGGCTGGCCGCCTGGCGGGTGTGATCTGGGCCCAGATTCAAATTGGCCGAACGGCCACGGTTTGGCAGCCTCGTATGACGGCAGCAGAGACAGAGGATGAGCAGACAGGGCAAGCAACCGCTCGGGCCCTGGTGACGGCGGCGACTTCGTTTCTCGCGGGACGTGACGTCTGCTTAGGCCAAATGTTAAGCCCCAGCCGAGACTTGCCTGAAGTGGCGGCGTTTGAGGCGTGTGGATACGAATATCTGGCGGAGTTGGAGTATCTTTTCGGTACACCGCCGGGTGGAGATGAGCCGACGGTCGCGGGGCTCGCTTTCGAGCCGTACTCGGAGGCGAATCACGACGAGTTCATCTCGGCGATGGAGCGAACCTACGATGAAACGCTCGATTGCCCCGCTCTCAACGGCATACGTAGCAGTGACGATGTGATTGCCGGATATCAGGCGACCGGTACGTTCGCCCCAGAACGATGGTTTCTGCTGCGTTATGAAGACCAAGCGGCAGGCTGCCTGTTGCTCACCGATCACGCGGAAACGGATCAATACGAACTAGTCTATATGGGGCTTGTTCCCGAGGCTCGTGGCAACAAGCTTGGTAAAGTGGTTGCCCAGTACGCATTGTGGAAGACGCATCTTGCCGGGCGAAAGCGACTTGTGTTGGCCGTGGATGCGAAAAACGAACCTGCCAAGGCGATGTATCACGCCTGTGGTCTAACAGCCTGGGAGCGGCGCCACGTTTGGACGCGGCGATTCGCGGAGAAAAAGTAGGCCGTAACGATTAGGTTAGGCGGCGTTCGTCGACGCATGTTCATGGAATTACTCGCCTCTTAAAAAGCGGGTTGGAGTGCGTCGGCAGGGGGCACTCGCGAGGCAACATTTTTTCCACAGGTGCGATGGCCATGCGTGCGTTGATGGGCCCACTTTTTGGGGTAGAATTTCCCGGTTTTCAGAGGCAAATATGCAGCGCGAAAATCGCGCCATTTTTTTTCTGGCAAATGTCAT
>CAYLRE010000266.1:0-6698 GCA_964385715.1 uncultured Planctomycetaceae bacterium
TTCAAGAACCGGCACGACAAGCTGATCTGGAACGCCATTGAAGAAGTCGACTGGTCGGTCGGCCAACTGCTGCAAGCAGTTCGCGACGCGGGCATTGCCGAGAACACGCTCGTCATCTTCACCAGCGACAACGGAGCGGCGGTCGGCACCTCGCTTCCGCTGCGTGCTAAAAAGGGAAGCGTCTACGACGGTGGTATTCGCGAGCCAACCGTGATGTGGTGGCCCGGCAAGATTCCCGCGGGCGGACTTTGCACCGAAGTCGCCGCTTCGATCGATCTGATGCCAACTTTGGCAGGTCTTTCCGGTGGCAAACTGCCGGAGCGCAAGATCGACGGCAAGAACATCTTGCCGCTGATGCTGGGCGAAGAGAACGCCAAGAGCCCGCACGAGAACTACGTGCTGATGCACGGCCCGGGCACGGTTCGTTCCGGCAAGTGGAAGTTCTATCCCTGGCAAGAACGCAAGCGAGGTCAGGCCGCTCCGCGAGACCGCCAGCCGTCTCCCCTACCCGTCCAGCTCTACGACACGGTGGCCGACATCAGCGAGACAAAAAATCTCGCCGATCAGCACCCCGACGTAGTCAAGCGATTGCAAGCGGCCTACGACGCCCATGTTGCAGAGATCGAAGCGAACCGGCGACCGGTGTGGATCATGAAACGAACGGAAGGCGTCCCTTCGCCATCGCGACCGAAGCGAACGCCGTAGTCGTCAGTCGTCATCGAACTACTCGCGTTCCGTCATCTTCACCATTGAGTCGACACCATGCCCTACATTCGCCTGCTCGTCGCCACGTTGCTCACATTCGCCGCCACCGCCGCGGTTGCCGAAGAGGTTCGCCGGCTGCCGATTGTCGATCTCTCGCAGGACACCGAGCGGCACGTGATCGTGGCCGCCGGCACGGAGGACATCTACCAAGGCCATCCCACCACGCTACTCATGCCTGACGGCAAGACGATGTTCGCCGTATGGTGCATCAACCACGGTGGCTTCGGCGGACCGATGGCTCGTAGCGACGACGGCGGCAAGACTTGGACGCGCATAGACAAGTCGCTTCCGCCTGGCTTTGAGAAACACGAGAACTGTCCGAGTATCTACCGGCTGGTCGACCCGGCAGGCAAGGAACGCATTTGGGTCTTCTCGGCCGCCCCGCTGATGCCCCGCATTATGAGCGAAGATGGCGGCCGCACCTGGCAGGAACTTCCGCCGCTGGGCCTCAAGTGCGTGATGACGTTCAGCAGCATCGTTCAACTCAAGGACGGTTCGTACCTTGGCATGTACCATCGCCAGGACGGTGACTCGCTACAGGTTCTTCAAACCGTGACTCGCGATGGTGGCGTAACCTGGAGCGAACCGCGTGTGGTCGCCGACGTCGATGGCAAGAAGCCGTGCGAGCCGTGTGCCTTTCGCTCGCCAGACGGAAAGGAACTTTGCTGCCTGATGCGGGAGAACACCCACAAGGGCCGCAGCCTAATGATGTTCTCCAGCGACGAGGGAAAGACCTGGAGCAAGCCGGTCGACACCCCCTGGGCACTCAGCGGTGATCGCCACGTGGCGGTCTACACGCCCGACGGACGTCTCGTCGTGGCGATGCGGGAACGGGGCCGTGCATCGAAGACCAAGTTCCACTTCGTCGCCTGGGTTGGCAGCTACGACGACATCAAGCGGGGTGACGAAGGTCAGTACCGCATCAAGATGTTGCACAGCTACGCCAGCAGCGACTGTGGTTACCCCGGCCTCGAGGTCCTGCCTGATGGGACCGTAGTGGCGACGACCTACATCAAGTATCGCCCCGGCAAGAAGAAGCACTCGATCGTCGGCACGCGTTTCAAGATGAGCGAGACTGACGCGATCTTTGAAAAGGTCGTGACGGGCAACGAGACCAACGAGTAGCCGGATTTCCCGGTGAGGAAGAGTGAGCGACCAAATGCAAATCTGGGTCGATGCGGACGCCTGTCCCGGCGAGATCAAGGAGCTGTTGTTTCGTGCCGCCAAACGGACGCAAATGAAGGTCACCCTGGTGGCCAACCAACCGATGCGTACCCCTCGCTCCGAATTCATCGACAGCCTGCTCGTGCCTTCTGGCATGAACGTGGCCGATCGGCAAATCGTGGAGCTGCTGGAGGCAGGCGATTTGGTGATCACGGCCGACATCCCGCTAGCGGCCGATGTCGTCGAAAAGGGAGGGCAAGCCTTGAACCCGCGTGGCGAGCTCTACACCGATGCGAACATTGGAGAACGACTGGCCGTGCGGGACCTGATGGACGAACTTCGTGGCGGGGGCCAAATCACCGGCGGCCCGTCCAACTTCGACGCCAAGGATCGACAGGCGTTTGCCAATCAGCTCGACCGCTGGCTCACCAAAGCGACTAAGAAGAAATAGCACGCGTGTGGAACGAGGAGCATCGACCAACACCCCTCTGCATAATGACCACGGAGTTAGAACCAGCAGAATGCCTGTCGAAGATCAACATCGTTGGGATGCCAAGTACGCCGACCGCGAATCCGCGCCGGTGCGGCCGTCGTTATTGTTGACGGGTCTCGACCACTTACTGCCGAAGAGTGGCCACGCAATCGACGTCGCCGGTGGAGCTGGCCGGCATGCCATCTGGCTCGCCCAGCGGGGACTCGATGTCACGCTGACCGACATCTCACCGGTCGGACTCGACATCGCTAGAGAGCGCGCGGCAGCCGCTGGCGTTGAGTTAACAACGCAGCACGTCGACCTGGAAGCGGATCCCTTTCCGCTCGGGCCCAATCCAAGTGGAAAGTGGGACTTGATCGTCTCGTTTCAGTTTCTCTGGCGTCCACTGTTCACGGAGTTCGCCAAAGCTCTGGCCCCCGGTGGACTGCTGGTGTTCAGTCAGCCGACCGTACGGAACCTGGAAAAGCATGCCAAGCCGCCAGCCCGTTTCTTGTTAGAGGAAGGCGAACTGCGCCAGCTGGCCAGCGATCTAGAAATCGTCCACTACGAAGAAGACTGGCTGGCTGAAGGCCGCCACGATGCGTTGTTGGTGGCGCGTGGGGCGTTATAAATCCGACCGATAACGCCGTGCTTGATCACGCAGACCCGGATTGTCACTCAGCCGAATCACTTCGCTGAGTGCCTTGTTGAACTCTTCCTGGTTCGGTCGTCGCAAGTAACGATGATGCGACAGCCCGACGATCGCTCGACAGGCCATTTGGGCCGTGGCCGGGTTCTCCAGGTACGGCAGCACAAAACGCAGGGCCTCGATGCTGCGAATTTCAGCCGAGATCACGCGGCTTAAGATCAGATTCCGCTCTTCGTCGCGGAAGGCCATCTTCATCGACTTCTTCAACAGCTCCAGGCTCTCTTCGTTCGGTCGCTCATTCCGAAGGGCGATCACGCGAATGAACGCCCGCATCGCCTGCAGCTTGTGCTTCTCAGAGTCGCTCGACTCGAACAGTGCCAACAGTCGAGGGGCAACATCGCCGTTGGGCCAGTTGCAGATCGCCCGCACGCCAACGTCGTAAAGACTCTTGTCGCCACTCTTTAGTGCGACCTCGAGCTTCTCGAGTGCCTGCGGTCCGCCGATGCGTCCCAACAGCGGAAGCAGCGTTTTCTGGTCGGCGGCATTCGCCTTCTCATAAACGCCGAGCACCGGGTCGGCGCGGCGGTCGGCGTCTTCCAATCGGTTGCAGAGCAGCATAACCGCCTTTTCGGCCTCATCTCGTTCGGCACCTGCTTCTGCCGACAACACACCTTCGAGCATGGCCGGCACATCGGACATTTCGGCCAACTGACTCAAAGCGGCCATCGCTCGGCGACGCACTTCAGCGTCGGCGTGTTTCGTTTCGACCAACAGTGCCGGCACCGATTCGACAGAACGACGGCGATGCAGGATCTCGATCAACATTGCCCGGCGGCCGACCGTATCGGCCTTCTTAAGCGCCGCGATGATCGCCGCGTCGGTTCCTTCGCCGTAGACCGCCTCCAAGGCGTCACGGGCGGCGCTGGCCTCGACACCACCCTTGGACAGAGCTTTCAGCAGCAGCGGAACGACCGAAGCATCTCCCACGGTGGAGAGCGCCTTCAATGCCGCCACGCGAATGCTCTTATCGCCACTGGCCGTGGCTACCACGACCGCCGGCATGACCTTCTTATCCGCCCGCAACTCCAAGGCCTGCAACAGCAGCACCTGATGGGCGGGAATCATCTGGCCACGGACGGCGACCAGCTTGTCGACATGGACGCTATTCAGATCGGCCATTTGAGCGGCGGCCACGCCTGCGGCTTCCGAGTCGTCGCCCCGCAGGAATCCGGCGATCAGCTTCACGGCACCCCAATCGTCGGCCACCGACATCAGGCCATGAGCTGCTGCGCGTCGCACGGAAGCGGCTTCCTTCTCGCCGCGAAGATCGGTGAAGACTTCCTTCGCCTTGAAAAGCTGCCCACGTGCGAGCATCGTATTCGCACAACGGAGTGTGGCATTGCCGAGTCGCAATCGCAAATCGCCTTCACTCGCCTGGCGACGTTTCTTGAGGGCGTCCGCTGCGTCAGCGGTGCCAATCAGGCCAAGCGCGCGAGCCGCCGCGGCGACAACATCTTTGTTGGCGTCAGCAAGCGAATCGGAGACAGCGGTCGTGCTAGAAGCGTCGGCCCGATGTCCGAGCGCATTGAGCAGGCCGATCTTGAAAGCGGCATCTTCCTTGGAAGCACTGCCGGCCTTGTTGGTCGCGGCCAATTTGGTGACCAGGGCCGCGTTTGCTGCGGCGGCAGGATTCGTGGTCAATGCTCGGCGAGCGGCGTTACGAACCAACGGGTCTTTGTCGTTCAAGGCGGCTGCAATCGCATCGACCGATTCCGCACCGCCCATGTACTCGAGCTGACGCAGCAGCCAAATGCGGGCCACGTTGGAGACGTTCGGTCCCAGCTTGCCGGCCATCAATTGTGCGGCGTGGGCTCGTTCAACCTCATTGCCTGGCACACACAGTCCGCGGCAAAGTTTTTCCCAAGCGAATTGTGCTTCTTGGCTATCGACGATCTTTTCGGCACTCATGCCGGGAAGCAGGCGACTAAGCGCTTCTTCCGTACTCTCGGAATCGTCCGCCGCCGCGACGGACGTCACCGCCACTGCCGCAATAAAAACCAGACTCCACAACATCGCCAGTCGCACGCCAGCGGTAACAATTTTCAGGTTCCACAATCGATGCACGTCTATGCTCCTTCCAGTCGAGCACTGATCCATTCCAATTCGCATCAGTGCCGACAGGTCGTTCAAATTCTTGTTGAGTAGCTCAGCAGTCGTTCCAACTTACGCGTTCTTACACGTTCCAAGGTGCCCGTCGCGGACGTTCCAACCAGCGATTCGCCTCGGCGTCGTCGACGAACTCTTCCTTCTTGGCGTCCCACTGAAGCGGTCGGCCAAGATGCTCGGCGATGTTGCCGATGTGGCAAATCGAAACCGCTCGACAACCGAGTTCCACGTCGGCCGCCGGTCGCTGCCGGGTGCGAACGCATTCAATAAAGTTGGCGTAGTGATCGCTACTGCGACGCAGGTGAATCTCGTTCGGCCCGATCGGCTCGCGGTCGAGCGTATGCGGCTTCACACTCTTGATCTTGGCCCAACCACAAATGTCGAGTACCAACTCGCCTTCGGTACCGCTGAACTTCAGGTAGTTTCCAGTCACGCGATAGACGGTGACGCCATTGGCGTACTTGTAGCTGACGAAGCGGCCGCCAGTCTCGGACGGATCGAGCGGCGTGATCTCCACCGGTCCGCTATCTTCCGTTCCCAATGCCCACTGCACGAGATCGAAGAAATGAGCCCCGAAGTCGGTCACACCACCGCCGCTGTAATCAATGAATGGCATCCAACCGCGACTGCGATGCAGCTCGGCGTGATACGGTCGCCAAGGTGCGGGGCCAAGCCACATGTCCCAATCGATGTGGTCGGGCGTCGGTTGAGCCGGCAACCAACAACGCTTCGGCACAGCCCACGTTCCCACGTCAATTGTCTTAACCTCGCCGAGCCGACCGTTGCGAACGAGCTCGCAACCGTAACGGGCACTCGGGTTCGAGCGGTTCTGCGTACCGACCTGAAACACGCGACCGTGGCGACGAGCGGCATCGACCGCCTCGCGAGCTTCTCGCACGGTTAGCGACAGCGGCTTCTGGCAGTAAACGTCCTTGCCAGCGGCACAAGCGGCCGAGGCAATCGGCACGTGCCAGTGGTCAGGCGTGGCGGTGTGAATGGTGTCGATGTCCGCGCGGGCGAGCACCTCGCGAAAGTCACGATAGGTTTCGCAGTCCTCGTTGCCGTAGTTCTCATCAACGCGCTGCTTCGCGGCGGCCAAGCGATGGGCATCGGCATCACAGAGCGCGACGACTTGAACGTCGTCGAGCTTCATGAAGCGGTCGACGTCGTAGCGGCCTTGCGAACCGACGCCGATGCTGGCCAGCGTGATTCGCTCGCTGGGGGCGACGCGTCCGCGACCGAGGGCCGAGGCCGGCACGATCATTGGGGCTGCCGCGGCCACGCCTGCGGCACCGGCGGTCCGCTTCAAGAACGAGCGGCGATCGGTCTTCTTAGTCGTCTGTTTCGATGATTGACTCATATGTCGATTCCTTTGCACGAGATCCCTGGCGGGGGAATGACGAGATTGGATGAATGGGGCATGAAGAGCAGGAGAGGAACAATGTTTCTCGACTAGCGATTCTACTCCCCACGCGGGGCCTT
>CAYLRE010000267.1:0-6641 GCA_964385715.1 uncultured Planctomycetaceae bacterium
TCGGGCCAGAAGCAAAGGTCGATCGGCTACGAAGCGTGGGGACAAGGGGCATCGACAATCGCCGGCATGAACTCGTCAAAGTTGAGATTACCTTCACCAAACGGCGGGTGCGTGCTCGTCATGTGTTCGTTGAGCGAGCCATCGGAGTCGATCAGGTGAACGCGACCGATGCGGCCCTTGAGACGTTCGGCCAATTCGCGAATTCCACCCGGCAGGATTTCCTTCTCTCCTGGCTGACGGGCTCCCTGCTGGGCCACATTGTCGGCGTGGCAGGTGTCGAACATGGTCGTGAAGTTGTAGTGGTCGACCGCGTCGAGCACTCGCTGAATATCGCTCGGCTTGTTAAACGCGAAGCCAGGCTCAAATTCCCAGACGACGCGAATGCCAGCGTCGGCCGCTTCCTGAGCACACTTCTTCCAGGTGGTGGCCACCGTGCCGAGGGCCGTGTCGTAGTCGACCTGCGTGGTAACGGTTTCGGGACGTGTCTCGCCCGCGACGTCGCCCAACGTCCAAGGATCCTCGGTCGTATCGACGCGAATGACATCGATGCCGAGGTCATTGCAGAACTGCAGGTTCTTGCGGAAGGTTGCCATGTAGGAGCTGTCGTCCGGCGCAGTGATGAGCTTTTCCGCCCACAGGTCGGCAGCCAGTCCACTGCAGCCGAGACCGTTGGCCGTCATCAGCTCTTTGACGCCGGCACGATCTTCGGCCGTCGGCTTGTTGTCGGGATTTGGGTGAATGTCGAAACCGCCAAGTTCCAAACCATCGAAACCGAGTTTGGCGAGTCCAGGAACGATATCCTCGAATTGAACCGGCTCTTTCTGGTTAAAAAGAAAAGCCCAGGTGCCGATGCTTGTGCGTTTGCTCATCTGTTTTCTCGAATCCTCGTGTCAGGGTTGGTATCGGGGAATCGTTTGTGAATGATCGATTGGAGGGGATCTCGTCGTGTGGCGATCGTGGAGAACCCAAACAGGGGTACCTCGGTGAACGCATACAAGCCGGACGTGGCGGGTGCAGAAAACTGCTCTGCCAAGAAAAACTCCCTCTTCCGTCGACTCGGCGAACTACCGTGCTCGGCCGCGACAAGTAACACATTTTTAAGTCATCTGACAGCACGTTGACAAGCCGCGACATAGAAAAACTCGGCCCCCGCCGCTGGTAATCGCACACATCTGTTCGCTAAATTGACCCTGTTGTTCTTGCCCGTCCGGCGTATAGATACCCACCGCTGGCATCTCGCGACTGGGCAAAGGGCATTCACGAGCACGCACCAGGGGGCAGCTGACGCGATCCTGGATCTATCACCGACCAAGTTCTCCTCCCAGCGAAAGCGATCCCTTCTCATGGCAACCAAGACCTGGACTCTGCTCGATACTAGCGACGACACCTACTCTGGACCGATCGACATCGTGCCGGCCGACATCGAAGGCTGCACGTCCGACTTTCGCATCAGCCAGCGCACGCTTAGCGGTGGACTGCGCGACGGGGTCGACGTGCTCATTGTCGAGAGTGGAGCTTTCCGAGTCGCGCTGTTGCCAACTCGGGGGATGGGGATTTGGAAGGCGTGGTACACCGACGTCGAACTCGGCTGGCAATCGCCGGTTCGTGGTCCGGTGCATCCGTCATTCGTTCCGGTGCACGATCCGGGCGGGCTTGGCTGGCTCGACGGTTTCGACGAAATGATCGTTCGCTGCGGATTGGAGAGCAACGGCGCGCCGGAGTTTGACGAAGCAGGTCGGCTTGCTTATCCGCTGCATGGACGAATCGCCAATCTGCCGGCTCACCATGTGAGCGTCAGCATCGACGGTGATAGTGGTGAGATTGTAGTGAAAGGTGTTGTTGATGAATCCCGTTTTCATTTCCAGAAACTGCGACTCACCACGACGATTTCAATTTCGCCAGGCACCAATGGTTTTCGTCTGCAAGACAGAGTCGAAAACCTCTCTGCCAATCCGGCCGGGGTCCAGCTGCTTTATCACTGCAACTTCGGGTCGCCGATTCTTGGGGAAGGAGCCCAAGTTGTGCTGCCGGTCGCTGAGATGACACCCCGAAATGAAGATGCCGCGGGCGGACTGACCGCTTGGGACACGTACGACGCACCGACCGCGGGCGTTAGCGAACAGGTTTACTTCTTCGATCTGCACGCCGACCAAGAAGGTTATACCCAGGCCTTACTGGAAGATTCCGAAGCGGAACGGGGCGTCAGTCTGCACTTCAACACCAAGCAACTGCCCTGCTTTACGCTCTGGAAAAACACGGCGGCCGTTGTCGACGGTTACGTCACCGGCTTGGAGCCAGGCACAAACTATCCGAATCCGCGCAGCCATGAGGACGAGCATGGCCGAGTTGTGGAGGTCGAACCGGGCGGTTCGACGCAGTTCGATCTGTCGCTCGAGTATCATCCCGATGCCGAATCGGTCACCGCAGCCCGCGATGCGATCGCCAAGCTGCAAACCGGCGGCAAACCTCAGATTCATCCCACACCGGTGCCCGGCTGGGTGGCGATGTAAGTCTGACGGGCAGCGGCGACTTTCTTGGTAATCGCTGTCGCCCGCTCTTCAGTCACTACTCAGTCAGATTCCACACGCAGCATTTGCCGGACCGACTTCGCTCCCGGTTCGATGATCCAGAAGAGCAGCAGCACGCAGGCCGATCGTCCGCACCACCCGATGAACAACATCAGCTCAGTAATGTTCCAGTCGATAGACGTGCCGAAGAACGTCGACGCGTAGCTCCAGGTTGCATACTTGCTCGCGATCCAGGCGCCGGCAACGGTGGAAAGCCCGTAGGCGATTCCTGTCACGGCAAAGTAGGTGGCGATGTAAGCAGCTCTTTGTTCTGACGTGGCCAATTTGATCATCAAATTGGGCAGGCAGACATTCAGCCCGGCGTAAGCGATCCACGCTAGCCAGGCCATTGCGAACCACCAGGGCTGCTCTGGTGTGGCCAGCAGATAGAACGCCGGTCCGGTAGCCACGATCAATTGGCAAGCGATCATCACCGGCCGATTACCAAAACGATCCGCCAGACGTCCGATCGCGGGACTGATCGAAATCTGACCAACCCGCATCACGCTGCGCAGGCACAAGAACGCCAGTAAAGGAACGCCAAGCACTTGTAGCGGATAGAGGAATTGAATCGACTGCGTCAGCCCATTGAAGAACGCCAGTGAGCAGCCGAAGAATAACAGTCGCCAATAGCGACCATCGCGGAGTGGTGCCAGAAGCTCCCGCAGGCTCAGTTGCGGTGCCCTTTGACCACAACTGCGAATATCGCGCATTTTGCTTAGCGGCCAGACGGCGAAGAGCAACACAAGCGATCCGGCGACCGCGGAGATGGCATAGCCGACCCAGGCTTCGCGTACCCAACTGTCAGCAGCGATGGCGGCATCGAGCCACACATCGTCGCCGAGCATCCTTGTTTTCCAGGCGTAAGTAAACAGTCCGGTGCAGATCATCCCGACCACGTTCCCTGCGAGCATCCACCGCTGTCGATAGCCAATAAACGTGCCGCGAACGTTTCGAGGCACTAGATCTGCCAGCCAGGACCAAAGCGCGACGGTGGCCAGGTATTCCAGCAGATGGTACGAACTCCAGATCGCAACCAGCACGACGAGCGACGTTCTCGGGGTTGCCCAAACACCAGGAGCCGCGATGACAGGGAGTGTCGCAAGAAGAACGGCGCTAGAAGCGTAGCAGGCAATACAGAACTTCTTGCGGCTCGCCAGTCGATCAATCATTGCCGGGGCAGAGAGCCGCAACAGACCGATGAATTTTGGTACCGCCAGAATTAGTGCTACCGCGATCGCAAGATTTCGATCAGCGTCTGACTCCGAGGCCAGAAACTCATACACCAGGTAGATGACCAGCGTGGAGCTAACAAGTCCGTTGCCCAGGCCCCAGCAGGCGGCGTTCTGGTAGCTGCGGTGAATCGAATCGCGTCGATCAAGAGACTTGCCACCGGTCGTCGGTCCCCCTGTCGACGTTGCCCCCAAGATCACTTCACCTCTTTACCGTTCATCTTAAAGACGGCCCGCGTGACGTCCTCGTAGTCGCGCATTTCTTCAATATCGAAGCGACCTTCAACTGCAACCGGTCCCGGAGTAAAGCTGGCGGTCTTGCCCTCATCCATCACGATGCGAATGCAGTCGAACAGCGCCGCTCCAGGACCGAAGCAGCACTCTTGGTCGTCACGAACCAGAACGAAGTGCGTGAGGCCTTCTCCTTGAAATGTCGGCAAGATGTAGCCGCGAATTCGCACGTGCCGTCCCACCAGCGAGAGCACTTTCTTTGTCAGCAAGGCGCTATCGTACGGTTCGTCCGCCTTGTGAGGGAACTTAATATCGTCGAACGTGATGTCAAGCGTCGGAATATTGACAACCGGCGTTACTGGCGGCGCTGAACTGGTCGCCTCATCGTTCTGCTCGCTTTGGGTGCCCCGTTGACTATGGGTGCCTGAGTCCGTCCCACTCGAAGCAGCTTGCGAGTCGCTGGAATTAGAGTCGTTCGAGTTGCAACCGGCATAGACTGTCAACGACAGGATCAATAGCACACTTGTCCAAGCAAGCGGCGATGATGATCGTGTTGTGTGATTCTTGTCGAACATCTATCGAGTCCATTCGGCGTCGTCGATGTGGTAGAAGACGCCACCTTGGGTGTCTCCCACGGAATTGTTGACGGCCTCGAAGCGAAACTTCCCCCACACCTTCACCATCCGGTCGGTAAAAGTCAAGCGATGCGGGTCAGATAACGTCACTTGAATTCGGTCGGTAATGATCGGATTCCCACCGAAGCAACATTGCTCCTTGTCACGACAGAGCAAAAAGGTCTTGATACCGTTCTTCCTCGAATCGGGGAAGATGTAGCCTTTAATAAATACTTTCTCGCCCGTTCTTTCCTTCGCCGAAGCTGGCACGACTTCCCCCGGTTCAGGCTCCAGCTGAGAGTAGAAAATCCGTGAAAATCCCTCCGGTACCTCTGTCCGGTAGACATACATCGCGTAGCCAACGCTACCCAGCAAGCACGTCGCCGATAGGGCGATTCCAGCGGCCGCCAATCCCGAACCGGTCAGCTCCATTCGCCGCGAGGCGATCTTCATTTGGGCATAGATCCCACAGAGGATGCCGAGCACGCAAATAACGACAAACAGGAGCCCGAAGAACGCCAGCGGTGACATCATGCCCAGAACAAAGCTGGCCACGGCATGCGCCGACAGCGCTCGATACTGGCTGAGCGACTCGGTCTCGGTCGGTTCAAATGTGGGGGCAGTACTCATAGTGTTGCCTGGAGCGAACGCGACCGGCCGGTGCTTCTCATGTTCCATTGAAAGCGTCCGCTCAGAAGGCGGGCCGCTAAAGTTCTACGTAAGTCTCAGACCGTCGGTTCACGACGGCGGCCAAGAATCATCCAGAAGGCAAACAACAATATGACCGCGCTGACGATGACGCCAGCGAGGATTGCGATCCGTAGCGGTGTTTCCCCGCCCTCGGCATCCTTGCCGCCAGTTGCCGGCAGCGCTGCGGCAGTCGTTTTCTCGGCCTCGGAAGAACCCTCGGTTGCGGCGGTTTTCTTGGCCGGTTGTGTTGCTGTCGCTGCCGTCGATTCTTCCGTAGCGGGTGCCTTCGCCGCTGTCGCGTCGCTGGTGGTCGGCGGACTAAAGTCCTCATTGGGGCTGGAACGCTTTGTCTCCGACTTGGGCTTCACCGGCGTCAAGCCTGGCCAGGCCGAGCTTGCTCGCGCTACCACTTTGGGATCGATCTCGTTGAATTCTTTGAGATATTGCTTCGCTTCGGGAAGTGGGCAGACTCTCATGTACTTCACAACAGCCATGCGAATGAAGAAGGCCTCTTCTTCAACCTCGCGAAAGAGCTGCGCAAGACGGTCCTTGCTCTCCCAGTCTTTCCAGCGAGCCAGATCTGTAATTACGAGATCCGCCAGGTCGGATCGTTCCAACACCAGTCGCATCGCTTCCACGATTCGCGACCGCGGAATAATGTCGGCCTGCTCTCCCTGAAAACGCAGGGCCATGATGACCGCAAACAGCGGCACATAGTCGAGATCCTTTTTCTTCAGGAATTGCTCTTCGATCAGCGACATTCCCTTCTCGCCGTTGAGCGTCAAATAACAGGCGACCAAAGCGTCGAGCGCTTGCCAGTCGTTTTCGTTTCCGGAGAGAAGCATTCCTTCGAGCAGCTTCACATCCTCCTCGGTGCCACAGACGCCGAGCATCGTGAAGTAGAGACGGCGATGCGATCGCGTGACCTCTGGATCCTTGATCCACTCGAGAAGTCGCGGACGATCGATCTTGTCCTTGATCGCTTTGAGCGTGTCGTAGTCCGCCCGCGCGAACTCATCGAAGGCGTCCGCCCGCAGCAGCGATTCCTCCGCCTGTAGATAGTCTTCAAAAAAGGCCAGTCGCTCGGCCTTGTGTTCCTTGCCAGCGGGAAGCGCGATCACCTTGGCAAGATACTCTTGGGCCTTCTCAGACAACCAGATGGGAGCTCCCCATTCCAGTTCCGGTTGATCATTGTCGAACGATAGCTGCTTGCGTCCGAGGATCAAGAATCGTTCGCCCGGCTGCTTCTCACTCAAATAGAGTGCCTTGAATTCCTTCGTGTCGCCCAGTTCCTCTTCACCCCGCTA
>CAYLRE010000268.1:0-6640 GCA_964385715.1 uncultured Planctomycetaceae bacterium
GCCCTGGACAATTTTGACAAACCAAAACCTATTTTTTAGGCAGTTGAAATCCATCCGTGTTCGCGTATAATCACGTGGTATCAACGCCCTCGCCGCAAGCTCCCCCCTCGATGCTTGCCATCGTTCCGTGTACCTCCCTCCCATAAAGAAGCACTATTCCATGCCCTCATTCTCCCCAAGAACCGCACGTTGTTTGTTGTCGTTTTGCCTATCTGTTGTCGCGATTGCCACCACAATCGGCTGCAATCAGTCGTCCCCCAACGCCAAGCTAGGCGATGGCTCTGAAGCGACCGCGTCGGCCGATGGCAAACTCAACGTCGTGTGCACCACGAGTCAAGTTGCCGACATCGCAAGGCGCGTTGGCGGCGAGCGTGTCCAAGTCACGGCCATCATGGGCCCCGGTGTTGACCCGCACCTTCACAAAGCATCTCCGCGCGACATCGACGCCTTCAACGGCGCTGACATCATTTTCTACAGCGGACTGCACCTAGAAGGCCGTCTGGCCGACCTGTTGGTTGAGATGGCGGACGATCGCCCCACCATCGCCGTCACCCAGGTGCTTCGTAAACAACATTCCGACAAGCTCCGCGAGCCGGAAGAGTTTGAAGGCCATTACGATCCTCATGTCTGGTTCGATCCAACGATCTGGGTCCACTGCGTGCAATTGGTTGGAGAAGAGCTAGGAAAGCTCGATGCGGAGAACGCCAACGCTTACACGGCTGCCGCCAAAGACTACCAGGCCGAGATTCTGGCGACCCACGAGAAGTGGAAACAACAGTTGGCATCCATCCCTGAGTCACAACGCGTCCTGGTCACCGCACACGATGCTTTCGGGTACTTCGGCAACGCCTACGGTATTGAAGTACGCGGTCTTCAGGGGATCAGCACGGCTGACGAGACCGATCTGACAACGGTCGGCAACTTGGTCGACCTGCTGGTATCTCGCAAAATCAAGGCGGTATTCGTTGAGAGTAGTGTCGCCTCGCGAAACGTTCAGAGTCTCGTGGAGAACTGCCAAAACAAGGGGCACACGCTGGTCGTCGGTGGCGAGTTGTTCTCCGATGCGATGGGCTCCGAGGGAACGAGCGAAGGCACCTACATCGGCATGATGAATCACAACGTTCGCACGATTGTCGAAGCGCTGAAGTAAGAACGCAAACCGCCAGAATCCTCGCACAGCCCGAGGTTCATAAGCCGAACATGCAGCAAGTCCCTCCTGTCGAAATCCACGATATGACGGTCGCCTACCACCGCAAGCCGGTGCTGTGGGATATCGACATCGAGCTGCCCGAGGGCCGATTGATCGCGGTCGTTGGCCCCAACGGGGCCGGCAAGACGACACTGATCAAAGCGATCCTGGGTCTCGTTCCGTTAGCCAGCGGTAAGGTCGAACTGTACGGCAAGCCATTCCACCGCCAGCGACATCTCGTCGGCTACATCCCGCAGCGGGAAAGCGTTGACTGGGATTTTCCGGTGACCGCCTTCGACGTCGTGTTGATGGGCACCTACGGACGGCTTGGCTGGTTCCGCCGCCCTGGCGCGGCCGAACGAGAAATCGCGATGGAGAGCCTGGAAAGCGTCGGTATGACGCGATTTGCCAACCGGCAGATCCGGCAACTTTCCGGTGGACAGCAGCAACGCGTATTCCTGGCTCGTGCCTTGGCCCAGGATGCCCAAATCTATTTCATGGATGAGCCCTTTGCGGGCGTCGACGCCGCCACGGAACAGGCGACCGTGACGCTCTTGCAACAGCTTCGCTCGGCAGGCAAAACGCTTCTCGTTGTGCACCACGACCTGCAAACGGTACGCGAGTACTTTGATCATGTCGTGCTGCTCAATATGCGACTTGTCGCTGCCGGGCCGGTCGAGACGACCTTCACCGACGAGAACCTGCAAGCGACCTACGGCGGCCGGCTAACGGTTCTGGCGGAAGCGGCCGAAGCGGTTCGTTTGGGAGATTAGCGTCGGCAGTGATTCGCTTACGCCGCCCGTCAGGTGAAGTCTGTTCGGTAAATACCATGGATCTATTTGCATTACCGCCGAATCAACGTGTCATGCTCGGCACGTCGCTGCTTGGCTGTGTGGCCGGCGTGATTGGCTGCCTGGCTGTGCTCCGGCGCCGATCGCTTACAGGGGACATGGTGTCGCATGCAGCCATGCCGGGGCTTTGCCTGGCGTTCCTCGTGGCGTATCGCTGGAAGGTCGATCGTAGCAGCTCGACTTACTTCTTCCTCATGATGACGGGTGCCGCGGTAACCGGCTTGGTGGGCTCAGCTCTCGTTTCATTCCTCTGCCGGTGGACGCGAACCCGACAGGACGCCGCGATTGGCATCGTGCTCAGCACCTTCTTCGGGGCCTTTGTCGTATTGCTCTCGTACATTACTGATCTCCCGGGGGCCCATGTCGCGGGTATCGACCAATACATCTTCGGCCAGGCGGCTACCATACTGTCGGCCGACATCTGGCTTATCGGCGGGGCGATGCTCGTCTCCTTCACACTGCTCTGCCTGTTTTACAAAGAACTGAAGACCTACAGCTTCGATGCTGGGTTTGCAAAGAGCCTGGGCTGGCCAACGTTCTTCATCGATCTGGGCACAATGGGCGCGCTCTGTTTGGTGACGGTCGCCGGTTTACCGCTTGTCGGTATCCTTATGGCCGGCATGATCATCATCCCCTGTGCCGCTGCCAGATTTTGGACACATCGCTTCGGCCCGCTGCTGGTTGCCTCGGGCGTCATCGGCGCAGCCACGGGCGTTTGCGCGACTGCTGTTTCAGCCAACTACCTGGTCGACTGGTTCGGTTTCGATCCACTCGCCTTCGGCTACAACACCAAGGCACTCCCCACCGGCCCCGTCATCATCCTCTGCGGTGCCGCTATCTTCCTGTTCTCCGTGTTGCTTGCCCCGCGTCGAGGCGTGATCGCTCGTCTGCTCTCCGTGGTGCGGCTGCGATCCAGAATCGCGACCGAGAACCTACTACGAACACTCTACGAGCTGGGTGAGCGTCAGTTACCGGATCGCCCCAGTCATTCGACCGACACCATTGAGAATCACCGTAGCTGGAATCGGGGGCAACTCGGCTGGGCCATGCGGCGAGCCAGCTGGACCGGCTTGGTACGTCAGGGCGAAGACGGTCTGCAATTGACCCTCCCTGGCCTCGAACGTGCCGTGGCCGTAACCCGAATCCACCGCCTGTGGGAGCTGTTCTTGATCAGCGGCGCCAGCATCGCGCCGGATCACGTCGATCGCGACGCCGACTCGATCGAACATGTCCTGACCTCCGAAATCGTCGAACAACTCGAGGCCGAGTTGGCAAGAACGGGACGACTCCCGAGCGCCGAGGTGGCCATGCCCCAGTCGCCGCACGACGTTCAGTCACCGCTGAAAGCTACAGAAGGCGTCGGTACCACGACTGCCGATATCACGACCTAAGACCACCAAACGCGAACATGATCGCAGCCGACAACCAACAAGATTCGAAGCGAGAAGGCATGCGCGCGAACGTCGCCGAACCGGAAGCAACCGTTTCCGCCTGGCGATCGTGGCGCCGGTGGCTGCTGCTGATCTCGCTTGCCGTGATCGCCTTCGCATACGTCCGCTGGTTCCAAACGCTCGATACCCGGCAGCAACAGGCCCTTATCACGGTCACCCTCGTCGCGGCACTGACCAACGTCGCCTGCGGCCTGATGGGCTGCTTCCTGCTGCTGCGTCGCATGAGCCTGATGGGCGACGCCCTGGCCCATTCGGTACTGCCTGGGCTGGTAATCGCGTTCATCTTCGCCGGCAGTCTCCATATCGGGTACATGTTCGCCGGGGCGCTCGTGGCAGGACTGGCCACGGCGTTCCTCTCAGAAACCCTCAATCGTCGCGGCGGGGTACCGGCGGATGCTGCTCTTGGTGTCGTTTTCGTGTCGCTTTTCGCACTCGGCGTGGTGCTGATCAAACGTTACACGGGCGGTGCGGTTCATCTCGATTTCGATTGCGTCTTTAACGGAGCCCTCGATCACGTTGGAATTCAGGGTGCCAGCAACATCACGATCGCAGGCTATGCCCTGCCCCGCCCGCTGGTGTCGATCGTGCCGGTGCTGGGACTCAACCTGGCGGTGATCACATTGTTCTGGAAGGAACTCAAGCTGACCTCTTTCGATCCCGCTTTGGGCACGTCGATGGGCTTCCGCGCCGGCGTGCTGCACTATTTCCTGATGGGACTGGTCGCACTCACCACCGTTGCTTCATTTGAAGCGGCCGGTTCGATCCTGGTTGTCGCCATGCTGATTGTGCCGGCGGCGACCGCCAATCTACTCACCGACCGGCTGCGCAGCATGCTGTGGGTTGCCGCGGGGCTGAGCGTGCTGACCGCCGTTGTCGGCTGTTGGCTAGCCCGCGTCACCATGGTGAATACGGCCGGCATGATCGCCGTCACCAGCGGCGTGTTCTATGGCGTCGCCGTGCTGTTCTCGCCCCGCTACGGGGTCGTTAGCGTCGTCGTACGAAACGTCGGTATCTCCGCCCGCATCGTGCGAGAAGACATCCTGGCCATGCTCTATCGCCTCGAAGAACTGGCCACACAGCAGCGGCTCGGAGCACGTCAGGTCGTGCAGGCAGTCGGAGGCGGCCCGCTCGCCAACTGGGGGCTATGGTCACTGTTGCGTCGCGGTCGCGTGACACGTTCGGATTCCGGCCTCCAGCTCACCGATGTAGGACGTCAGCGTGCCAGCCAGCTCGTCCGCAGCCACCGACTTTGGGAAGCCTATCTTGTCGAGCACCTGGGATTGCCGCTGGATCACGTGCATGATCCGGCCGAACGATTAGAACACTTCACCGACGAACGCTTGCGAGAACAGATCGTGGCCGATCTGCCCGATGCCGAATTCGATCCCCACGGCCGCGACATTCCAGGCGCCAACCAGTAACCGCTCCGACCTCGCCCTAGTTCGCTCGCACCTACTTCTTCACCAGACGACGAAGCTTTCGTAGGTTGAGCACGTCAAACGGCGTTCCGTTCTTGTCGCCCTTGGGAGTCTCCAGGTACATCGGCGTCTTACGAAAACGGCGATCGTTCATCAGATGCCGGAATGGCTCGATACCGAGAAAGCCTTCGCCGATATGCTCGTGGCGATCGACTCGCGAGCCAAGTTCCTTCTTGCTGTCGTTCATGTGAAACGCCTTGATCTGTTTCACTCCGATCAGCTTATTGAACTGCCGCATCGTCTCCTTGTACTCCTTCTCGGTTCCCATCGGGTAACCGGCTGCGAATACATGGCAGGTGTCGAAACAGACGCCCAGCCGCTCAGGGTCCTTCACGCCGTCGAGAATCGTCGCCAGGTGCTCGAATCGCCAGCCCAAGTTAGAACCCTGTCCGGCCGTCGTCTCTAGCAGACAACAGGCCGAAACGCCGCGTGTCTGGCGATGCACTTCATTCAGCCCGCGAATGATTGCCTTCAGCCCCGCCTCTTCACTGCTGGTCGTGTAGGCGCCGGGATGAGCGACCACATAGGGAATGTCCAACTGCTCGGCACGCTGAAGTTCAATCACGAACGCATCAACCGATTTCTTCCACAGCTCTTTGTCGGGGCTACCCATGTTGATCAGGTACGAATCGTGAGAAATGGGGTGCGTAATTCCCAGTTCCTTCATCGTACCCTTGAAGCGTTCGGCCTCTTCGTCCGTGATCTCCTTGGCCCGCCACTGGTTGTTGTTCTTCGTAAAAAGCTGCACGCAGTCGCATTTGCAGTCGTGGGCTGTCTGGACCGCGCGGTAATATCCGCCGGCAATCGACATATGGGCGCCAAGAATACTCACAATATTCGTCCTTAAATACGTGCCAAACGGGTCCAATCAAGGGCCGTCAATGTAATCGCCATGACGGTGCCAGCTCAAGCGGCTCGACTCCGTCCATCCATGTCCGCCAATGCCGTGAAGAAGCGGTTTGCACGAATATTACCCCCGCCAAGCTAGCTAATTCTTGCCGAGCCGGTGCCCTCGCCTATACAATCAAGCAGGCGATCATTTTCACCACTGACATTCGGCAGCACGTTTGATAGGAGCAGACAAACTCATGTCTATCCCCGTTTGGATCACGATCGGAGCTGTCGTGGGACTCTTGATTGCCTTTGGCCCGCGATTGCTAAGACAACAGCAGAAGTCTCGTGCCGAAGCCCGTCGCCAGGCCGCCCGCCGAACGTTTATTGGCCAGCGAGAGCATCTCGAGGCCAAGTTCGTCGATCTGGCCGATGCCAACAGCAGCCCACGCGGTCTGCGTTGGGCCAACTGCGAATTCGCGGATGGCGTTTCCTTTGCACTCGATCGAGGCAACGGTGAATTGACAGCCCTGGTCGGCATCGCGGTCAGCTTCGAAGCGATCGAAGGAGGTGGCATGGAGGACGTCGAGGCGGTGAGCAATGTCCGCGCCGCGACCGCCGTGTTCCATCACACGTCCAACGGCTGGACCACTCGCGGCCGTGCGATCATGAACCTGGAACCGGACCAGGCGATCGAACACTTCCGCGAGAAGCTCGACACGCTCAGCGACTAGGCTGGTCTCTTTCGATTTGGGCCGCGACTTTTTTTGCCATCTGCAGAAAAACGGGGTAAGGGTCAAAAAACTCCAACGTGTTGTCGCGTCTCGCCTTGCGCGAATG
>CAYLRE010000269.1:0-6634 GCA_964385715.1 uncultured Planctomycetaceae bacterium
TTTTTCGCCTCACGGTGATGGACGTGCAAGGATTTGGCCGCCAGAAAGGCCACACGGAGGTCTATCGGGGGCACGAATTCTCGGTCAATCTGCTTCGCAAGGTCCGACTTGAAATCGGCGTTAATGATGAATTCGTCGAGCCCACGGTCGACGCCATCATTCGTGGTGGCCGCAGCGGCGACAAAGGCGAGATCGGCGACGGCAAGATCTTTGTGTTGCCGATGGACGATTGCATTCGCATTCGCACAGGCGAGCGGGGCGAAGAGGCCATCTAAACGTTGTGGCATGCTAACTGCCACTTTGCGGCTTCTCGGCATTCTCATGAGAATGCCTCGCAAGACTACTCTTCCAGAATACCTTTGCGCTCTGGCATGTACTTGCAGAGCAGGATACCGCCAAAGTAGAGCACCGTTAGTGGTACCAGCATGGCGATCATGCTCATCGGATCGGCGGGCGTAAGTAGCATCGAGATAACGGCGATCACCAACACCGCGATCCGCCACTTGGCCAGATAGACTTCGATCGTGAACACGCCGATGCGTTGCAAGAACAGCATGACCAGCGGCAGCTGAAAGCTCAGGCCGAAGCCGACCGGCAGAATCAGGGCAAAAGAGAGCCACTCACTGATCCGAGGTTCAATCGATATTCCCAGCATCTCGTTGAATCCAAACAGGAATTCGAGAATGAATGGGAACACGATGAAAAAGCAGAATAGAGCTCCGCTGACGAACAACGCGATGCTAAACGGCATGAAGACGTGGACGTACCGTCGCTCGTGTGGGTAGAGTCCCGCCGCGACAAATAGCCACATTTCGCGAAAGATCATCGGGCTGGCCAGGATGAAACCGGCTAGCAAAGAGCCCTTGAGGTAAAACATAAAGGCTTCTGAAACGCTAAATGCCGATGGATCAATTCGATCGTCCTTGGACATGTCGGTCCAAAGCGGGAGCGTGACAAAGTCGGCGAATGCCAAGGCTGGCGTAGGCGGATCAGATGTCTTCTCTGATGTTTCTTTCTCGCTCTGGTTAGCGTCGTTTGGCTGTGGGGTTTCCTTCTTGCTTGGCTCGTTGTTCGTCGCCGGAGCGACCGCTTCTCGCAGGATGTTGCGGTCGACGTGGAATTCTCGCAACGTCCAGCCTTTTTCGAGCAACTGTTCGGCCAGGGTCTGGACTTCCGCATCGGCAGAATTCTTTCGAGTTGCCGGCGGATCCCCTTCCAGTCGCGTCTTCTCGGCCTCTAGCAGCAGGTAGTCCTGTGCGGATTTGACGGTGTAGTGGTCCTTGAGGGCGCCAACCAGCGGAGTCTTGATGAACTCAACAACAAATGTGCCGCAGCTGAGACCGATGATAAAACCGACGAATAGCCAGATGATGGCCTTGACGAGCGCTCGACGGAGTTCTTCGAGGTGTTCCCCGAAGGTCATCGTGCTTTCGCGAAACAGATTGTCGTCAGGGTATTCCGACATACTTCAACTGTGACGTATTACTGCGGCAAGCCATGATGGCTTGAGTAGGCGTGCTCAGTAGCGCGCGGGATATGCCCGAGCTGCTGTCGAGCCGGGGCATGACAAGGCAGGGGAGGGCAGTAAGCGAACTCCTGGTGTGATTCCAGCCTCCGTGCGGCTCCTCCGATTGGTGTTTGCCAACCGGTTCGATGATAACAACGGAGCCAAGTCGCTACAACTCAACGCGCCGCTTAGTCCCTGTGTCATCCTGGGGCTTTGCAGTGGCGATCGCCTACGTAGAGTAAGGCTTTCTCGTTGTTGGCCATTGCGTTCCGACGCCGAAGAATCGATGATACCAGGCATGGAAAAACTCTATCCACTACGCTTTGAGCCGCTGTTTCGTCGCTACCTCTGGGGTGGCCGACGTCTAGGAAACGTACTTGGCAAGCCCATCGGCGAAGGGGATGACTACGCAGAGAGCTGGGACGTCGTCGACCATGGCGCGGACCAGAGCGTGGTCTCGGCCGGTCCTGTGGCAGGAATGACACTGGGGGATCTATCGCAACGGTATGGAACGGCTCTGTTTGGCCGGAACGAACCGCAGACGCAGTTTCCCCTGTTGTGGAAGTTTCTCGACGCCCAGAAGAACCTCTCGCTCCAAGTGCACCCTAACGATAAACAGGGAGCGAAGCTTGACCCGCCTGACTTGGGTAAGACGGAAGCCTGGATCATCGTGGCTGCCGAACCGGGAAGTTGTCTGTATGCGGGGTTGAAGCAGGGCGTCGATCGTGAGACGTTTGCCCATCATTTGCACAACGGAACGGCGGACGAGTGCGTTTATAGTTATGAGCCAAAGGTGGGTGATTGCATTTTTGTTCGTGCCGGAGCCGTGCATGCCGTTGGTGCGGGGCTGCTCGTGGCCGAGATTCAGCAGTCGAGTGACACCACCTTTCGTCTCTTCGATTGGAATCGTCTTGGCACGGACGGTAAGCCTCGCCCCTTGCACATTGATCAGGGAATCGAGGTCGTTGATTTCAGTCAGACGGAAATCATGCCGCAAGCGCCTCAGCCGACAGATGTGGATCACATCGAGCGTTTGATCGATTGCGAAAAGTTTGTACTTGATCGTTGGCGTTTCAGCAGTTCGCAATCCGTTGCCGATGACAATCGATTTCACATTATGAGCGTGGTAGCAGGTTCGGTTGACGTCGTTGGCGACCCGGCCGAGAAGCCATTGCAAACGGGCGAGACAATGCTGCTGCCGGCAGGTCGTGATACGGTCGAGTTGCGTCCCCATGCCGGCACGGTGATTCTCGACTCGTATCTGCCATAGCGGCATTGTTGGTGGATTCGGTGAAGCGGTGTTTCGATTCCGCGCTGGCAACGCTAGCGTCTTGTCGATTGTGGACGGTAAAAGGGACGGATGCCGGTCCGTTTACGCCTTCCCTGATTGGGCCGAATCTGGCTATACTCCTGCCCCTTCTTATACCGCTCGGAATACGTCTTCTTTCCGGTTTTATTCGTATGCCAAGAACCGCCTTAGTCTGTTACTCTTTACTGATGTTCCTTGCGATCAGTGGTTGTACAGGCATATCGCCCTATAGCTGGTACAACACGCCACCGGCCTACCAGGAAGCCCAGATTCAGAGGTTCGATCCCTATCCAGACAACGAAATCGGACCAAGCATGGTCGGCGTTCGGCCTCGCGACTTTGACGCGCCCATTACCGAGCCCGCACGAGCACGCTGGCTGCGGGGTGGGGCGAGTTTTCCACGTCGGGCATTAGGGCTCTAACCAAGGCGACGTATCATCGTCGCATCGGGGCCAAAACGCCCGACGTCGCGATCCTGAGGCAAGGCTCAGGGGCTGGGGAATCGCCCGTCAAACGACTATGATGGGTGGCATCACGCAGGCTTCAAGCGGCATCTGGTTCGCTGCCGCGTGGCCATCTTTTTCTCCAAGTGCCTCCCGTCATGCCTGCCTCGCGTAAGAAATCACCACGCAAGAAATCCACGAAGCAGGCCAAGACGTCTGTCAAATCGCGAGGCACGTCTTCCGCACGTGGTGGTAAGAAGTCTGCTAAAGGTACAAAGCCAGCCAAGAAGAAGTCGGCAAATCGGAAGACAGTGAAGAAGAGGTCCGTACGCGCCGCAGGTGCTCGTGGTGCGAAGCGTACGACCAAACGAGGTCCCGCGAGCACGCGTAGAACGGTCCCCGAAGGCCCCCAGCGTCTGCAGAAGGTGTTGGCCGCTGCCGGTGTTGCCAGCCGTCGCGAGTGCGAGCAGTTGGTGCTAGAAGGACGCGTCGAGGTCGATCGCGAAGTGGTCACGAAGCTCGGGACTCGTGTTGACCCAGAGAAACAGAAGATTCGTGTTGACGGAACACTGCTAAAGACAACGCGGCGCGTTTACTATGCAGTTAACAAGCCGGATGGAGTGGTCTCTACTTCTCGCGATCCGTCTGGACGGCCGCGCGTTATCGACATGTTGCCAGAAACCTTCGGGCGTGTGTTCACCGTTGGCCGCCTCGATATGGCAAGCGAGGGCCTAATTCTGCTCACCAATGACGGTGAGCTGGCGAATCAACTGACGCATCCTCGATATGGCGTGTCGAAGACGTACGAGGTACAGATTGCCGGGATGGCAGAGCCAGGGCTCGCGCGTGACTTGGAACGGGGGGTGCATATTGCGGACGGCTTCGTCAAAGCCGACAAGGCGAAGATCAAGCGGCGATACAAGAAGAGCACGATTCTTGAAATCATCCTCAGCGAAGGCAAGAACCGCGAAATCCGTCGGCTGTTGGCCCGGCTGGGACACAAAGTACAGCGGCTCAAACGTGTCGCTATCGGCCCGCTGCGTCTTGGAGAGCTACCGCAGGGCCACGTTCGCCCACTTGAGCAAGTCGAGGTAAAGCGACTCTGGAAGGCCGTGTCGGCGGCCAGCGCCTCGGAAAGTGCTGCCAAGGGGCCTCGCCCGAAGCGAGCTTCTCGACCTACGGCACAAGGGCGATCTGGCCCCAAGCGTGGTGCGGCGAAGCCCAAAGCTCGTCCTCGCAAGAAGGTCGCAGCCGCGGCGAAGAAGAGCAAGACAACTAAGCCCATTCGCATCCTTACGTCCCCTGAGTCCGCCTAAGCAGGAAGCCGGCGATGAATTGTTCCAGAAATCCCGTTCACGCTAAGTACTACGCGGACGACGCCGTCTGCCATCGCGTTTCCGTTGTCGAGAACGTCCAGTTGGCTCGCGATACCTTTCGCGTTCGGTTCGAGTGTCCCGAAATTGCCAAACGCATCGTTCCTGGGCAGTTCCTGATGTTGCGATTGGCCGATCTCGATGATCCGTTGCTCGGTCGGCCGCTCGCGCTCTACGACATTGTCCTTGATGAAGCACAGAATCCCGTTGGCGTGGATGTCGTGTACCTCGTGCTAGGCAAAATGACTAGCCGTTTGGCCCGGTTTGTGCCAGGTCAGGAATTGGAAGTCTGGGGCCCGCTTGGCAATGGTTTCTCGCCACAGCAGTGCGATCACTTAATTATGGTCGCCGGCGGCATCGGCCAGACGCCCTTTATGGCTCTTGCTCAAGAGCATCTGGGGAATCGCACCTACGGGGATTCGTCGCGAAACGTAAGTCCGGTGATTCGAGCAACGCTCTGCTATGGTGCTCGCAACGCGGATTACTTGGCCGGCGTATCCGATTTCGAGAACGTTGGACTGGACGTGCGTGTTAGCACCGACGATGGATCGGCGGGACACCATGGTCTGGTGACGGAGCAGCTGCAGTTGCTGCTTTCGGGCCGTGGGCTTGAAGAGTCGACGCGGGTTGTTTGCTGTGGTCCGGAGCCGATGATGGAAGCGGTCGCCGACATGACGGCTGCTTTCGGCGTGCCATGTCAGGTATCGCTAGAATCGCCGATGGCTTGCGGGATCGGAATTTGCTTTAGCTGTGTTGCCAAGGTGCGAGACGACGATGGCGAGTGGGACTACAAGCGGACTTGCGTCGAAGGTCCGATCTTTGACGCCGAGAAGATCGTCTGGTGATGCTTGCCGGTGGTTATAGCTGCCGGGCCGGTTCGCGGAAGGCCTGACCGGTTCGCCGAAGGCGCTGGGGCCGGACCTCTGATGCCAGCTTTCCGGCTCGTGACCGAGCCAGCGCACGAAAAAGGCCCGAACGTGTCGGGCCGATGGGTTCGTCGTAGTCGCCGATTGCTGGCGTTTACGAGGCCGCTTTAGCAGCCTTGATCTTCTTTGACAGTCGCGACTTGAGTCGCGCTGCGGCGTTGGGGTGAATGACGCGACCGGCAGCCGCTTTGTCGAGCTTCTTGGTGGCAACTCGGAACTGACTCTCCGTCGTTTCGGCATCGCCAGCTTCAATCGCAGCGTACACCTTGCTTAGCTGCGTGCGGAGCGCAGACTTGATGCCCCGGTTTCGCAACCGACGCTTGGAATCTTGACGAAGTCGTTTCTTGGCACTCAGGGAATTCGGCATAGCTCTGTCGTTTTGACCGTTTCTCTAATTCTCGGATCTGTAGTTCAGTTTCCAGCCAATTGGGGAAACCGTAAATAATGACCGATTCTTGGCGTCTTGTCTAGCGGACTCAGGGTGCGAAATCGGGGTTCTTTCCGTAGATCTCGCCCGTTCTGCCCCTAATTCGTCTGCTAAAGCGTAAGATCGTCACCATGCAGGTGCTTCGACACCTCATCCAGCAGGGCCGATACGTCCTTGTATCCGAAGTCGAGGCCGGCGAGTTCTGTGAGATATTTCTCGGACGTTTCCCATTCCTTGAGGCCTTTGGCCAGCCATCCAGCCCGGTATAGGGCTAAACGCCTAACTTCGTCATCCCATTGTCCGCAGGTCTGAATCGCCTCGTCGTAAGCTTTCATGGCAAGCTTATATTGCCGGATCTGCTGAAAACACTCGCCAATTTCTAGATTGGAGGAGGCGACTTTTCGAGGTTCATTACGGGCTTCTTGGAACTGACTGATCGCCTCGTTGTACTTGCCGGCCCGCTTGAGTCGCAATGCAAATTCATACTTCAGCGCGTACTGCGATGGGTTTCGCTCACAGCGATTGGCGTACATTTCCATTTCTCGCTGATTCAGCTCTTGCTTCATCTTCTTGTAGAGCTGCTGGGCCTTTGTGGCACGTTCATCCTTCGCGAGTTCTTTATTCGCCTTGGCTTCGTCGCGGGCCCTTC
>CAYLRE010000270.1:0-6623 GCA_964385715.1 uncultured Planctomycetaceae bacterium
CGCAAGTCGCGAGCATATTGCTCCAGACCACGAACCTGTCGTACCGCAGCAAACCGCGGAGCGTAGATATGCACGCGATTACTCGGCTCGACCATCACCTGCCCGTCGAGAGTGTCGAAGTGGGCAATGGTGTCTTCCGTTTCCAGCCCGTGAATCTGCCAGTCTCTGCCAGTGCGAACCGGCTTGCCGCGATCGCCACCGTCGTGAATGTACTCTTGTTCCGGCCAAGGGCGACGGATGCCCGGTGGTGCCCATTGCTGAGCCCAGAAAGGAACCGTTTGCCCGTCGACCATATTCCCGTCGACCATATCCCCACCGGCCATCTCCCCCTCAACGAAGACGCGAGGGCAATGCGGCAGATGTTCACCAGCGTAGTTTTCGCCTGTATACGCCGAAGGCGGAAGTGAATCGTGTTGTACGGGAAGAATTCGTGACGGAGGTGCGGGGGTCGGCGTCAGGGGATCCCCACCTACGACGTTCATTTCTGCCGAAGTCGGTACGATATCTCCCGCCCCCGCAGACGTACCACCTGGGAATGATTTTTGCACAGCAACCGCCGGCACCGCTGCCGGTGAAACATGCGGCTGGGAAGCATTTTCACGAATCGAACGACACGAGCAGAGCGTCACTGCCGAAACCGCGATCACGGTCCAGCGCCACCAGCGCGGCCAAGAGACCGACTGATCGAGCGCCCCCGCGTCGAAATGTCCGGCAGACTGATTCATAGTTGACGGCTCTAGGCTCTTGGTGAAATATGTGGCAGGACTCGTGGTGAATTCGGATCCGCATTGCCGCGTCGTGACGAGCGCGGCATGTCCATGTGCCCTTCAATTCGCCCCAGCGGAATGAACGGCGGCGAGCCGAACAGAAACTGCTGATCGGGCCCCGCACGATCAGGAACCCGGCCGCCGATCCGCAGAATGGCAACGGGCTTCCCCAGGGCGTCAGCAACTTGCAATGGATCGTGCCCCAGCCCCACTTCAAACCAATGTTGCTCGCCGGGTCGCTCAGCGACCGGCAAAGCTTGATCGGGATCTTCCAAGTAGATGACTCGCGTGACCATTTGCCCTTGGGCGGCCATCAGCAACTCTTCCTTGGTAAGTTGCACTGGAATCGGGAAAGAGGCTTCCATTCCCGGCGGCGGATAGATGCGATTGATCAGTTCGATCGTAGGAAAGACTTCCAAACCCGGGTAGTCTTCGATCTGAGTGACTTTCAACCGATAGACGGGCGAGATCATCAATGCCGCCGCACGCGGCGTCGGCTGCCCTGGTTCAAAGGCCCCCTCAATCGCCATTCCGACAAGCGCCCCACGGGGGGCGATGATCTCAACTGGTTGAAAATATCCAGGTAATGGTCCGCCCCGCTGCAGTTGTGCGCGGCCAATCGCTCCCGGTGGCAAATCGCCGGATTGACGGTAGTGCAAGGGTGTCGATTGAGCGGCAGCAAATGACGCCCATCCGAATCCCAACAGCAGCACCATCACTATCCTGCCGACATTTTTCAATCGGCAGACCGCGATTCCAACTGCAAGAGTGTGGGGCTTGTGGACCATTATCCTGGATATGATTTCGTTAGCGTGTCGAGTCGGTCCTGGCGAGCGAAGCGATGTTCGCACCAAGACACCTAGCTAGAAGACGGTTAGTTCTTCATCCAATTGAAGACATCCTTCAACGGCTGCTTGAACGCTCCCTGACCGTTCGGCCGATTCGACTCCACGATCTTCACGTGGTTGGCCGGCTTCGGATAGCTGTAGCCAGGTCGCTGCTCGACGTGCATCTTGATCTTCTTCGTCGGCTCCGGAAGACAGACCTCCGTCGTGTTGCGGATCGAGTGGTGCTGCAGACCAGCCGGCACGCCCAGTGGCACGTGCGGAGGACCGGGCAGACCAATCGGCGTTCCGGTAATCGGCATTCCGTATTGGGGAGCCGTGACGCCGGCGACCATCGACGGGGCAAACCCAAAGCCGGGGTGCGGCACCGGGCCACCTGCCATGCCAGGCATACCCGGCATCGCTTGGTTGAAGGCCACGGGGCTGACGCCCTTCAGACCAGCCACGTCCAACTCGCCAGGAGCGGCCGGCAGTTCGGGATCGATGTTACCGACGCGAACGATAGCCAGAATCGAACCTCGTTGATCCGCTTCGACGATCGGGTCGACACCCGGATTGAGTCGCGAGCTAACCAAGGTATCGATTCCGCCATCCAAACCAGTTTGGAATTCCGGATCCGGAAGGTAGATCACCTTGGTGACGAAGTTGCCGCTGAGGATCTGATCAAAGTCTTGTTCGGTCAGCTGCAGCGGAATCGCATTGTGTGAGAGATAGGCTTCCGTGCGCGGCGTGTTCGGTCCCACCTCGACGGTCGGATAGAGTTCCACACCCGGGCGTCCCGGAATGTTGGTCAGCTTGAAACGATAGATCGCGCCTTGCTGCACGTTCTGTCGTCCCGGCGAGACCAACGGCTCGGAATCGAACATACCTTGGCCCATCGCGTCCCAGCGTACCCACATGCCGGCAGGACCGACAAAGGCTAGCTGCGAAACGCCCATGGGAGCCGGCATCGGACCCGCGCCCATGAATACGCCGGGGCCAGGACCACCCACGCCGGGGCCGGGCTCCATCAGCATCTTCGCTGGCGGCGTCTTGTGGACTTTGTGTCGATGACATCCAACGCTAGCAACCGAAGTCGCCAGCGTAAGTAGAAGAATGAGCGATAGAGAGTGTCTCATGCCATGGTTTCCTAAAACATGGTCCCCCGAGTCAGGCGACGGCCTCAGTTGGACGTTTGCGTCTCGCACGGTTTGAATTCGGTAGTTGGCAAGCCCGCGAACAACTGCCGTGGACCTGATTTGCGGCCACTTCTAGAATGTCCCGCACTCAGCAAGAACACTCTTCGCGAAATGATGGTGGCCGATGTCACCTATTGTTCGGCTGTCTGGGGCCGGTTTCTTTGACAAAATCGTTAATACCGAGACATGCGCCACACCTACCGCATCTTGTCCATCCTCGCATTGTGTGCTGTAACGGCTGTTATTTGGGCCGATTCACGCAAAAAACAGCCGTCGAAGGCGGGACCGTGGAATCGAATTGCGGCCATCACGCGGCCAACCGGCGCCGAACTTCCTGATGGTGAATCGCTGCTAGCGGCTGCTCGAAGCCGATTGCTAGCACACCAATCGGTCTCTGCCCAGGTTCGCCAAAGAGTGCAACTGTTCGATCGTCAGCTCTTCGGTTCGGGAATCTACGAACAGCTAGCGGCGGTCGCTCGACCAGGCGCTCTGCCTGACCTGGGTGCCGAGCAGGGCAGAGCAAGCCGACCTCTCTTCCGCTTTGAACTCGATTTTCAGCTAGAAGATCGTCGTCGCGGATTCATCCAAAGCAGTAATGGCACCACACTCTGGCTGTACAACAATCGAGGCGATGAGGCGCAGCTTCAAAAAGTCGATCTGGATCGACTGACGGTTGCGTTAGGAGAACACGGCCAGGACGTGCCACTAGGTGGCCTACCGCGATTGCTAGCGGACCTCGACGAAAACTTTGAGTTCCGCACCCTCGGCGAATCGAAAATCAAGAACATTAGCATCGACGAGACACGCATCGCCGACATCGACGTGTGGGTCGTTCAGGGAGTCTGGCGTAAGGGGCGTGCTCGCCGTCTATCAAAGAATCAAGACGAGGGTAATTCGTCAGCATCTCCCGGTATCGCGTCGTTTGAACCACAAGTGCCGCACGACGTGTTGCTGTTCATCGACCGAGAACAGCTATTTCCCTACCGCATTCGCTATCGCCGCCTGGAACTGGCCAAGGGCGACGAATCGTCGCAACCTCGTACGCTCGTCGAAATGGAGCTCTTCAAGGTTCGCTTCGATGAACCGGTAAATCGGTCGCTTTTCGACAAGCCGGTCAACATGCAGGCGACAGATCATACCGAAGCCATGTCGCTACGATTGGCCAAAAGGAATTCCCATCGCGATGAGAACGCAGCTTCGCGCAGGAACGCCGAATCGCCCCGCTAGAAAAGGAGCAGGGCAGGGGAGGCCTAAGCGGCTTGGCAGATGAGCTGTGTGGCTTTTAAGTTCGCACGACCGCGTCACTCTGGTGCGACTCACTTCGTGAGACAGAAGCCAGGTGGGCGGCGGTGCTGATCGCCTCAACCATGCCCTGCGAATCGGCCGTTCCTTGCCAGGCACGATCGAACGCCGTCCCATGGGCAACACTAGTACGTACGACCGGTAGGCCAAGCGTAACATTCACAGCCCGTTGCATGCCAAGTAGCTTGAGCGCGATGTGCCCCTGATCGTGGTACATTGCCACCACGGCATCGAATTCACCAGCGGCCGCGCGAACCATGAGCGTGTCAGAGGGAAGGGGCCCTTCGACCTGCTTGCCCAAGGAACGGGCCCTCTCAACAGCAGGAGCGATGACTCTTTGCTCTTCGTCACCGAAGAGTCCCTCTTCTCCCGCGTGAGGGTTAAGAGCACAGACACCAATCCGCGGCGAGAAATCGGCGGTGTGAGCGACCATGCGGCAAAGTGCGTCGTCGGCCAGCTGAATACGGTCGAGAACCCGTTCTTGTGTCATTTGATCGAGCGCATCACGCATCGAAATGTGCAGCGTTACATGCACGACTCCTAGCCCGGCCGGACCAACGTCGGCCACGCCCGGCGGCAAATAAAGCATCATGGCGGTTCGTTCGACGCCGCAGAACTCGGCCAAGAGTTCGGTGTGCCCCGGATAATGATGCCCCGCCGCGTGCAATGCTGCTTTGTTGAGCGGGGCCGTGACGATTCCATCGACCGACTTATCGAGTGCCAACCTGGTTGCCAGCTTGAGGGCGTCGTAGGCCGCCTGTCCTCCCGCGGCACTGGCCACGGCCGGTTCGATGCTGTCAGAGCGCAAACCGCCAGCGGCCAGGCAGGGGATCACCTCAGGCGAAGGATCCGCCTCTTCGGCCGAATCGATTTCAACAACCGATAGCTCGCTTGCCAGTAGGTCGACGGCGCGCCGGAGCACAGTCGCACACCCCACTACGAAGGGTCGAGCCGCCTGATGGACGCGATTCTGGCTCCATGCGCCGACGATCGTCTCGGCGCCCACACCCGCGGGATCCCCTAACGTAATGGCCAGTTTTGGATTGCTCATGCTCTTATTCTAGGACCGCGATGGCGGTGGACAACGGGGTGCTTCGCACGTTTAATAGGGTCTCCTCGCAGAACAGGATCGCATCCTCGCCTCTGCGTTTCTCCCTCCCACAACCTCCTCACTCGCCGCCACGGCCGAACTGTCTGTGTCACGCATTTTTCCATCTCTGGCCGGCACCGCCATCGTACTGATGATGATCACGCTGGGCGTCGGCCTTTCGCTCGGTGAATTGCAGCCGCAGCTCGATCGCCTTCACGACCTGAACGCCAGCGGAGATGAGTCCGCCGAGATTCAGGAGGAGATTACCGCGCTCGAAGGGACCAAGCGGTGGGCGAACATCCATCGCCTGCTGGGAATCGGCACCGGCATGATGGTGATGCTGGTCAACTGCATCGCGGTGACGTACTTCGTCGGCACGACGCGTTGGTGCCGCGAGGTAATCGAGGCGTATCAGCTCGACACCACGCTGTGGGGCAAGAGCGCCAGTATGAAACGTCGCACCTTCTTCTGGGCGGTCGTCGGTATGTTGACCGTGCTGGTCATCAGCTCACTCGGCGCAATGTCCGACCCAATGGCCGCTTTCCCCAATGCCGAGCAGTTCATCACGCCCCATTTCCTGGCCGCCCTGCTGGGCATGGGAGTGATTGGTTGGAGCTTTTACGCTCAGTGGGAACACATCGCGGCGAATCACGACATCATCACGCAGGTCCTCACCGACGTGCAGCGAATCCGCAAAGAACGTGGGATAGATGACGATGCCGACGAAAGCGAAACGGGCACCGGCGACGGCCCGGCGGCCATTTAAGCCCTCGGAGAGCGGGGCAGGGGAGCGTTGAATCTCCGGAACCCAACCGCATATACTGATGGGTCTTCGCGGTACTGCACTGCGGCCAGCCTCAGGAGCTAATCCGCTCCCGCCCGCACGGCCGATACACCATTGTGATATCGCCGCTTGAATAACCCACCTTCCACATACCTACTTCCTTCAGGAACGGCCCTGGTTTGTGGAACCCCGCGTTTGCGGAACCACTGTTCACGCCCATTGGAGTTTGTGCTGTGTTTGAATCGGTCGCAATTGTCGGTGCCACGGGCGCCGTTGGAACGCTCATCCGCAAGATCCTCGAAGAACGAGATCTGCCGTTCAGGACGATCAAGTTCTTGGCTTCCAAGCGTTCTGCCGGATCGAAGCTCACCTTTCGCGGTGAGGAGTACACGGTCGAGCTACTCGAACCGTCGGCATTCGACGGCGTCGAACTGGCCATCGCCAGTACGCCCGATGAAGTCGCCGAGGAGTTCGTCCCCTGGGCCCAGGAACGCGGCTGCACGGTCGTCGACGAAAGCGGCTACTGGCGCATGAATCCGGATGTGGCCTTGGTCGTTCCAGAAGTGAACCCCGAAGCAATCGATAGTCACAACGGCGTGATTGCCAGCCCCAACTGTTCGACCACACAGATGGTCGTGGCGATGAAGCCGCTGCACG
>CAYLRE010000271.1:0-6621 GCA_964385715.1 uncultured Planctomycetaceae bacterium
CTGCTCGACCTCGACTCCGCGAGGCACGTAAAGCAGTGTTCCGCCCGACCAGCAGGCGGCGTGCAGGGCCGCGAACTTGTCTGCATGCGGGTTCACGGCTCGCGAAAGCAAGTGCGGCTTGAGCAGGTCGCCATGCTCGCGAACGAGTTGTTCCAGGTTACCGAAGATGACGCCCTTGGCTTTTAGTTCTTCGCTAAAGGAGCCTTCGACGTGATGCGTGTTGAGCGAGACGGAATGGCCACCCAGTTCGACCCCTCGTCGGAGCAGGCCTCGTTCGGACAGCTCGCTGCCGCTGGCTTCTTGGGCAGGTGCCGTGGGAAGCCCGAACTTGTCGAGGCGGAAGATACGGATGTCGGTCCGCATCCACTCTTCGTCGGCACGCGAAGGCGTCGGTAGCTCGAGGAACTTTTTCCAGGCGGCGACACGCAGATCGGTCAGCCAGCCGGGTTCATCGCGAGCAGCGAGAAAGGCGTCAAAGGTATCTTGAGTGAAGCCGGTAGCGAGGGCCGTTTCCGTCATCGTTGTATTTCGTGTTGGGGGGAGGGGGCGGGAAGCGGTAGTAGCATTCCCGGTTGGTGGTGTTGATGGCGGGCCGTCGGCCGCACCGTTGGCGTCGAAACAGCGAGTGTTGGCTTAGCCGACGGAGCCTTCCATCTGCAGTTCGATCAGACGGTTCATTTCAACCGCGTATTCCATCGGTAGCTCTTTGACCAGCGGCTCGATGAAACCGTTGACGATCATCGTGCTCGCTTCGGCTTCCGAGAGACCACGGCTGGTGAGATAGAACAGCTGCTCTTCACCGATCCGCGAGACGCTCGCTTCATGGCCAATGGTGACGTCTTGCTCATCGATCTCGATATAGGGGTACGTGTCGCTGCGGCTTTCGGGGTCGAGGATCAAGGCATCGCAGACGACGTTCGACTTCGACTGCTTGGCACCCTCTTCGACCTTGACCAGTCCGCGATAGCTCGAGCGACCACCATTCTTGGAGATCGACTTGCTGATGATCTGGCCGGTCGTGTTCGGAGCGGCGTGAACCAGCTTGGCACCGGCGTCTTGATGTTGGCCGGCCGACGAGAAGGCGATCGAAAGGATTTCGCCGCGGGCACCCGGCTCCATCATGTAGACGGCCGGGTACTTCATCGTCAGGTGGCTACCGAGGTTGCCATCGACCCATTCCATGACCGCGTCTTGGTAGGCCATGGCCCGCTTGGTGACGAGGTTGTAAATGTTGTTGGCCCAGTTCTGAATCGTCGTGTAACGGCAGCGGGCGTCTTTCATTACCTTCACTTCGACCACGGCCGAGTGCAGGCTTTCGGTCGTGTACATCGGAGCGGTGCAGCCCTCGACGTAGTGAACCTGAGCACCTTCGTCGACGATGATCATCGTTCGCTCGAACTGACCCATGCTTTCGGCATTGATGCGGAAGTAGGCCTGGAGCGGGAACTCGATGCTCACCCCCGGCGGGATGTAGATGAACGAACCACCCGACCAGACGGCCGAGTTGAGGGCCGCGAATTTGTTGTCCGACGGCGGGATGATGGTTCCAAAATGTTCGCGGAACAACTCGGGATGCTCGCGAAGCGCGGTGTCGGTGTCGGTGAAGATGACGCCTTGCTTGGCGAGATCTTCTTGAAGCGAACCGTAGACCACTTCGCTCTCGAACTGAGCTTTCACACCGGCGAGATACTTCTTCTCGGCCTCGGGGATACCGAGTCGGTCGAAGGTCTCTTTGATTTCCTCGGGGACGTCGTCCCACGTCTTGCCCTGTTCGTCGGTCGGCTTGAGGTAGTAGTAGACGTCTTGGAAATCGAGTTCGATGTCGCCGCCCCACTTGGGCATCGGCTTCGACTCGAAGATTTCGAGACTTTCGAGCCGGAACTCTCGCATCCAGGCCGGTTCGCCCTTCATCTCGGAAATCTGTCCGACGATTTCGCGATCGAGACCTTTGCGAGCCTTGAAGACACCTTCGGTTTCGGTGCGGAAGTTGTACTTGTTAACTTCGCCTTCTGCCGGATCGAACGATTCTTGTGTGACGTCGGTAGCCATATTGTTATCCATCGAAGTGCGACGCTCTTGGAGCGACGTTAGGGACGTTGGTCGTACGTCTGTCGGCCGTCGCTTCGTGCGGCGGAGACAGTCGCGTCTTAGTTAAACGGCGCCTTCGGCACCCTGTTAGGCGACGCCTTCGGCGCCCTGGCCAACCAGCTCTTCTTCTTGAGCGGCCGCTTCCGGGTAGTCGGCACGAATGCGGTCGAAGCCATCGCGATGCAGTTCTTCTGCCAGCTCGGGGCCGCCGGTCTCGACGATCTTTCCGCCTAGCATCACGTGTGTGATCTCAGGGCGGTTGTGTTCAAGCAGTCGCTCGTGGTGAGTAATGATCAGCACGCCCATCTCACCGCCGCGAATCTCAGCGATACTGGCACTCGCCAGCTTCACCGCGTCGGCATCGAGGCCACTGTCGGTTTCGTCGAGGATGGCAAATTTGGGCTGCAACATCGCGAGCTGCAGGATCTCGGCTCGCTTCATTTCACCGCCGGAAAAACCATCGTTCACATAGCGGCGGGCGAATTCAGGATCGATCTTGAGCTGCTCCATCTTCTCGCGAATTTCCTTGCGGAACTCACGCATCGGAATCAGTTCTTCGCCTTCTTTGCGGTCGGGGCGACGGACGTTCGTCGTGGCGTGACGGAGGAAGTCGGCCATCTTCACGCCGGGAATCGCCATCGGTCGTTGGAACGCCATGAAGACGCCGGCCCGGGCTCGCTCGTCCGGCGACATTTCGAGCAGGTCGACACCGTCGATTTCGATTGTGCCTTGCGTGATTTCATAAGCCGGATGGCCCATGATCGCCAAGCCTAGCGTGCTCTTGCCGGAACCATTCGGTCCCATCAGGGCATGCGTCTCGCCACGCTTGAGCGTGAGACTGGCACCACGAAGAATCGGCTTGCCTTCGACCGATACGTGAAGGTCGGAAATCTTAAGTGTTTCGCTATTGCTCATTCGTCTTCTTACTTCGCCGCAGTATAGGAGGGACGGCATTAGGGGGAACGAAGACTAGTCCATTAACTAGTCGGTTAGTTTCTGGTGGTCGTAGACCGGATCGATATCGGTTTCAGGCTCCGCGTAGCCGCTGTGATGCGGTACGGGAAGTTCGTCTTCAATCTTCACGCCGAGCTGGCCGAAACGGTTCGCGTCGTCGTGCTTCTTGTTCAGTTTCTGGCCCTTGAGCTTGTCTTGAATTCGCATCAAGCCTTCGAGCAGCGCTTCCGGACGGGGCGGGCAACCGGGGACATAAACGTCAACGGGCACGACCAGGTCGACACCCTTCACGACGTGGTAGCCGTACTTGAAGTAAGGGCCACCACCGACGGTGCAGGCACCCATGGCGATCACGAACTTCGGATCGGGCATCAGGTTGTAAAGACGGCGCACGCGGCTCGCCATCTTGTAGGTCACCGTGCCGGCAACAATCATCAAGTCCGCTTGACGAGGCGTGGCGCGAAACGCACCGGCACCGAAGCGGTCCATGTCGTAGCGGCTTGCACCGGCGGCCATCATTTCGATCGCACAACAGGCCAAGCCAAATGTCATCGGCCACAAGCTCGATTGGCGGGCCCAGTTAATGGCCTGCTCAATGGTGGTCGTGACGACGTTCTCTTCAAATCGACCTTCGATCCAGGGTCTGGTGGATGCTCTGGGAGCCATGACTAAATTCCGTCTACCAGTCTGCTGAGCTTCTTGCGTGACTCCCCGTCACACACCGCCGCTCAAAATACCAAAGGTCCTAATATATCCAGCACTTACTGTGCTTCAAAGGTACAGCAACTCTCGCCATCGAGCCGGCAGCCGGTCAAATGGACATTCTCGTTCAACAATTCCGACAGGAGCATCTTTTCCAAGGCACAAATTGAGCGGTCTTGCTCTGCTAGATCGGGGTAGGGGCACGTGACCGCTGTCAGCACCGGCAATTGGTTCTCTGATTCGACCGCGAAAGAGACCCCTCGCTGGGCAAATAGAGCCTTTACCGCCTGCATGCGTTCCTCGATCGATTCCCCGTCGACCTGGTCGCCGTACATCTCGGCCAAGGTCTTGGCGAGACGCTCCAGTAGGCCGCGGCGGACATCCGGGTCTTTGATGTTGCGAATTTCCCGCCACAGGGCGATCGAAAGATCGGCGAAATTGGCTCCGGTTTTTCGGCGGCCCTGCTCGGTTAACGAATACTCGTGGCTAGGACGCCCCCGGGAGGGCTCCTCACGCCGCACCTGACGCTCAATCAGCCCTTGGCCCATCAATCGGGTCAGTCGCTGACGAACCGCCGTAGCGGTTACGCCCATCGCCTCCGACAGCTGCGGCACGGTCAGGCCGTCAACACGACGCAGCATGTCGAGCAGGGCCACATCCGAGCTTTCTGCTAGCCTGGGGGTGTTTTCGGCGTTTTTCTTCGTGTTTTGCACGTTGGCTACCGTGTCTGTGGACGGCCATTGAGTGATCGTTTGCCCTTAATATATTCATTTTCGCATTTTAGACAAGTATATATTTGTTAAATAGAGATGAAAACCATAAGTCGCTAATTGTAAATGAGTTATGGATTTGTTTGATTTGCTTTTTTATACCTAGCGGACAAAGTGCGGACAAAGTGTGGTCCCCGAAGGCCCGGCGCGCACAGCTAAACTCGCCGAGATCGTCTCATTCGGAGCGATTGTTTGGCGTCTCTGGCCCGTTTGTTAAGAATCTGCACGCATTCCCGTTGCTGGATGAAAGCAGAGCAAGCATAATTCCGAGCGAGTCGGCGATTGCCGGCCAAGTTTTTGAATAGCCGACCAAGCTTTGGGATAATCGTCCCCCCACCTCAGGACTGCACGATGCCATCGACGCACTCGGAAACGAACGGATCTCGTCGCCCCCGATCACGCTCCCGCGTAATACTTTCACTATTAGCGGCGCTTCTGATTGCCCCGATTGGCCTGAGCTTTCTTTATTCCGCAACGATTGCCTCGGCGGCTGACGGCGAGCAGAGCGGCGACAAGACGGGAACCGAAGCCGTCAGACTCCCGCAATCTGTAATCCCGATTCCGGTAAAGCTCACCGAAGAAGCTGCTAAGCCGGGCGTCGCCAAACAGATTGATGGCGTGTTTGCGAAAGCCGTTGAGCATACTGCAACCGTACTCTTCTACCGGCTGTTTTCGGGGACGGAGGACACGGTCACAACGGTCGATGAGTCCTTCTTCGTGCGTCCCAAGGGTTCGAAAGATGCGTTTGAAGAGATCGATCTCGCCGGTAAGAAAACGGGCAAGAAGATGACGCAACAACAGGCCGACGCGTTGCTTGCGCGTGGCATGTTGGTGACGATCTCAGGTGATCGAGTCTGGCGTGAAGGAAGTATGGGCGATGAGGCCGTCGAGTTTGTCACCGTAACAAATGACGCATCGGCGACCTACGTACGGGATGATTCCGACGGAAATGTTGTCTATCGCCGTAAGCTGGCCAAACGCGATCTGCTGGGAACGGAATCGGCGGACGTCTTGACCGAGAAACAGGTCGCCGCGCTCGCCGAGCAAGGCAAGCTTAAGGCCGACGCCAGCAAGCTCGATGCAAATGGCAATCTTAAGGCAGGTGCGACAGATCCCTACCTGGCGACGAACAAGAGCGGCGGTGCGCCGCTTGTTGTTATCTGGTTGGCCTGTGGTTCGATCTTCTTCACCATCTACATGCGTGGTTTCAATATCTGGGGCTTCAAGCATGCCTTAGAAGTTGTCTGGGGGCGTTACGACAATCCCGATGAGCCCGGCGAGGTAACGCATTTCCAGGCTCTGTCGTCGGCGCTATCTGCGACGGTTGGCTTGGGAAATATTGCCGGCGTTACGTTGGCGATGACGTTCGGTGGCCCTGGTGCTTTATTCTGGATGATGGCTTGCGGTTTCTTTGGCATGACGTCGAAGTTTGTCGAATGCACGCTGGGGCAAAAATTCCGCACCGTTAAGCCGGATGGCACGATTCTGGGCGGACCGATGCAATATCTGAGTGCCGGACTTAAGGAGCTAGGCCTAGGCGGCCTCGGTTCCATTCTCGGCGTGGTGTTTGCCGTGTTGTGCATTTTTGCGAGCTTCGGCGGCGGAAACATGTTCCAGGCCAATCAGGCAGGGGCGACGATCTTGTACGTTCTGCAAAAGTCGGACACCGACGAGCTTGAGACTATTGAAGCAGGCATCAAGGACGCGGCTGCCGGTGAGGATTTTGCCAAGATGGAGGAGCTGCAGGCCCGCCGTGAAACAGTTCAGACGGAAATGGACGGATTCAAGCAAGTGTTTGGCGTCGTGTTTGGTGTTGTGTTGGCTGGTCTTGTTGGCCTTGTGATTATTGGTGGAATCAAACGCATTGGCGCTGCGGCAGAGAAGATCGTTCCAACAATGTGTGGCATGTACATACTCGCCTGTTTGTACGTCATCTTCACCAACTTTGGGGACGTCCCGTCGCTGTTCGGAAGTATCTTCACCGAGGCCTTCACGGGTAAGGCGTTTGGTGGTGGTGTTCTTGGAGTGCTGGTTATTGGCGTGCAACGTGCCGCATTCTCTAACGAGGCAGGCATCGGAAGTGCTGCGATCGCACATAGCGCCGCTA
>CAYLRE010000272.1:0-6620 GCA_964385715.1 uncultured Planctomycetaceae bacterium
TCCATGCTGCACGTGGTAGCTGGACCGGGCGGTCAGCGACCAAGTAGCGCCTCGCTGTATTCGCAGGATGACATTCAAGTCACGTACGACCTTGCCCTCGCTTCCGGCGAGACGCAGGTGGTAATGCACTTCGCTTCGCAAAATGCGAATAGCGCCGCGGCGTTGGCGAAAGCGCCGACGTTGGCTAACTTGGGAATCGATGCCCTCGCTGGCATGTCGGCGACCGAAATCGGGCAGGTCGTGAACTTTGATGCCGCCAGTTTCAATCACTTCAGTGTCGAGGCCAATGCCGGAGACGCGCTCAACGTCAGTACGTTGGTGCCGTCCGCTGGGCCTGGGGAGTTCGTCAACAGTCTCGATATTGCTGTAGAACTGTACGATCCGGCCGGCACCTTGGTCGCGAGCGATTCGAGTGGGGCGTTGAGTCACACGGCGTTGGCCACCGGATCCTATACGGTCCGGGTACTTTCGGAGAACGAAATCGGCGGCGAATATGTCTTGAACGTAACGGGCCATACGGGAAGCCCGCTGCCATCGGCAATGGTGGCTACCAGTCCGCTCGATGGCAGTATCTCCTTGCATTCACTGACCGAGATCGTTGTCAACTTTAGCGATCCGATCCTGCTGACCAGCCTCGAAGCCAGCGATCTGACAGTCGACGGCATTGCGGCCACCGACATGACGATTCTCGATGCCGACTCGGTCAAATTCACATTGCCTACCGGTTTGAGCGATGGAGTCCACAACGTGGCGATTGCCGCCGGGGCGATCACGGGCTTGCAGAACCAGCCGCTTACCGCGCATACCAGCCAGTTCAGCATCGACACCACGGGCCCACGGGTCATCAGTACTTCGATTCAAGAGGGCGATACGATACCGACCGGCGCGCTGGTCTACACCGTTCAGTTCGACGAAGAGCTCGACCCGACAAATCTCGATGCCGCGGATGTGCAGCTGGTCGGTCAGATCACCGGCAGCCAAACTCCCGACGTCTTCACTTACAACGCGGCCAGCTCGACACTCACGCTGGAGTACGCCAACCTAGCGGACGACCTCTACACGCTGACGTTGTCCAGCGGCGACGGAGCCTTCGAGGACCTCATAGGCAACGACCTCGACGGCGAGCCGCTGGCCAGACCGCTGCCGCCGAACGTTTCAGGCGATGGTGCCCCGGGCGGAGATTTCGTCGTCAGCTTTACGGCCGACCTGATCACCTCATCGTTCGCGGTACCGCTCGATCTGGTGCAGCCGAGTGGTTCCCTCGTCTATGAAGGTGGGGTCGAGGGAGCGATTCAGCCGGTGGCCGACACCGATAGTTACACGATCGAACTGGACGACAACCAGCAAGTGACCGTGGTGCTTAGCCCCAATGCCTCGCTTCAAGGCGCCGTCGAACTCCGCGGACCTGGGGGAGCCGTCCTAGCCAGCCAATCCGCCACCGTTGCTGGAGAAGAAATAGTGCTGCCCGTCGTGGGGACCGCTGGCGCGGGAACGTACACGATCGTTGTCGGCAGCGCGGACATTCCAGCCCTGTATGGTGATACCGACGGCGATTTTGACGTCGACAACATGGACCTGCTCATTGCTTTTGCCAACTTCACCGGCCCTCTCGGCAGCGGAAAGACGCTTTCCCAGGGGGACATCAACCTCGATGGCGATGTAGATAACGACGACTTGATGGGAATGTTTAGCAGCTTCACTGGACCCGGCGGCCCGTTTGCCCCAAACACGCTGCTACCACTCTCCACGGGAACCTATTCGGCACGAATCATTCTCAATGCCGCCGTGGAAGAGGAGGCCCATGGCAGGGCGACGAATGACAGCCTCGCAACTGCACAGGATTTAGATCCCATATTCTTTAACCTTGGCTTCGGCGGGGCCGAACGTGGCGCGGTGTTGGGCGTCGCCGATGGCGTGGGCTTATTTGCGGAAAGTCAGACCATCTCCGACACGTTTCACACCCCCAACGTTTTGACCTTTGATTTCGCAAGCCTGGCGCCGGTTTATGGTGACGGCACTCTGACGGTTACCGCAAAGGGAGATTTGAATTCCTCTTCCGAAAACGTGGTGGTAGACCTAGAGGGCGTTATCACCGAAACGCTGTTTGTTTCCGGCGGCAGCTCGAGTGCTCCCAACATCGCCACTATCGATCTGTCGCTGGCGAACCTGACAACACTCATTGCCGACGGAACAATCACCACTACCGTGACACCGTCGTCCTCTGTCGGTAATGCTTCCGGCAATTACGTTACGCTCGATCTGACGTACCCGAGCACCCCCCCGACGTCGGACTACTACAGCTTTAGTCTCAACGCGGGCCAATCGGCAACCTTGTCGACGACTGGACAGACGGGAGAGAATTTCCTTCTCGAGCTGCTCGATGCCTCAGGCACCGTGCTGGCCAGCGGGACAACCGAGCAAGTGATTAGCGAATTCGTCGCCGCCACAACCGGCACTTACTATGCTCGTGTTAGCGGAGCGATTGCGGACTACAACCTGGTGGTCACGCGCGATGCGAGCTTCGCCACCGAAGGGACCAATCCAGTCCTGGTGGGTGGCGAGAGCGCTCTGGCTCAGGACATCACCACTACCGGCACCGTACTGGGCAGTCTAAGCGCCGACCGTTCCGCTGGAGTCGATCCGGGAGCGGTACCGGTTTCCCTGGGCCAGAACCTTTACGACGCGGATGGCTTCCTGTGGGACATCCGCAGCGATGGCTCGATCTCGAACGGGACTAGCGACGCCTATGACGGCGGACTCGATCTGAGTGGCTTCCCCAGCTTCGCGACAGGCAGTGCCGAACAGGATGGTCGCGAGATCGCCATTGGACCGGCCACGATAGGTAGCGTCGAGGTCATGCGAAAGATCTATGTGCCTGATGACCAAGGTTTCGCACGGTATTTGGAAATTGTTACCAATGTTTCCCCTGAACCGGTCGTGTATTCGGTGAACCTCCACACGAACCTCGGTTCCGGTAGCGCAACACAATCAATCGGTACCAGCAGCGGGGATACCTTGTTCGATGTGAACGATGATTGGCTGGTCACCGATGATTCGAACGACGGGGCGGGCGATCCCTCCATGCTGCACGTGGTAGCTGGACCGGGCGGTCAGCGACCAAGTAGCGCCTCGCAATCTTCTGATAGTATTCGACTCGCTTACGACCTGACACTCGCACCAGGCGAAACCAAGGTGGTGATGCACTTCGCTTCGCAGAATGCGAATCGAGCAGCGGCCCTCGCGAAGGCACCCACACTGGCGAGCCTGGGAATCGATGCCCTCGCTGGCATGTCGGCAACGGAAATCGGGCAGGTCGTGAACTTCTCGTCATCCGGTTTCAACTATTTCAGTGTCGAGGCCAATGCCGGAGACGCGCTCAACGTCAGTACGTTGGTGCCGGCCGCCGGGCCTGGGGAGTTCGTCAACGATCTTGATATTGCCGTGGAGCTCTACAATCCGGCTGGTGCATTGGTAGGCAGCGATTCGAGTGGGGCGTTGAGTCACACGGCGTTGGCCACCGGATCCTATACGGTCCGGGTACTTTCGGAGAACGAAATCGGCGGCGAATATGTCTTGAACGTAACGGGCCATACGGGAAGCCCGCTGCCATCGGCAATGGTGGCTACCAGTCCGCTCGATGGCAGTATCTCCTTGCATTCACTGACCGAGATCGTTGTCAACTTTAGCGATCCGATCCTGCTGACCAGCCTCGAAGCCAGCGATCTGACAGTCGACGGCATTGCGGCCACCGACATGACGATTCTCGATGCCGACTCGGTCAAATTCACATTGCCTGCCAGTTTGAGCGATGGAGTCCACAACGTGGCGATTGCCGACGGGGCGATCACGGGCTTGCAGAGCCAGCCGCTCACCGCGCTTGCCAGTCAGTTCAGCATCGACACCACGGGCCCTCAGATTATTAGCACTTCGATTCAAGAAGGTGCCGCAATATCGACCGGCACGCTGGTCTACACCCTCCAGTTTGACAAAGAATTGGACACGACGAATCTCGATGCGGCGGATGTGCAGCTGGTCGGTGAGACCACCGGCAGCCAAACTCCCGCCAGCTTCACCTATGAACCAACCAAGTCGATTCTTACGCTCGAATATGCCGATCTGGAGGACGATTACTACACGCTCACGCTATTCAGTGGAGAAGACGCCTTCGAGGATGTGGCTGGAAACGCTCTCGACGGCGAACGGCTGGCCAGCCCACCATCGCCGAATTTCTCGGGCGACAACGTTGCCGGCGGGGATTTCGTTATCAGCTTTAATGCAAACGTCGGGCCCACATTGCCGCTGAGCTTATTGACACCGGCGGAGTTGCAATCGCAGGATCTGAATGGAACGAACGATGATCTCGTCTTCGAGACCCAAACCTCGTCCAATTCGTTAACCTCGACAGGCAGGGACCTGTTGACCGGTCAACCGTTCCGCTCGCCGTTCAGTACTATCCTCCCACGCCAGGGAAGGGACTTGCCACTCCTGGGACAGCGCGATGGCTGGCGTGACCGTTTGGACCGGCTGTACGAATCTGATCAGCATGAGGACAGTAGGATCGTCGCCTACAGCCTTTCTGATTCGGCCCATGAAGTCCTCGAGGAACATCAACGGCTTGAGCCGCATCTGACGATTGACACTCGCGATGCGTACTTTAGCGACACGGTGTCGGACAAAGACGCCGACGACTCGGATGATTCGCCCCGCGACGATTTGGTCGAACTACTGTTCGACCATCGAATTCGTTGAGAGGCAGGCAACGAACGCTTCGACTCTTTTTCGACGGCAAAAGTCGTGCCTGTCCAGAGGCGGGTCACGTCCACTCAAGAGTTAGGCGTTGATGGGCCTCAATGCTATCGGGGGAGCCGTGAGGGCCTAGGTAATAATCACGGCCACTGAGAGTGACAACGCCCTGGCCGCTGCCCTTGTGTAGCCGGTGTTACGATGTTGATTGTGGGGAAGAGAGCGTGTGAGACTCGGCGGAGCAAACCGAAACTCCGACCGTCGATTCCCACGTGGTGGTGCAGCTTATGTCCAAGATGCGCCAATCAACTGTTTTAGCAGGAAACGCTGATAGCCTCGGTGTCGCGCAAAAGATTATCGAGGCCACGAATCTACGTCTGTTCTTTCGTTTTCGTTCCTTCCAACCCAAGAAACGAGTGATTAACAAGATCGTCGGCGGACACGTGACGATGGGCTCAGAACCGCCACCGATCGAGATTTATATGGGGCCGACAGGCCGTAGAAAGTTAAAAGGCCCGGCAGCAACAGGTGCTACCGGGCCGGATGGGCTCGACTCATCCCAGTGCTCAGAGTTCGCTTACTCCTGAAGGGAGAGTACGAAGTTAGGAAATGTAAGTCGGGGTGACAGGATTCGAACCTGCGACCTTTTGACCCCCAGTCAAACGCGCTAGCCAAACTGCGCCACACCCCGCATATCTCTCGCGGCCTTTGTTTCTCGGCCGAAAGGTCCATTTTGACTACCAGAACCGTTACTTGCAAGAGGTGGCACTGGGGCGCACTAACCCCGCAAGAATTCTCGGTACTCGCGCCAAATTTGGTAGTCAATCGGTAGCTTTCGGTAGTCGGAATTCTCACAGCAGTTGGCGTGTGATTTCGAAAACTGTCGCTATTGTTCGATATCAATTGCGCTGTTACGCTCTCTTCCACTTGTCACCTTTCTCTGGTGACTAATGCGGCGTTCAGCAGGATATTGAACGCCCTCTTTGCAATGGATCGCCGTCTATTCCTGCGCAACAGCGCATAAAACATGCCGTGCCCCAAAGCTTGCAGGCAAAAGGGGGCCACGGCGGGGGAAAGCTATGGCTACCAGTCTTCCAAATTCGCACGTTTCTGCAACGCAAACTAAGTGCACCGCGTTGCACTCGCCGCGCAAGCGACTCAAACACGATTACGCCAAACGCGGGTTTCTCCGATTGCCTTGGCGCGTTCTCAAACGTCATGGGCTCGCCGCGTTCGCACTCGCCGCGATTCGCGCGGACAGTCCGAAAGACGGTAAATCTCATGCCCGGCTTGAAGACCTGGCGCGATTGTCCTGCCAGCCCCGCGCAACGTTTCACTCACGATTGCAAAAGCTGATTGAGGCGGAAGCTGTGGAGCCTCGCAGGTCGGCGTTGTACGCCGATCTTGGAAAGCTTTACGCCGGAAACTTTGTTGACGTTCGCCGCGAATGGTTGGCGACTCTGAAACCGTACGAAGCGATTCTTCTCGGCTGGATTCGCTTCAAGTGCTGCGCCGATACGAAGCACCCTCGCGAGCGTTTCACGTTCACACTCGCCGACATTACCGAAGACATTGGCGGCGACCGACGAACGTGGAAATCGGCACTTCTCGAATTGAAACGCACGGGCGCAATCGTCTTGCACTCGGAACGTTCGCCGTTTGTTGTGTCGATTCCTGGCACGAAGCCGCAACCGAAACGAAAGAAACGCGACAGTTACGACACTACGCACCGATACAACCCAAACTCGGAGAAGAAAAATGAACGGATTTCCGCCCCTCGTTAAAGAACCGAAACCTAAACCGCAACCGCAAGGCGCAACTTGCCTTGAAGATTGGAAAGGCTGGAAACTAAAGGACGAACGAAAAAAGGCAATGTG
>CAYLRE010000273.1:0-6598 GCA_964385715.1 uncultured Planctomycetaceae bacterium
AGGCCCAACGAATCAGTCGGTCGATCCGCGCCACGTCGTTCGTGAGGGTCTCATCTGCCAACAGTCGATCTGCTGCGGCGACCGACCGTTCAATCACAAAATCACTATTGAGTAGGTAGAGCGACTGACTCGGGACCGTCGTCGAAGAGCGACGCCCAACGACCATGCTAGGGTTGGCCGCGTCGAACAGCGGCAGCATCCCCAACATCTTGCTGGTTTGTTCGTCGCGCTCAAACTCGTCTCGCATCAGCGGCAAGTAAACCGTGCGACGAAAGAAGGGATCCTCACGGTCGACCTTTACCCACTCATCGTTCAGACTAATTGTGCCTTGAATCTGAAGCGTTGGCCCGCCGCGTTTGCGATCGAGTTCCCCGCTGACCGCCAGCATCGAGTCCCGAATCACCTCCACATCGAGCCGACGGACGTTGTATCGCCACAACAAACGATTCTCCGGATCGACTGCAGCGGCCGTCTCACGATTGGTACTTGCCAGAGCGAACGTGCGGGTCAGCATCAAACGACGCACCAGGCGTTTGATCGACCAGCCGTCGGCTATGAACTCTTGCGCCAAGTGATCGAGAAGCGCAGGGTGCGAAGGGGCCGATCCAGTACGACCAAAGTTGTCCGGTGTGTCGACCAGACCTTCGCCCATGACGTGCCGCCAAATGCGATTGACAATCACCCGCGCCGTCAGATTCCCCGCTCCCCGTTCGGTATCCACCAACCAACGAGCGAGTTGCAATCGACCGGACAGTTTCGTTGGTACCGCGAAAGGATCTTTCGACTCGACGGTTACGGGCGTGCTCTCCTGACCGCCATCGGTCGTCGTGACGTCGAGTCCCTGAGCGCCCAGCAGCGAGGGCATCCCTCGAGGGATCTTTTTCTTTCCGCGACTGTTCGGCAACCCTCGCAACCGCACCGGTTCGCTCACCATGGCCGGCTTATCCTCAACCGCGATGGCCGATGGCACCACGCTATCGATTCGCGAGACTCGCCAACGAGCCTTGGCAGCTGTTTGCGCCTCCTTCGCCTTTTCAACCTCTGCCTCGGCCGCCGCTATCTCGTCCGCCGTCACGTCCAGCTTCGCCTTCATGGCGGCGAGTTGTTCGTCGGCCTTTTTCTTGACCTCTTGGGCGGCCTTGTACTCATTATTGAGCAATTCAACGCGTGCCTTATGGTTGCTCTTGAGCACCTCGGCCATTGCCTCATCGAACGGTAGCGGCACACGAATCCAGGCCTTACTCATCCGCCAGGTGCCATCGATTTTGAGCGTTCGCGTGCTGGAGAATATCCCCGCGAGTGCGTAATAGTCGACCGTTGTGAAGGGATCGAACTTATGGTCGTGGCATCGCCCACAACCAAATGACATGCCGAGCAGCGACTTGCCAACCGTATCGATCTGTTCGTCAATCACGTCGAGGCGAAACTTCTCCAGGCTCTGTTCGCCGAACGGCTTGGGTCCCATTTGCAAAAAGCCGGTGGCAATGATCTGGCTGCGGCGTTGTTCGACCGATGAGTAGGGGAGTTGCTCGCCCGCCAACTGTTCGATGACGAAGCGATCGAACGGCTTGTCGTCGTTGAATGCCGCGATCACGTAGTCGCGGTACCGCCATGCGTTGTCGATCGTGTTGTTGGCTTCCGAACCGGCGCCGTTGGTATCGGCATAGCGAGCGATGTCGAGCCAATGACGGGCCCAGCGCTCGCCGTAGTCGGGCGAGGCAAGCAAGCGATCGACCAAGGCGGCGGTCGCCTCGGCAGTAGAACGCTTATCCGATTCAAACGCCGCCATCTCTTCGATCGTCGGTGGTAGCCCCGTGAGCGTCAGATGCACGCGTCGCAATAGCGTCGTACGATCGGCATCCCCCACTGGCGAAATCCCGGCCGATTCCTGTCGAGCAATAATGAAGCGGTCGATGTCGCTAAGCGGCCAGACCGTGTTGGTAACGCTGGGAACTTTCGCGTTGCCCAACTTGACGATCGACCAGAGTGGGGCCCGTAGCGCGGCCTTCGTCTGCTGAGAAACCGTGCCTGAGTGGGGAGCCCCATGCTCAATCCATTGACGCAACTTCGCCACGTCGCCCGCGGCGAGTGGACCATCTGGCGGCATTTGCAAATCGTCGTTCTCGTGCGTGACCGCACTCAACAAAATACTCGCGTCGGGATCGCCCGGTACGACAGCCGGCCCCGTCTCGCCCCCAGTCAGGAGGCCGGCGGACGAATCGAGCACCAAACCACCTTCCGCTTCTCCGGCGGCATGCGAATGACACTGGTAGCAATTCCGCTCCAGGATCGACGCGACATAGTCGTCAAATAGCTGCTTTCCTTGCTCGTTGACCTCGCCCGCAGCTCCTTCCTTAGTCGCAGCAGACGACTTCGCATTCGTGTCGTTCTGGTTCGCCCTATTTTGGTTCGCCCCGTTTCGCGCTGGCCCGTTCTCTTCAGCAATGACTGAACCAACCAACAACGCCGCCCCCACGAAGAACAGCAGGCCGCCCAAGACGAACAGCGTGAAGAGCGAAAATGTCGCTTGTCGATTTGCTGGTTGGCTCAACATCAAGGGCAGGCGAATCGGAGCAGGTAGGCAAGATGAATCGCGTTGCAAATACCGTACGACGGGGCACGCACGGCAAGCCCATCGGGCCGGGGCAACGCGTGAACCTTCATTCTCCCTGCTCAGTACAACCGCCGCAATGGCACCACGGCTCAGGATTTCAGGACGGCGCGCCTGTTTTGGGCGGTTTGGCGTCGAAAAACGATCTCGACAGGCCCCTGTTATCGTACCGCGATCCGCACTGAATTCGGCTCATCTTTCCAATTTTGAAATGAACCCGGTCCCTGGTAAGTTGGTCGCTGCTGAGAAATCGTGTTTGCCAAAGGGCCAAGAGTTTTTTGGCCCCAACCAACTAAACCACACAAAATAGCGCAACACATTCACTGCCAACGACATGCGACAAGAACCGGCCTCAACCGGCTTTTTCGTAACCGCTGGCGACTGTGCGACTTGGAGTTTTTTGCTGCCACCTCGAATTTCGCCAATCGGCAAAAAAAGTCGGCCGCTAAAAATGAACTTTCTCCAACAAGAAACAAGAACTCCCCTTCACCTAAAGAACATCCCTCCGATGCAGAAAGAACGCCTGATGCGATACGCCCCCCGGTTTGCTCGGAAGCCATCCGTGACTGCCAGCCTGACACTGCTGCTCGCACTGTTGGCATTGCCGGCGATGGCTGCCGATAACGCCATAGAAAATGAGAGCCGCGTGGAGCTCGTCGTCGGAGCCTGGCTAGAGAATGAACGAGAGGGAAACGACCGCGGCGATTCATTGCGAGGCGGAAAGCTTGACTTTCCTTTTGGCGTCGACTTCGATAGCCAGGGCAACATGTTCACCGTGGAGATGAGCGGCGGCCGCGTGCTCAAGCTCGACAAACAGGGCACGCTCACGACCATCGCCGGACAAGACAAAGCAGGTTACTCCGGCGACGGTGGGCCGGCAACCGATGCCACCTTCCGTGAGATGCACAATCTGGCGATCGACAGCCACGACAACATCTACATCGCCGACAGTGCCAATCATGCCGTGCGTCGCATCGACGCGAAGACCGGCATCATCACCACGGTCGCAGGCAACGGTGAACAGGGCTTCGATGGCGACTCGGGCAAGGCGAGCGACGCCCGTTTCAAGAAGACGATCTGCATCGCGTTTGGCCCGGAGAAGAAAAAACTCTATATCGCCGACATCTACAACATTCGCATCCGCGCGATCGATATCGCCAGCGGGCAGGTGAAGACGGTCGCCGGCAACGGGAAGTCGGGCGTTCCCCAGAATGGCGACGCAGCAACCGCCGGACCGCTGGCCGATCCACGAGCGGTCGCCGTCGATTCGAACGGCAACACTTACGTACTGGAAAGGGCAGGGCATGCCCTGCGCAAGATCGACCGAAAGGGCGAGATTCACACCATTGCCGGTTCAGGCCGAAAAGGCTACCGCGACGGCGCGGCACTCGAATCGCAGTTCGACGGACCGAAACACATCTGCCTCGACGACCGCGGCAACGTCTACATAGCCGACGACGTGAACGCGGCGATTCGCAAGTACGACCCTCGCACCAAACAGGTAACCACCGTACTCGGCCGCGGACAAGGCGACGCTTCGATCACGCTCAGCAAGCCTCACGGCGTGACGTTCTATCGAGGAAAGCTCTACGTCGTCGACAGTGGCAACAACCGGGTGCTGGCGGTGACGGTTTCAACCACCGACTAACGAAGATCGTGACTAGGCACCGCTGGGTAAGCCAGCAGTGGCACCCAAGGGTGACAATTAACCAACAGGAGTAGGCTACACGAGAATGCGCCAGGGGCACTCGCATCCCAAGACGTACGCCCCGCTATCGCACAGCCGTAATCAACTTCACGTCGCCATTCTTGCTCCGCTCAAGCAGCGCGACCTGTCCGTTGATCGCCAAGCCGGCGTATGGAAAGGCCTCCGCCGTTTCGGCACTCAGCACCAGCAGCGAACTACCGTCTTCCTTCTTGAGCTCCACACCGAGCACTCCCGGCGGGGTGTCGTTGAGGCGATGAGCCTTGAGGTTCTTCGTGTTGGGGAAACCAATTACGTTGACGAAGTCACTACCGAGGCCGTGCCTTCTAAGAATCAACACGTCTTTGACCTTACCCTTCAGGTCGGCGTGTCCCTTGGCTGAGATCAACTCAGTCTCCCCCTGGGAAAGCAACTGCAGTCGCATTGTCGGCCCGGTCCTATCGCCCGCCTTCTCGCCGCTGCCGATATACGTCAGCTCGACACCGGGACCGGTGGTCTTCAACAGCCGCGGATTCTTCATGTGCATGTAGCCGAACTTGTCAGAAATGGCCCCCGGCAACGGCGGGCTAAACTGCTGGCTACTGGCATCGAGAATGCCATCGATATGCAAGGCGAAATCGTATTGATGCTGCTTTTCGCTGCGGCAGCGATAGAAATCGACGATCATATCATCGACGAGCGCCGTCGTGCGATCGAGCACCACGCCTTCATAGGCCGCTTCGCATTTCGCGCGAGTGACCTTGAGGCGATCACCGGCATGGAACAACACGGGATAGCCGGTCGCCTGTTTGCCACCTCGCTCCACGATCCAACGATCTTCGCTATCCTGCTGCGGGTACTGCGACACTTCGTCGACGGTGACCGTGTTGTGGGCGATCGTCTGGCGATCCCAGTTCAAGAACTTCTCGTGTCCGTAGTGGTGATAGCGGACCTCAGGAATCATCTGCTGACCTTCGGCACAAACGGTAATCGCCAACAGTTCCGGGTGCGTGTGACACGAACCCCAGTCGCCGTACGTCATCTGCACGTTAACCGCTTCCGGCTTGGGGCTGGATCGAAGAACGGTGATACCACCATTGGGCAGGAACGAGCAGAAGTTCTCGTGGCGACCGGTGATCCCAACCGTTGCATCGGCCGAATGATCGAAATGCCCCTGCGGCAAATCGGGAGACATCCACATCAGTTCGATCGGATTGAGCGGGCGACGAGCATTGGGATCCGTCTCGGTGAGCCCCAGCTTCGCGATCTGGGCATTGTTGTCCTTTTCGGGATCGATGTAGCCGCCGCCAGCGATGGGGCGATAGAACTTCACCGGCCGTCGCAGAATCCAGGCGTACTTGGGATCCCCATAAGCGGCCCAAGCTCGTTCATAGCAACGTTGACGCTCGAGACGATCGGTGTAGGAATTGCCAAGACGGACCAACGACTTGTCGCTAAAGGCCTCGTAGAACTGCGAGTCGAAAACGCTTTTCACGGTCCGCTTGCCGGTCTGGCCGAATCGTCGCTCCATGTCGGAACCTGCATCGAGCGGATGCCCGGGAATCTCCATATGCCAGAGATCAATGCCGGCGTGACGGGCCACTTCGGCGATCAGCGTGTACGAATCGGCCGTATACATGTGGTAGTGAAGCGATCGCTCGTAGAAGACGCCGTCGGCAAGAATCGACCAGGCAACATGCTGCACAAAGCCATCGCGAGCAAGCCGGCCGCTCGAATCGTAGTGACCGTTGACTGCTTCATTCATCAGATCCTGATCGCCAATGCAGAAGCCGATCACGCCGACACCGGCAATTGCACGGCCGCGCCAGTTGCTACGGAAGCGGTGATTGCAATCACGCATCACTTCGGCGGAGGCCTTCAGTACCTCCTGCTCAACTCGCTGTTTCTCCTCATCGCTAAGCACACCCGAGTTGTAGATCAGATCGTAGGCCGAGGCGATGTTGATCGCCCAATCACATTCTTCCAAGGTGGCGGAGGTCGCCTTCCCTTTGAGATGAGCGATGGGGTAGCTGGGAAATACCTTCACGTATCCCCGCAATATATTAGCCACTGCCTCGGCATAGCGACGCTCGCCGCTAAGCACGTAGACGATTGCGTAATTATTGGCCTGTTTGGCGATGCCGACATTGCCAGATTGATTCCGCCCCGGTAGTTGCGGATTGTCGACCGTCTTGGCAAGCTCCGCAGTCAACTCATCGATGTATCTCTTGAGCCACGGCGTGCGAGCCATCCAGGCTTTGAACTCACCGACCTCTTTGTCGTTCCAAAAGACGCGTGGATGA
>CAYLRE010000274.1:0-6597 GCA_964385715.1 uncultured Planctomycetaceae bacterium
GCTTTCGGCGCGGCTTCAACTTGAACACGTGGCTGGAACAGTCAGGCTATCTCCGACTGTCAACGAAGGGGCGGCGCAAGAAGGTTGAAAAACAAAGCGGTGTCGACTGGTCTAGGACGCGCGCCTACGGCCTGGGAATGAATGCCCTCTACGTAAATATGCAGGGGCGTGAGAAGTATGGAACCGTCGAACGCAAAGCAGCCAACGGCCTGCTGGAGAACATCCGAGAAGAACTATTGAAGGTTCGAGACGAGGACGGAACGGCCGTCATCGAACGAGTCGATCTCGTCGAAGAGATCTACCCTGGTGCGGACCGCAATCTGGCGCCCGACATGTTCATCGGCTATAATGACGGCTATCGAGCGAGCTGGGACACCATCCTCGGGGATATGCCGCGTACATTACTCCAAGACAACATGGATCGTTGGAGCGGAACGCACCTGATCGCGGCCGAACAGGTGCCCGGCATGCTCTTTACCAGTCGGCCGGTACTCGTCGACGACGCTTCCATTTCGGACATCGCCCCCTCAATCCTCGATCTATTTGGAATCGACACACCAAGGCAAATGACGGGCAAGTCGCTATTCACCTCGCCCGAAAAACCTGCTTAGGGCAGGCTCCTTTTCGTTACGTATCCTACACACCAGACACTGGGTTAACCGCCGTGGTATTTTCCTCTAAAAAATCGGTCAAAATCGACAAGCCGCTATACGAGCAACTCGCCGCCGCAGCTGAGAAACAAGGTTATTCGTCTGTCGACGAGTTGATCGAGAACGTGCTACGCAAAGAAGTAGCCGGCTCCGACGTCGATCTCGAACAACAACAGGCTGAAGAACAGCTCCGTGGACTTGGGTACATCGAGTAACCGATGAATTCGTTGAACGCGGCACTGACCTCGATCACCGACGCCTTTTTTTCGGCATTCGCCAGCTGGCCTCCAGCGTTGGTGCTGATCATCGTGTCCGCTCTACTGGGCGTCGTGATGGCCGTAGCGTTCCGCTTTACGTCGCAACAAAAGAAGCTGAAACGAGTCGCCGAACTCACACGGGCGCAGGTCCTTGCGATCAAGCTTTTCAAGGATGACCTGCACACGATGTTCACTAGCCTCGGTCGACTTTTCAAGTACACCGGCCTGCGGCTTTGGCACTCGCTTCCGCCCATGCTGGTGATGGTGATTCCCTTCACGCTCCTTCTTGTGCAGATAGCTCGTTGGTACGAGTATCAACCGCTCGCCCCGGAAGATCGTGTCGTCCTGGAAATGGAGATCGCCGAGGGAGCCTGGGAGAGCATCGACGACCTGAAACTATCTACCTCCGCGGGAATCACCGCCACCAAGCGGCATCGCGAAAAGCGACCGCCACGACTTACCGCCGAAGAACAAGAGAGGCTTCGCAAGGGCTTTGAAATCCCGGCTCTCGATGAGATCGAAAAGTATATCGTCTCCTGGGAACTTCAGGTCGATGCCAACCCGACGGCTGACGACTCGGTCTTCTGGAAATGGGGTGATCTCGAAGGCACCAAGAGAATTGCCGCTGCTCCAACGCCACTCACACTTTGTGCCGTCGACCAGCAGAGGGCGGGCGCCGACTGGATCGACCAGATTCTGTTTCCCGGTGAACCTGCCTTCGCCAGCGAGACTCACATCAAGAACGTGACGGTCCACTTCGAGCCGCGTGAAACACCCGTCTTGGGCCTCAATGTACCGTGGTGGCTAACACTACTCGTCGTGTCCATCGTGACGGCACTGCTGGTGCGCCCGCTCGTGGGCGTTCAGTTCTAAGGCAGGCCGAGGCAAAGCGCTGGCATGGCTGTCGATTAGTCGAACCCGCGGACGGCGTGCGGTTGATAGGCTGCCTCTAGTTGAGCAATCTCTTCCGTCGACAGTTCCAGGTCGACGGCACCAATCGCCGCCTCCAGGTGATCGAGCCTCGTCGCACCAACGATGGGCGAGGTCACCCCTGGTTTTGAGAGTAGCCAAGCAAGTGCAACCTGAGCAGGCTGGGCACCACGATTGCTTGCCACTTCGCGAACCTGCTCGACGACTTGCCAATCACCGGGGTGATCGTAGAGCCGAGGAGCATAATCGTCGCTCCCGGAACGGACCGTGGCGGACGCGTCGTCGACCGCCTTGCGTGTCCCAGCCAGTAGGCCACGGGCGAGCGGCGACCATGGCATGACCGCAATCTCTTCCGCTTCGCACAGCGGCATCATCTCTCGCTCTTCTTCGCGGTACATGAGATTGTAATGGTTCTGCATGGCCACGAACCGCGACAACCCTCGCGAGTCTGAGTGGGCCAGCGACTGTGCGAACTTCCAGGCCGCGGTGCTGCTGGCGCCCAGGTAGCGAACCTTGCCCTGCTGCACCAATAAATCGAGTGCAGCCATCATTTCATCGATGGGCGTGTGTGGATCGAAGCGATGGACATAATAGAGATCAATCGTCTCGACCCCTAAGCGACGAAGACTGGCCTCGCAACCTTGCTGGATATGTTTTCGTGAAAGGCCTGACATATTCAGGCCTTCGCCCATCTTATTGAAGACCTTCGTGGCAACAACACATTCTTCAAGATTGGTATACTCACGCAGAGCCCGTCCGGTGACCTCTTCACTGACGCCGAGAGAATACATGTCGGCCGTGTCAAAGAAATTGATCCCGGCCTCGACCGCTCGCCGAAAGAAAGGCTTGGCCGCCTCTTCGTCGAGAACCCACGGTCGCCAAGCGGAATCACCGTAGCTCATGCAGCCGAGACAGAGCCGCGAGACCTTAACGCCTGTCTTTCCAAGATACGTGTACTTCATCGCTACTCGACACCTCCGTTCGTCCGTTAGCGGCCCCAATTCGCTAAGTCTAGTCGCTTGCTGGACGAAACCCGCGAATTACCCCTAGGACCCGCGTCGCTTCCTGGTTTCCAACCGCACTGCCTCGGCTTCGTCTTCTTTGGCTTTCTCTTCTTCTCCCGCGGCCTTATAGGCCTTTCCACGTGCCCGGAAAGCAACAATCGACGGCTTCCGCTCAATCGCCATCGTGAAGTCCTTAATGGCGTTTTCGTGCTGTCCCTTCTTGAGGTACAGGCGACCTCGCTGCAGGTACGTATCAGGAAGACGCGGCTCTTTTGAAATGGCAAGTGTCAGATCGGCGACTGCTCCCTCCCAATCGCCCGAAGCATCGCGACTTACCGCTCGTTTCAGGTACGCTGCGACAAATCCCGGGGCCTTCTCAATCGTTACGCCGAAGTCTCGATTCGCCTCGTCGAATTGTCCTTTAAGGAGCAAGGCCGACCCTCGCTGAAAAATCGCCTGCAGGTCGTTGGCGTCCAGCTCAATAGCCCGTTCAAGATCGGTTAATGCTCGGTCTGTCTTACCCGTCTTCAACAGTGCGACGCCCCGTTTCCGGTAGGCCGCCCCGTCGTTGGGCATCAACTTAATAAGCTCTGACAGCTGGGCAATGGCCCTGCCGTCCTGTCCTGCGGCCGTAAAGATATCCGCCAGTTCCTCGTATCCCTTAGCGCGATCTCCCGGCGCGGCCAACTTGAGATAGGCGGTCGCAGCCGCTGCGGCCTTGTTGAGCTGGCCGGTCTTTTTCAACGCCCGAGCCAGTTCAAGGCGTATTTCGGCTACGTCCGGCGCGATATCCGACGCCTTCTTTAAGTCCTCGACGGCACCCGCCAAGTTATTCAGCTTGATGCGGCAGTCGGCTCGCAGCCAGTATGCCACATGATTCGTAGCCTGAACCGCGATAACGCGTTCCAAGTCGCGCAGCGCCAATTGAGGCTGATTGCTGAAGACGTAGGCACGACTGCGACGCTCGTAGAGTGATGTCGATTCCTGACTTGTCGGCTGCAGCTCTAGGGCAGCTGTGTAGTCCGCGATGGCGTACTCCAGTTGCGTCGGGTCCTCTGTTGCCAACGCCATGTGGGCGTCTCCACGATTACCATAACCGGCAATCAGATTCGGATAGGCTTCCACAACCTTGGAGAACTCGTCGATCGCCTTCGAGTAGTCACCGGCCTCCATCGCCTTGAGCCCACGCTTATGCGATTGTTCGGCCCCACCACACCCTAGGCACGGTATTGCCAGCACGCAGGCTAAGACCAAGAGAGACCACCTGCCGACACGACCGTCACAGTTAAGTTCAGCTGACACTATCAGTTCCCATTTGTTAATTCACAGATTGAGGACCGCAGCCCCGGCAGGGCCACTATCCTCATTATAAGGTGCTCCTATGCAGTCGCAATTGCCAGCCGGCATTTATGGGCCCCGCTCGGAACTCGCCACAACCTTCACGACCGCTACCATCCGCATTCGACCCCGGTCGCGCGTGCTCTCACAGCACGCGTGAGATACAACCGCTCAGGGCGGCATGGTACGATGGCATTACTCCGTGCTGCAGCGTGGCACTGCCACATTGCTAGCACCACGCAACCGAGTCCCGCTACCGAGCCCAAGTCACTTCGCGAGCCGCCGCTCCGCGTTCCGCCGCCATGCGTACTGTTCTCATTTGTCACGACGAAGATTCGCTCGACCGCGATGGTCTGGCCCGCTGGATGGCATCCTTCTCTGATCTCGTAGGCATCGTCGTGCTCCAGGAGAAGTCCGACCGCAAGAAGAAGCGTATCCGCCGCGAGATTGAGCGAGTTGGTTACTTCCGATTCCTCGACGTCATCGCCTTCCGCTTCTACGACCGCCTGATCAACGGCCGCAAGGACCACGAGTGGGAAGAAGCGACGATGGCCCGGCTGGAGGAAGAATACCCCGACCTACCGGCCGACGTGCCGCGACTCTTCACGCATAGCCCCAATTCCAAGGAGGCCGAAGAGTTCATTCGCGAGAGCCAGTGCGATATCATGGTCGCCCGCTGTAAGACCATCCTCGCCGAGCGGATCTTCACGCTGCCCAAGTCCGCCACGCTCGTCATGCACCCGGGCGTCTGCCCCGAGTACCGCAACGCCTATGGCTGCTTTTGGGCACTCGCCTGCGACGACGTCGAGAAGGTCGGCATGACCCTGCTGAAGGTCGACGCCGGCGTTGATACCGGCGGCGTCTATGGCTATTACTCCTACGATTACGACGAGGTCGCCGAATCGCAGTCGATCATTCACGGCCGCGTTACCTACGACAATCTTCCGGTGCTCGCGGAGAAGTTTGCCGAGATCCATGCTGGGACCGCCGAGATGATTGACACCACCGGCCGCCCGTCGGCCACCTGGGGCCAACCCTGGCTCACCAAATATTTCCGCTGGAAGCGCCAAGCCCGCAAGAGAGCCCGCCATGCAGCAAATGACGCTGCTGTATCATGATGTGATCGAAGGCGATCGGCACGAAGTGAGTGGGTTCCCCGATCCGGCAGCCCGTCGCTACAAGCTCGACCGGGCCGACTTCGTCCGCCACCTCGACGCCATCGAGGCCGCCACGAGCCGGGCGCCGATCGCGGTCCATGCGATCGAGAGTGAACCGACTTCTCCCTGCCCCGTCACAATCGGCTTTGACGATGGCGGGGTCAGTGCCCTGACCATTATCGCGCCCGAGTTTGAGCAGCGTGGCTGGCCGGCCCACTTCTTCATCACGACCGACTACATTGGCACCCCCGGCTTTCTTACCGAAGATCAGATCCGCGAGCTCCACAGCCGTGGCCACGTGATCGGCTCCCATAGCTGTTCCCACCCCAACCCGATGGCTGGCTGCAGCAGCGAGCAGCTGGCCGACGAATGGAGCCGCAGCATCGCCCGACTCTCCGAAATCGTGGGAGAGCAAGTCACCGTCGGCTCGATTCCCGGCGGAGCTTACAGCAAGGAGGTGGCTCGCCAAGCGGCCGCTGCTGGCATCACCTGGCTATTCACTTCGGAACCCACACGCCGGCCCTGGCAGGTTAATGGCTGTACCCTGCTGGGCCGCTTTGGGATCGAGATGGAGGATTCGCCAGAAAAGGCCGCCGCCTTCGCCTCCGGTCAATTCTCCACACGGGCCAAAGAGTGGGCCGTCTGGAATACCAAGAAAACGATCAAGCGCTTGGCCGGCCCTCTCTTCTATAAAATCAGGGCCTGGCAACATCGGAACCAGTAGCTAACCGGGGCTGCTACGACCGTCGGGAGGGCGAAGTCGCGTACGGCGAACCCGAACGCGATCGGGAGGGCGAAGCTCCTGCTGAGCCATGGCAATTCCCCAAGTGGACTCCCCACTCCGCACGCCTCAGCACTGCTGGACTAGCCAGCAGTCGCACCCGCGGCGCAACAATGTCCCACATTCGTACCACGAATGTTCGCACGTCGTTCACCGCTTGTTCGACGGATGTTCGACGTTTGTTCAATGGCCGTTCAACGTGGCCGTTTTGTCGAACATTTTGAGGCGCCGTTCCATCGACCGGGAGGGCAAGCCTCGCGCGCGAACCGTAGACAGGAGTCGGGAGGGCGAGGCTCCGGCCGAGCCGCGGTAACACCCAATGTGAACACACCACTCCGCGTGACACCGCGCTCAATAACGAGCTACCAGTGGCCCTCAAACCTCACCGCTCACGTCTCAAGCCTTCCAAGTTGTCAAAGAACGAGCGTGCGGTGGCCACACGGGTGCCACTGGCTCTGCCAGTGCTCGTGCTTCAACTAC
>CAYLRE010000275.1:0-6571 GCA_964385715.1 uncultured Planctomycetaceae bacterium
TACCTGAGCATTACCGACGCCGATCGCATTCTGGCCGTATTGCCGTTTAGCTTCGATGCTGGATTGAATCAGCTTACCACTGCATTCCAACAGGGTTCCACGCTGGTGCTGACCACGTTCTTGTTCGCCAAGGAAATTGTCGATGTTCTAGAACGAGAATCGATCACCGGTTTGGCGGGTGTGCCGTCGATGTGGGCACTCTTGGCTCAGCCAGGATCGAAGCTCAAGGCGACGCCGCTACCGCATTTGCGATACATCACAAACACCGGCGGGGCGATGCAGGTCAACGTGTTGACGAAGCTGCGCGAAGCGTTGCCGACGACACAGCCGTTTCTCATGTATGGTTTGACCGAGGCGTTTCGCTCCACTTACTTGCCGCCGGAGGAACTCGACCGCCGACCGACTTCGATTGGCAAGGCGATCCCGAACACCGAGATTCTGGTTGTCAACGAGAATGGCCAGCTGTGTGGTCCGGACGAGCCAGGCGAGCTGGTGCACCACGGCCCAACGGTCTCGCTCGGTTACTGGGGACATCCTGAATTGACGAATCGCGTGCTCCGGCCGCATCCGTTCCCATCGCCTGGCGACGCCGAAGTGGCCAAAGTCTGTTACTCGGGCGACCTGGTGAAAATGGACGCCGATGGCTTCCTGTACTTCATCGGCCGGCGCGACAATCAAATCAAGTCGTCTGGCTTCCGCGTCAGTCCGACCGAGATCGAAGAGATTCTTTGCAAGAACGCCGACTTGCAAGAGGCGGCGGTGATTGGCATTCCAGATGCTGTGTTGGGGCACCGCATCAAGGCGTTTGTGGTCGCCGGTGAAGGAGCTACGGTTCAGTCGGATGAGTTGCTGGCCGAGTGCGCGACCGCCATGCCCCGGCACATGATCCCGAAAGAGATCGAGGTCGTGGCAGAGTTGCCGAAGACATCGAGCGGCAAGGTCAACTATCCGGCCTTGCGACAAGGCGAGGGAGTGGGGTAATCGGCCATGGCCAAGAAAACAGAACACAACGCGGATCTCGCGACGCGACTGGTCGATCGCCACTTTGGCAGTTCGGACGGACAGCTGATGGTCGGCCAGTGTCCGATTGGTGACATCGTCGCGCAGCACGGGACACCGCTGTACGTTTACGACAAGCAGGTGCTCTCCAAGAAACTCGAGGCTTTGCAGGCGGCTTTGTCGCCGCGATTCGACATTTTCTATTCGATGAAGGCGAATCCGAATCAGGAGATTCTTCGCTTCTTTATCGACAGGCAGTGCGGGATCGAAATCGCCTCAACTGGCGAATTGCATCAGGCACTGCATGCCGGTTGTTCGCCGAAATCGATTCTGTTTGCTGGGCCAGGCAAGCGGGACGAGGAACTGGCATTCGCGCTGCAAGAAGCAATCGGCGAGATTCACGTGGAGTCGCTCGCAGAAGCTCGTCGGCTGAGCGAGTTGGCTGGGCAGCTTCAGCGCCGAGCCCAGGTGTCGCTACGAATCAATCCGAGTGAGGATGCCCAAGGCGGGGCGATGCGAATGGGTGGCAAGGCGGCTCCGTTCGGTATCGACGAAGAGCGGCTCGACGAAGTGGTCGACGCCGTGGCAGCCGATCCGAACTTGGATCTGGTTGGCATTCATCTCTTCACCGGAACGCAGATTCTCGACTACCAGATTCTGGGTGTGCAGTATCGCCATGCGGTGAGTATCGCCCGGCGCGTGGCCGATCGACTTGGCCGCCCGTTGAAGACGATCGATTTCGGTGGCGGTCTTGGTATTCCCTATTTCGCCCATGAAGAACCGCTTGATCTGGAGGCGTTTTCGCGTGAAGTGGCCGAACTGATCACCGAAGTTGACGCCGATCCGCGGCTCGCGGGCGCGCGACTGATTGTTGAGCCAGGTCGCTTTCTGGTCGGCGAGGCAGGGCTGTACGTATCGCGCATCGTTGAAATCAAAGAGTCACGTGGCAAGAAATTCCTGATCGTCGACGGCGGAATGCATCATCACCTGGCCGCGTCCGGCAACCTTGGCCAGACGATCAAACGCAACTACCCGGTGGCGATTGTGAACAAGTTGGCGGCCGCTGACGTCGAGAGTTCGAATGCTGAAGCGCCGATCGAGAAAGTCGACGTCGTCGGGCCACTTTGCACGCCGCTCGATGTGTTGGCTCGTGGTGTGGAATTGCCGCTGGCGGAAGTCGGCGATTTGGTGGCCGTGTTCCAGTCTGGTGCCTACGGCCGCACGGCGAGTCCGCTCGGCTTTCTCAGTCACGACGGACCGGCTGAGGTGCTGGTCGATGGCGACGCACAGTATGAAATTCGCCGCCGCGGCACCGTGGCCGATTTGTTGGCTGATCAACCAGTCATTCAAACCGAAGGCGCAACACTTTAACAAAGCGAACAACGGAGAAGTCCGCCAAGGTGCCGCACAGGCACTCGCCGCGGGAGACGAACACCATGGTCAGTATGCAGAAAATCACCGCCGCCATGTTCGACGACTTGTACTCGTCGTATTTGGACGATGACGATCCGCACCTGACGAAGGAGGATTGGCGACCGCTGTTGGCACCGGCCACCGAGCGGAGCGAAGAACAAGCGGGTTTCGCCCTCATCGATGAAGGGCGCGTGGTCGGCATGTTGGGGATGATTTTTAGCGAGCGGACGATCGCCGGTCAATCACGGCGGTTTTGCAACTTGCACAGCTGGTTTGTGAACGAAGAATATCGTGGCCATAGCCTGCTGCTAATGCGGCCGGCGCTGCGGCTCAAAGATCACACGCTGACCGACTTTACGCCGACCGATCGGGTGTGCGAGATTTCCAAACGATTGGGGTTCAAGGAGCTGGATGCACGTTTGGCGATATTGCCGCCATACCCGTTGGCGCGAATCCGGGGTGGGGCGGAGTTTGTCGTGGAGCCGAGCGAGATCGCCAAGCAATTGCGCGAGACGGACGTGAAGTTGTTGGCCGATCACAAGCAGGATCATTTTGGTCATCTGCTGGTTCGCGAAGGCGAGCGTTACTGCTACCTGATTTTCAATCGGGTAGAGCGACACGTAATGCCGTACTGCCACCTGCACTATATCAGCGATCGAGACATCTTCGCTCGACACGAGGCGGCCATTCGACGCCGGCTATTGCGAGCGACGCGTGGGCGATTTGTAGCCCTCGATGCACGCAAGATCGACCGGTTAGCGCTGCGGGGCCGGATGACCATTCCCCTTGGTACGCGACAATTGTACCGACCTGCCGCAACTGGATCCGCGGGAAGGGGAGGAGCGGAGATCGGGCCGGCCGACGTCGACACTCTTTACTCGGAAATCGCACTACTAAGGTTGACGACCTTCCCCAGCGTTCGTCATTCGCTGCGGCAATGGAAGCGACGGGTGCGCGGATTCCTGCCTGGGGTTGGTACCGATGAGACCGCGGCGTCTTGCCAGATGCCAACGTAAACAGACATTCAAACCAACAGCGATCACAACGTACACACACCATCACAGAGCAACAGACTTGGAGCAGCATTCGATGAATAAGCATTTCGCGGAATCACTCAAGGGCAAGTCGGTATTTGTCACCGGGCACACGGGCTTCAAGGGTTCCTGGCTCTGCTTGTGGCTGGAGAAGATCGGTGCCAAGGTAACCGGTTATGCCCTGGCCCCGCCGACCGAGCCGAGCAACTTTTGCGTCTCCGGCGTTCGTGACGTCTTGGTCGACCACCATGAAGGTGACATTCGTGACGAAGCGAACCTGACCCAGGCGATGAAGAAGGCCCAGCCCGATGTGGTGTTGCACCTGGCAGCCCAATCGGTGGTGCGTGCCAGTTACGATATTCCTCGTGAGACGTTCGACGTCAATGTGATCGGGACGGCATCGGTTCTGGAGGCGGTTCGCGCGCTCGATAAGCCGTGCGCCGTGGTCTGTGTCACCAGCGACAAGTGTTATGAGAATCGCGAGCAGATCTGGGGCTACCGCGAATCGGACGCCATGGGTGAGCACGATCCGTACGGCGGTAGCAAGGGGGCCGCGGAACTGGTGATTCGTTCCTATCGCCACTCGTTCTTCTCACCACAACAGCACAGCGTTCATGGCATCAAGCTGGCCAGCGGTCGCGCCGGCAATGTCATCGGTGGTGGCGACTTCACGCCTGACGCACTGATCGTCGACGTCTTCAAGTCGCTCACGAAGAACGAACCAGCCCAGCTGCGCAACCCTGGCGCGTTTCGCCCTTGGCAGCATGTCTTGCAGGCACTCAGTGGTTACCTCACACTCGCTGGCCGACTGCTGGAATCGGACGACCCGAGCTATTGCAGCGGCTGGAACTTTGGCCCCTCGGCCGGAAATGAATTGCCGGTGCACCAGCTGGTCGACATCTTCCTGGAGCAGTGGGGCAGCGGATCGTGGGTCGACGTTAGCAACTCCAACAACCCACACGAGGCCTGCGTGCTGCGACTTTCGATCGACAAGGCCCTTTGGCAGCTCGACTGGAAGCCGTGCTGGCCAGTGCATGAGACACTTCGTCGCACGGCCCAATGGTACCGCCGCTATCTCGACGCCCCGACGTCGATGCGTGACTTCTGCTTCGAGCAGATCGGTGCCTATCAGGCGGCCAGTGAAGCGGCCACCGCCGCGGACAAGCCGGCGGAGAGTTCCGCAGCGGCCGTTGCGTTCCCGCCGGTCGCGACCAGCACGCCGGAAGTGAACGCCTAGGTTTGACTGCCGCGATTCCTAAATCAACTTGCCGAGTTCATCCACGAGCTCGGAGAAGTACTCCATAGCCGCTGCGATGGGAGCCGGTTTCGTCATGTCGACACCGGCGTCCTTGAGTAGTTCCAATGGGTACTTCGAGCAGCCGGTCGTCAGGAAGTTGAGATAATCGGCCAGTTCCTTCTCGCCACCTTCGGTGACGCGACGACAAAGCGCGATCGCCGCGGACATGCCGGTGGCGTACTTGTAGACGTAGAACGCGCGGTAAAAGTGCGGAATTCGCAGGCACTCTAAGAGCGCGAAGTCGTCGATGTCGAGCGTGGGGCCAAGGTACTTTCGCAGCAGCTCGCCGTAGATCTTCTTGAAGGCATCGATCGTCAGCGGTTGGCCCTGTTCGGCCAACGCGTGCGTGAGCTGTTCGAACTCGGAGAACATCGTTTGCCGGTAGATCGTGCCGCGGATGTTGTCGATCTCGCGGTTGATGAGCATCGCCCGTTGGGTCTTGTTGGTGACCTGCGAGAGCAGATGCCTCGTGAGTAGCTGTTCGTTGAAGGTGCTGGCCACTTCGGCGACGAAAATTGTGTAGTTGTAGTATTGGAACGGCTGCGTCTTGGATGAGTAGTAGCTGTGCATCGAGTGCCCGGCCTCGTGCGTGAGCGTGAAGACGTCGTTGAGCACTTCCGGCTTAAAATTCATCAGGATGAACGGGTCGCCGTCGAAGCTACCGGCACTGAAGGCGCCACTCGACTTGCCCTGGTTGGGGTAGCGATCGCACCAACGACCGGTCAGTCCACGCTTGAGCGTGCGGCCGTACTCCGCACCGAGGGGCTTCAAGGATTCGAGAACCACCTCGACCGCTTCGTCCCAAGTGTGCGTCATGCGCGCCTTAGGCAGCAGCGAGACGTACTGGTCGTAGAGCGAGAACTTCTTCAGCTTGAGCACGCGGTTGCGAAGCCGGTAATACTTGTGCAGGGCCTTGAGATTATCGCCCACGGTCGAGATCAGGTTGTTGTAGACGTCGGTCGGTACGCGATCGGCGAACAGTGCCTTTTCCAAGGCGCTCTCGTAGTTCCTGGCCCTGGCGTAGTAAATGTCTTTCTGGATCGAACCGCTGAGCGTAGCGGCCATCGTGTGTTGGACGTCGCTGAACTTGCCGTAGTACTTCTCGTAGGCGTTCGCACGCACGGATCGCTTGGGCGATTCCATGAACTTGCCGAAGGTGCCGTGCCCCAGTTCGACCTGATTCCCCTTGTCGTCGCGGATGACGTCGAACTTCATGTCGGAATCGTGCAGCTGATCGTAAGTGTGACTGCTGGTTTGCGCCATCTCGATCTGCATCGCCAGCAGTTTTTCTTCGCCTTCGCTCAGCGTGTGTGGCTTGTACCGCGTCAGGCGATCGACCGCCAGACGCCACGGTTCCATTGCCTTGTTGGCCATGAACTTCTTTAGCTTCGTGGCCGGAATGCTGAGGATTTCGGGACGAATGAAGCTGGCGGCCTGAGCGGCTCGACTGGCCACGCTCATGTAGCGACCCATCATCGTTTGATAGGTACCATTGGTCGAATCTTCGGCCGTCTTGAGGTGCGCGTAGTAGGCGAGTCGCTCACCAGCGCGATCGAAGTCACTGTCGAATTGCAGACAGGCGGCCAGCGTGGCGGCACTCTTGGCCAGCTTGCCCTGGTACTTCTTATAGCCGTCGATCTGCTTGTCCCACTTCTTGAAGGCGGTCTCCCACGCCTTGTCGCCTGTGAACAGGCTTTTCAGGTCCCAGCGATCGACCACCGGTACTTCACTCCGCTTGGGCAGCCGCTGCACAGCATTCGACTTCGTCGCCTTCTTGGTGCCCTTTTTCTTTCGCGCGGCCTTCTTACGAGCGGGAACTTTCTTAACG
>CAYLRE010000276.1:0-6570 GCA_964385715.1 uncultured Planctomycetaceae bacterium
CTCTTGTTCCAGCCGGTTGCCTGTAGCGTGGCCAGCACGTGGATCTGTTCGATTTCGGAGAGCGATCGCGGTTCGTATTGATCGACGGGAAGAGCGGGATCGACCGTGTCTCCGTCGGTCGAGAGATTCGACAGGGTGAGATCTTCAACATCCAGCTCGTCGCCGCGGGCCAGCACCACGGCACGTTCCACGACGTTCTTCATCTCGCGGACGTTTCCGGGCCAGCGATATCGCTGCATCGCCTTGAGAGCCTCGGGCGTATATCCGCGAATACGGCGACCGGTTTCCTCGTTGTATTTCTGTAGGAAGAACGACGCTAGCTCGGGTACGTCTTCGGGCCGTTTGCGAAGTGCCGGAACGTAGATCTCGACGACATGCAGTCGGAAGTAAAGATCGCGGCGGAAGTTACCTTCGGCTACCTCCTTTTCCAGGTCGCGATTCGTGGCCGCGATGACTCGCACGTCGACGTCGACGAGTTGGCTGCCACCAACCCGTTCAAAGGCATGCCCTTCAAGAACACGTAGGAACTTGGCCTGAATCGAGGGGCTCATCTCGCCGATTTCGTCGAGCATCAGCGTGCCTTCGTGAGCGGCCTCGAACTTGCCGATCTTACGCTCAGTCGCTCCGGTGAAAGCGCCTTTTTCGTGGCCGAAGAGCTCGCTCTCCAGCAGCGTCTCGGACAGGGCTGCACAGTTCAGGCAGACAAACGGCTGTTTGGCTCGGGGGCTGGCATAATGGACAGCGCGGGCGACCAGTTCTTTGCCGACACCACTTTCGCCGCGAACGAGAACGGTCGCTCGACTGGGGGCGGCGCGGGAAATTTCCTGCCCGACCCGCTGCATCGCCATGCTGGAGCCGACGATTTCGCTTTGCACGCCGAGGCGTTCACGCAGCTGGACGTTTTCCACTTGGACATGGCTGAGATTCTCGGCCAGCTCTTCTCGTCGACTGAGGTTGTCGAGTGCGACGCCGATAGTCTCGGCAACCGCGAGTGTGAACTCCAGGTCGTCGGGATCGGGGGACACGGAGATCTGTGTTGAGTAGAGGTGCACGAGGCCCAGGATGCGGCCGCCACGTCGGATAGGAGCACAAATTACACTGGTGGCGTGAATTTCGCCCTGGCTGTCACGACCGCCAAGCACACTGTCGTCGATGACATTGCGGGCTAAAACCGCCTCACCTTCTCGTAGCACGGTCGTGCCGAGGAAGTTGGACAGGCGGTGGTATCGATTTTCGATATCGGTCCGAGAGGCAACGATTTCCAGGTCGGAACCCTCAGGCTCACCGTGCAATTCGCGCGGGAGCAGCAGAAGAGCGCCGCTGTCGACATGGACCTCATTGAACAAGCCTGCTAAGGCCTGGTCCGCGAGACGATTGATGTCGGGGGCCTGTGCCAGGTCGAAGGCAAGCCGGCAGAGTGCCGCTGCGGCGCGACCGACCTTGGGAACGGCGTCGGCCTCTTCGGCCTCTTGCGGCGTGAGAAACTTAGTTTGAACCGCGCGGTGGGTAATGTGCGTCGGCTCGTCGTCGAGCACGCTTTGGCCTTCCGAATCGGAAGGGCGACCGCCCTCTGTGATTCGAGACCCGGAATCGGGGAACGCTTTCGATACGTCGCGTACAAACTTGAGCTGAGCTCCACCAATGCGGACGATGTCGTCCTGCTCGAGGAGAATCGCATCGGTGATCTTCTCACTGCCGACGTAGGTTCCGTTTCGACTATCCAGATCGCGGATCGTCCAGCCTTGGTCACCCTGAACGACTTCAGCATGTTCGCGGCTGCATCGTTCGCTCTTGATCACGATGCTATTGCTAGGCGCTCGACCAATCGTGGTCGTTTCGCCGGGCGTGAGACGGATGACATCCGTCCAGCTCGAACCTTCGCGAATGACGAGATAAGCGAGCATAAATCGAGAGCGGAGCCGGGTGTTGGAAGTGGATTGTGAGATGAGACGGACGGTGAGTCCGCAATCGGACCGATTGCCGATAGGCACGGTGCCCAGACGGCGGGGGCGTGGATCCTTGCCGAAAAACACCGGCAGCAGGCAAATTTGCCCCAACTCTTCAATGTAGTCGCCGCTAGGCCGGTTTCGCAAGGCTGAGCCAGGCTTGGGCAGGGGGGCAAAGTGGCGGTAACCGCTGTGATACGCATTGCTTACATAGTCGGCATATTTGGCATTTTGTTGCTTCTTTGCCCTGGTCGAACTAGACTGGAGCAGTCGAGCGTCGACGTTCTCTGGGCGGTCTTTGTAGGCGTTGTCCAGGGGTGTTGAGCGTATTCCAGTACAACTTGTTGATAGGTGGTTAGAGCGGTTCTTAAAGAGCCGCCCTTTTACCGATTTTTGAGAGCCCCCGCGGTGTTGCCGAGTACGGCGAATCACGCGACCAGGAGATGAAGGCGATGTTGAGACAAAAGTGGTTCGGTCAAGGTTATGGCAAGGCGTTCGTCGCAGCGATCATGCTGCTTTCGATTACCTGCACCAGCCATGCCAACTTCGGCGACTTCTTCGGGGGTCGATCGGCCGTCGGCGGTATCTCGATCAACGCCGAAGGCGTTCTTGCCGGAATGACATCTGGCCAATTTGAAGACATTCGGCGTGAGCGAGTGCGTAACATGGACGCCACGCCTGAAGCGCTCGGCGAGGAAACGGAACTGCGTCGCGTATCGCTTCGCAAGCTGCAAGAAGAGATCGCCAAGAGTGGCGAGACCGACCTGCAGAAGCTCCCGCATCATCTTCGCTATCTTGCCGGACTTCAGCGTGTTCAATACGTGTTCGTCTACCCCGAGCAAAAGGACATTGTTCTGGTCGGTCCGGGCGAAGGCTGGACTGTCAATGGGGAAGGGGTTGTCGTCGGTCAGCAATCGCAGCGACCAGTGATGAATCTTGAGGACCTGATTTCCGCCCTACGTTTTGCTCACTCGCCGCAACGGCACGTGATCAGCTGCTCCATCGATCCAACGCCCGAAGGCATGAAGCGATTTGAAGAAGTGAACGCCAGCTTCCAGCGTCGCCCGCCTTCGACCCAGGCGGCCATGAAGATGATTGAGAAGGCAATGGGCGGGCAGACGATTACCGTATCCGGTATCGATCCCGAATCCCGCTTTGCCCGCGTACTCGTAGCGGCCGACTATCGCATGAAACGCTTGGCCATGGGCTTCGACAAGGTGCGTCGCTTTCCCAGCTTCTTGAGCATGTTGAAGTCGTCGCGTCTTCAGAACGCGATGCCACGATGGTGGTTGGAAGATGACTACGAAGCACTGCGCACGGATGAAGAAGGCTTGTCGTTCGAGCTGCGTGGTCAGGGAGTGAAAGCCATGACCGAAGCCGAATCGCTGGCCGCCGACGGAACCCGCGTTGGTACCGGTCAGGCAGATCCGCTCGCCAAGAAGTGGGCCGATCGCATGACGAAGGACTACGAAAAGCTCTCGGACAAGGCTCCGGTCTTTGCTGAGCTGCGAAATTGCATGGATCTGGCCGTTGTCGCGGCCCTGATCGCTTCGGAAGATCTCGGCGACCGTGCCGGGCTCGACCTGGGCGTACTTCTCGATCCTGAATCGGTGAAGTTGCCCCGGTACGTCGCACCACGAGAGGTGCCGACGATCGCCAGCAGTGCGAAGGTTCGTGGTGGTACCGCGATCACGGCTTCTGGCGGTGTGAGCCTCAATCCCTGGACGATCATTCAGAATCGTAAGACGGATGAGGCGGTTGCCGAGCAACGAACCGACGCAACAGAACCGACCAACGCCGATTGGTTCTGGAACTAAAGCGTCGCACGCGATCCCGTTTGTTGGAGTCTACTGCTGGGTCGCCATGCGCCCGCTGGGCGTTGTCCACTCCGGGAACACACCCGAGCGAAGATTGACGGCGCGGATCTGGTCTGTCTCGGCGGCCGCAAGTGGGAAGTGCTCGTCCACGTAGCCAAGATGGGCCGCCGCCTGCCAAGAGTCGCATTCCGCCGGTGGCAGTGTCGACTTCAGTAGCACTAGCTCGGCCGTATCGCATCTTCCGACTACCCAGGCCGCGATCGAATCGCTGGTCACATCCCAGGTTTCTGGAAGCTCGCAATCTCCTGCCCGGCAGACGTCGTGGTACGTGTCGAGGACGATGACTCCCGGCAACTCTTGGTCAGCGGCATGATGCTTGGCGGCAGACGAGACCTCAGAAAGAGACTCGACCAAGGGGACGCTCAGGGCCGCCGCCGTCAGTTTCGCGGTCACGCTCATCGCCCGCATGGCCGCTGCGTGAGCGACCGCTTCGCTGGTGTTGAAGCGTTGGCAATCATTGCGAAGCTGTTCGACGATCTGCCCGCCGCCGGGAATGATGATGTTTGTCGCCGGTGGCTGCGTGCGTAACCAATTCTGAAATCGCTCCGGCAAGTCAGGCAGGTCGAACAGGCTGCCGCCCAGTTTGATAACGCGGACCGGTAGGGCTCCGGCGTTGTTATCGTCCGTCGATGCATGAAGCTCTGTCATGCCTTGACCAACTCCTCAGCCAGCGTCGCCAGTGCGAACGCGGGGCCGCACCAACTGGCGGTGTCGCCGTACTTCTCACTGAGCGAGACAACGGGCGCACTCAGTCCCAGATAGTCGATGACTTGACGCGTCAGGAACTCGCCCTGGCCGGAAACGACAATCGTCGTCGGTTCTTCGTGGCGATCGATCACGTGGGCGATTGCTTGGGCGAGCAACACGGTTTGGGCTTCGCGGACCATATCGGCGGCGGTTTTCGCCTCGGCCAGGGTAAGTAGCGTGCGGTCGGCGCAGATCGAACGAGCCAGGCGGTCGTGGGCTGCTTCCAGCGTCGCCGGTCGTCCGTCGGCCGTGTTGGTGTCCTCGGGAGCTTCCGGCATATCGCCAAGCAAGAGGTAGGCATCGTAGGTCGTGGCGAACACCTCTTGGGCAATGGAGCAATCCAGCTCTCGCCAAGGCAGCGAGTCGACCAGAGCGCAGAGCGGACTCCGCGTGACCCCGGTGTAGACCAGTTCGCGATGGGCAAGCCGTTCGGGGTCATTCGTGCCATACGCGACCGGTTTGCCGTCAGCAATTGGAATGATATCGCAAGTCGTGCTGCCCAGGTCAACGAGTAGCGAAAAGCCAGACGGTGCGATGCGACCAGCCAGGCGAGCGAGCGCGTGCCAGTTCGAGGCCGCCGTTAAGAATGGCGTGCTCTTCGCTTCTTCGGCTCCGACCAGATCGCCGGTGGTTTGATAGAAAGCGCAGGGGAGGTCGCCTGCCGCGGCGGTCATGGCGTCAACGATCGACGTGATACCTTCGACCTTAGTGCTGTAGCAGTCGGCCAGTTCCCCGGTAATGGTGACCGCAATGTTCTCGGCCGTGGGAGTCGCCTCCAGCAAAGTGGCAAGTTCGCCCGCCAATTGGTCTGGATGTTTCCAAAGCGGAAACGCCCGCGACGCCGCGTAGCCGGTTGCGTTGGCAACTTTCAGGTTCGCCCCTCCGATATCGATGCCAAGCCAGCTCATGATGGAGTGTCCGTGGTGATGCGTACGGTTCCGTTCGCGTTGAATTCGAGTTCTCGATCGTCGAACGTTGGGTTGTGTGCTTGCCCGGTGGCAATGTCGAGCATGACGCGAGCCAGATTGTCGTTCGTTGCGGCGCGAAGCCCTACGTAACTTGTCGTCAGACGCGGATTGATTTCCAGCACGACGTCGTCGGATGCGTTACTGCCTAACACGAGATCGACGCCAATATACCCGAGCGGATCGGGCAGTGTCGCGATGGCCTCTCGCGCCAACGATGTGGCACGTTTGCTCAGGTTAGTCGGTAGTGGCAGCGATCCGCCCAAGTAAGAGAATTGACCGTCATCGGCGATACGCTGCTGGCAGGGCGTCAGAGGCAACGGCTGGCCCGGTCCGCAAAGCACCGCCACACTGACCGGCGTGCCAGGCTGGTAGCGTTCCAGCCGGGTGTCGAATGCTGCGGGGCCGTGAGCGGTAAGTGCTTCTTCATCGGACAGGAGTGAGGAGTTGGTGGACCCCGCACCGTCGCGCATTTTTAGAACGGCCGGGCAGGGGAAGTTCGCAGGCATCCGCTCGCCCTTGGGAACGAAAACTCCGTTCGGCGTGGGAACCGCGTGAGCCGCGAGATGTTCGACCGTGCGCTGCTTATCGGAGGTGAGGACGATTGTCGCTAAACTTGGGCCGAGCAGCCGCCCGCCCGCTTCATGGACCCAGTTGCAACGTTCGGCCAGCAGGCCATCGAACTCCGGCGCGATCACGATTGTCCAGTCGGCCGCCGCGGCGATTTGGGCGAACTTGGCTTGCTCAGCCGCCTCGCCGTCGATGTCGTGAATTGTGAGACCGTGCGCGACCTCGTTCGTGTCGCCGGTCAACAGGGGGAGCGAGCTGACACGCGTGTCGCGAAAGAGGTGCAGCTGAATATCGCCTGTGGCAAGCAGGTCCTCCGCCAGGGCCTGCACCATGGCCGCCCCTTCTTGCAGCAGGGAAGGGCTCGCCTGGGGCGATTCACCGATCGAATAGAAACCGCCGCCGGTGAGGAACTCGTAGAGGAAGATGTTCATGGATGCCATTTCCAGCTGCCACCGCAGGAGCCGC
>CAYLRE010000277.1:0-6570 GCA_964385715.1 uncultured Planctomycetaceae bacterium
CGGCGACTTCCGTCGTGCCGCCACCGATGTCGCAGATCATACTGGCAACCGGCTCGGCAATCGGCAGTCCGACGCCAATGGCGGCCGCCTTGGCTTCGCTGATCAGAAAGACTTGCCGTGCCCCGGCACGTTGGGCGCTGTTGTAGACAGCCCGCTTCTCGACCGGCGTGATACAACCAGGCACACTAATCACAACGCGCGGACCAACACCGACGCGGCGCGAGCGGGCCTTGCGAATGAAGTAGCGAAGCATCGCCTCGCAGAGCTGGAAGTCCGCAATCACCCCTTCCCGCATCGGGCGAACGACTTCAATCGAGTCGGGCGTACGGCCGAGCATCTGTCGAGCGAGGTGACCTACCGCGCAACCGCCGGAAAGAACCTTGGCATCGCCGGCATCGACCGCCACGACAGAGGGTTCATTGAGAACGAGACCTTCACCCGGCACGCTGATCAACGTGTTGGCAGTCCCGAGATCGATTGCCAGGTCATCGCCTAGCAGTCCTAGAATTCGATTGAGCATCCTTGCTCGCCAAAATTATTTTGGGTTCGTGATTCCTAATGCGTGACTTACGCGAGCCACGTCTGATTCGCGCCTGGCACCTCGACCTGCGTCGGGGAGACGGAGGCTCGCTTCTTGTATTCTTCTGCTTTGAAGTCCCAGTTGTACCGCTCATTCTCCAAATAGAGCAACACCGACCCTAGCGTGAGTGCCAGGAAGGCCACAATCATCATCATGGTGTAGACGTCGGCCCGCTGTTTCTGGAACTCTGGAGCCGCAGACGGCTTTTTGGCCTTTGTCTTCTTGGCCTTCACCTTCTTGGGCTTGGCAGCCTTGGTCTTCTTTTTTCTTGCCACGATCGTTGCTTCCTAATTCGGTCTCTTTCGCAGTTGCCACTTCTCTAGAACGGACTCGTGATTCTCTCTCTTCAATTAGATTCGCTGTTTGAGCGAACGTCGCGATTCAAATCGGTCTTTGACCTGGATCGGACCCTGACGACGGGCACGGTCGACGCGGGCGGCCGAACGATCGGCCTGCGTGTGAGTGACCACGATGTCGCCCAGGTATCGCTCACCGCGATAGATCTGCAACACGTGACCTCGCATCAAGCCGTCATCAGAGCCGAGCGATAGTTCAACGAAGGTGTCCTTGTCTCGATTTCGCACGGCCAACACGACGCCTTCGACGGGCGGCGGCGTGGCGAAGTCTTGCGGCGGGGTTTCGATATTCGCTTGTCCGCCCGAGATTTCGTCGATCAAAATCTTGGCCTTGGCAACTTGCTCGACGAGCACCTCTTTGGTCTCAGCGAGTCGCGTCGTCTCTCCCTGCAGCTGGTGAATCTCTTCGGTACGAACGATCAAGTCGTCGGCCGACTTATCGATCGTTTCTTGTTGACTCTTGATTTGCTGACGAAGGCTCGCAATCACCTCCTGGACGCGACGAATTTCTTTGGTCGTATTTTCGACTTCCGCCAACTTATTGTTGTGGGTATCGAGCAGAGCCAGATAAGTGCTCTTCGTTTCGGCCTGGCTGTCCAAGAGGCGTTCTTTCTCGGCCTCTAGTTTGGCAACCACCTGACGTCGCTCCGACAACAGCTGCACAACCTTGTCCTGGGTCTCCGAAAGCTGTCGTTGCAGCTCCTTGTTTTGGTCCTGCTCGTACTCGAGTTGGTACTTGTAGCCCAAGGCTTTGTTACCAACCGCTTCTTTGCGAAGCACTTCGTCGCGCCAGTTCGTATGCGATGAATAAACAATCACCGAAAACGATGCAAACACGAGACTCATCACAAAGACGAGAAAAACGAAGATCTTACCGACAAGATTCATCGAGCCGTTCCTTAACCTTTTGACCTGAAGAGAGATAGGCGACCAGCTTGCCTCACGAGCTTGCCTAACTCACCCAGTATAATTGCGGCCCAAAAAAAGTGTCAACAAAATCAGCCTAACCCTGAGTAATTCCAGGCTTTAGGCCGTCACAACCCGACCCCCCTCATAGGAACCGAGCCAGGCTACGTTAATGCTTCCGCTGTAAGGTTTTGCGACCAGGGTGCCAGGGCGGCTTTTGGCCCCTCTTGGCCACCTGGCGGCACTTTCGCAGCCCACCATCCAAGAATAGGACAGATTGGCGACCCGTGCCCCACCGGTTACCCGCTCGTTTCTCCCTCGATCTCGCAGGCCATCTCCGCTTTTTTCTTCTCGCGACGGCCGAGCGGCACCACCAGCGCCGTCAGTAACACGCACGACCAGCCGAACCAGTCACCACCGCGAACGTAAAGACTCCGCCGCTCGTCGATCTTGGGCCGCGCGACAATCACCTGTTGTTTCCGTTTGCCGCACTGCTCGACGAGCCGGCCATCAGCGTCGATCCAGGCGGAGATTCCCGTGTTGGCCGCAATCAACAGCGGCTTGCGACATTCGACAGCGCGGAACACACCGCAGATCAAATGCATGTCGAGGGCGGCCGAACCCCAGAACCAACCATCGTTCGTCTGCGTGATCAGAACCGCCGGCTCCTGGCCGTACTCGGTCAGCTCGGCGACCTGGCGTCGAATCAAATGCGGAATCACCGTCTCGTAGCAAATGTTGGGGGCCACCGTCACACCGCCGACTGTGAACGCCACCGGGTGATCGCCAGCACTCAGTCCACCTCGTAACGGAGTCAACCTATAGAGCGAAGGAAAGAAGCCCCCGAGCGGAACATATTCCCCGAACATCACGGGATGCATCTTGTTGTACTTGTTCACCAAAGAACCTGAGGAATCGACCAACAACGAAGTGCTGTAGTAGCGGGGCTTCTTACTGCCGTTGTCGAAACTGGCCGTGTCCGCGCCAAACAGGATGTTCGTTCCGATCCCGGCCGAACCTCGCTGATAACCGAACGCGGTTCGTGCGATATCGGTTACCGCGCGATGAATGTTTTGAAGAGCTATATCTTCTTCGCTTTGATGCGGATCGACCGACGCGGGATTCGACTCGTCACTATCCGTGGCACCGACCGCCTCGTCATGGTCGATATCATCCACGAACACCACAGGCAGCGGATACATCGACTCCGGCCAAACGACCAGATCGATCTTCGTCTTCTGGTGCTCCGCGTCGCGCAAAGCCTGCGCGGTAAGCCCTTTGTACTGCTCGTAGATTCGCCTCTGTCGCGCCGCAATGTCGCCACCGAACTCGGTATCGATGCTGCCTTGGACCAGGGCGATGGTCGGTCCGACTTGGACAACCTCGTCCGCCGCCGGTGAACCAGACTCCGCTGAATCCGATTGCCGCTGGTAACCGTACAGAAGCACTGCGGCCAGCGCGATGGTGAGTGGAATCAAAGGTCGCAACGAGAGAGACCTGCCCGCGATCGGCAACATCTCAGTCAGGCAGGCCGCCACCAGCATGATTACAAAGCTGACCCCGTAAGCACCGACTAAATCGCTGATCTGAATGACCGTAATCCAGTGGTACTGCGTGTGCCCGAGGGCCGCCATCAGGAAGCCTCCGCCGAAGTGCGCCCGCACCACTTCCAGCGCGGTCCAAACCACCGGTGCGGCTACAAATAGCGGCACCTTCAAACGGTGCACAGCAAGACGGGAAATTGCCACGAACAGCGGAACATAGAATCCCAGATACCAGGAAAGCCCAATCCAGCCGAGGCTGGCCGCCGGATGCGGTAGCGTCAACCAGTGAATCGTCGCCAACCAGAACAAGAAGCCGGCCAAATAGATCTTTAGATAAGGACGAGAGCCGTCGAGCGAAGGACGCCGAACGAGCGCCAACCAGAACATCGGCGCTACCCAGGCGAGCGGCCAGAAGTCAAACGGAGGCAATGCCAACCACATGGCCAAGCTGCCAAAGGAAGCCATGGCGAGCGTCGACAGATACCATCGCTGCGCACCGCCAGAACCGGTTGCTTCGCTGCCGCGCATGGGCAACTTTCGCGCGGTCGATTTCTTGCGCGAAGTCGATTCGTGTTGGACGAGGTCAGCTTGTGCCACAGTTCTTCTGTGTCTGCGTTTCTATGTCCGCATGGTCGCGCGCACTTCTTGTGCGCAGTCACTCTTAAACTCCGGCGCAATTGTGCCAGAGTCGGCGGCTCGTCGTTTTGGCTGTAAACCGCGAAAGATACGGCGTTTCGCGAAGCAACACCAGACGGACTTGGCTCCCGCGAACGGCCCAAGGTAGGTATTGCCCCGCTGCCCGGCGGCCTGTTGTCAGTCCGTTATGGTACCTGCTAGCACCGGGTCTCGTCCAGAATTGCCGCCGCGTGCGGGAGGACACACTCCCGGAAAGGCCGAGCGCCGGAGGCCAAATCTAGAAGTGCATGCACTCGACCGTATCGCCCTCGGAATAATGCCGATCACCCCCCGGAAATAGAGCCAATCCATTCGCCTCCGCCAGCGTTCGCAGATCGGACGAACCATGCCAGTGCAGGGGGGTCGCCCGTCGCCGGTCGCCGTCAACTTCTAACCGGACCGGGTGGTAAGTCGGTCGCGGTCCACGATGCTCAAACTCGGCCGCCAGCTCCACCGAAAAAGTCTCCGCGGAAGCACCATCTCGACCAGCTAGCTTCGCCAGCGCCGGAGCCACGAAGACGTGGAAACAGACCAGACTGCTGACCGGATTGCCTGGCAGCCCAAACACGAGCGTCGGCGAATCACTACTCGCTTTACTGCTGCTGGAAGAGGCCACGCCGAACCAGACTGGCTTGCCCGGTTTGATTTGTACTTTGTGAAATACCTCGACCACGCCCAAGTCCGAGAGCACCTTGGGCACCAGATCGAGTACGCCGGCCGATACGCCGCCAGAGAGCAACAACACGTCGGCCGACAGCCCCTGGCTGATCAACTCACGGAGCGACTCTTCGTCGTCTCGTGCGACTCCAAGATCGACACCCCACGCTCCCGCCCGCTCGGCCGCCGCCAACAACATTGGTCCGTTGCTATTGCGAATTTTGCCAGCTGTTGGCACGACCGTCGGATCAACCAGCTCATTCCCGGTCGGCAGCACCGCCACGCGTGGACGTGGCACCACCATCACGTCGGCACAACCGACTTCCGCCAGCAGCCCAATTTCCACGTCGCGCAATGTGCAGCCGGCGGAAAGCACCTGTTGTCCCTGTCGCATCGCCGTGGCCCGCGGCATGATGTGTTGCCCAACCTCGACCTGCTCACGATCGATTCGCACGACGCCCAGTGGCGTGCCGTCTTCTTCTTGCCAGTGGGTCTCTTCGACCATCACCACGGCGTCGGCACCAGCGGGCAGCGGGGCTCCGGTCATGATTCGCGTTGCCTGACCGCTGGTCAGCTCGATCTCTGGCACGGCCCCGGCGGTAACTTCTTCTACCACGACAAGCTCCACCGGCTCCGTCGCACGACCGCTAGCCAGTCGATTCACATCCGCGGCCCTCACCGCGTAACCGTCGACCAGGCTCTTATCGTGGGGCGGCGAATCGATATCGCTGGTCACATCTTGGGCCAGCACATGAGAGACCGCTTCGCGCAAAGACGCCCCCTGCGGACTGTTCGCCTGCGTCCGCTGCAGCACATGCGCGAGCGCCTCGGAAATGGTGATCATTGCGCCGGCCTGAAGAACGTTTGTCTCAGCGAACCTTCAAGAAGTTTTCCAACAGCGTGACGCCGCTCTCGGTCAAGAAACTCTCCGGGTGGAACTGCACCCCGAAGATCGGTTGCTCTTTGTGACGAATGCCCATGATCTCCCGCTCCCCATCGGCCGGCTCGCACCAGGCACAGACCTCGAACTCATCGCCGAGCGTGTCGGGCTTGATGATCAGGCTGTGGTATCGCGTGGCGATCATCGGCGTTTCAATCCCCGCGAACAGCCCCTGACCGTTGTGATGAATCTGGTCGGTCTTGCCATGCATCAGGCGGTCGGCCAGTACAATCTCCGCCCCAAACGCCTGGCCGATCGATTGATGGCCGAGGCAAACGCCTAACAGCGGTGCCTTGCCGGCGATTTCGCGAACCAGTTCTAGCGAAATCCCGGCTTCGTTAGGCGTGCAAGGACCCGGCGAGACGATAACGTGCGACGGCGCCAATTCGGCAACCTGCTCAGCGGTCACCTGATCGTTGCGTTCCACGTGTAAGTCGAGCGACGGATCGATCTCGCCCAACCGCTGCACGAGGTTGTAGGTGAACGAGTCGTAGTTATCGAGCACAAAAATCATCGGTCGCGCCACGAGTGTGAAAAGATGCCTGCGGTCGATCCGCAAAGGCATCCAGAGCAAGAAGCTAGTCTAGCTGCTCCCGCCAGACGTGACCAGCGTCGCTAAGCTTCGGGGCGTCACTAAGCTTCGGGGCGTCGCTCAAAGACACGGGCGCTGGCGATTGCCAGCGCCGCCGATTACCCGAGCTTGGTGAATCGTTCTTCGGGCAGTTCGATCGCCTTGATCTGCAGGCCGAACTTGTCGCCGACCTTGACCGCTTCGCCGCGAGCAATGAGGCGACCACCCGCCCGCAATTCGAGCAGTTCGTCGCAGCCTTTTTCAAACTGCAGAATCGCTCCGGGGCCCAAGCTGATAATGTCCTCCACCTTCTGCTTGCTACTGGCGAGCGTGGCCGAAAT
>CAYLRE010000278.1:0-6544 GCA_964385715.1 uncultured Planctomycetaceae bacterium
TACAGCAATCTTTCTGCCGGCGAGTACCATTCAAGAACGTAGGGTATTAGCGAGTATAGCTCGCCATCGAGTTCACGCAGAAGCGCGTTTCGCTTCTCGAGATCAAACTCCGCGTCGTACTTCTCGATAATCGCATCAATCTTGTCACTGCTGACGCCCGTGATATTGTTGCTGCCTTTCTTGTGCGCCATTTCGCTTGACCAGTTGGACTTGGGATAAGGAAACAGGATTGCTCCCCAGGCCATACCCGCTAGTTGAAACTTGCGGTCCATCATGTTTTTCCAGTGGGTCTCCGGCGTCACGAGTTTGAGTTCGATTTCAATGCCGGCTCGCTTGCACGCACTCTGGAAGACGGTTAGGTATTTTTCGAAGCCTTGGCTGCGGTAGAGAAGTGACAGGCTCAATCGCTTTCCATCTTTTGTGAGATATCCGTCGGTGTCCCGGGTTTTCCAGCCAGCGTCTGCCAGGAGTTTGCCGGCGAGATTTGGGTCGTACTCCGCCATGGCATTGCTCGGGTTCTCGGCGTCGCTATTGGGGAAGTAGGACTTCGACGGAATGTACTCGTCGAAGGCGAACTCAGTAATCAGCGTTCGGCGATCGTACAAGTGACTTAGTGCTTTCCTGACTCGGACGTCCGCGAGTATCGGGTCACGCATGTTGGCGGCCATGCCCTGAACACCAACGGGGTTTTTCGTAAAGACTTTTTGTCGAACGAGAAGACCGCGGGCGATGGCTCTCGATTCGGATGGGTCAAGGTCCTCGACCCACCATTTGGCCGTGTATACCGGATAGAAATCGAGGTCGCCTTTCATGGCCTTTTGCAGGGCCAGGCGTTGTTCGCGAATGACGATAAAGTGGACGCGGTCAAAATTGTTCAGCCCGACGTTAGCCGCTTCATCCTTGGCCCAATAGTCGTCACGACGAGTAAGCGTGATAGATTGGCTCTTCTTGATATCCTTCGGCTGAACCTTGTAGGGCCCGGTGCCGACCGGATAGCTGAAATTGTATTTCTTTAAGTATTCTTCGCCCGTGACTTTGTTTAGTTCGTGGGCAGGTAGAATGCTCATTTGCGAGAAAGAGATGAAATTGCGCCAGTCTTTCACGCGGCATTTCACTTCGATCTCAAGGTCGGACAGCTTGTTCGGTTCGTGGAGCTTGCCCATGATCTGCTTCCACATTGGATCGACCAGTCCATCGTCCTGACTGAGGCGATAGGTTGCGATAACGTCGTCCGCCGTGACTGGTTTTCCGTCCGCCCAGCGGGCTTTCGGGTTAATGCGGAAACGGAACGTCATCTTGTCTTCTGAAATGTGCCAATGCGTTGCCAGCTTGGGGGTCGTATCGAGCGTGACCGAGTGCATTCCACAGAGCGATTCGTAGCACATCCCTTCCACGATGGAATTTAGGTACGTGTTCGACGCAATGCCGACGGTTCGTAGCGTTGCAGGCCAGCCATTAATCGACGTCTTAAGGCTGCCGCCTTTTTTTGCGCGAGGATCGCCGGATGGACCGGGTTTGGAAGTCACCCACTTCTTTCCGTCAATCTCAACTTCAATCGGCGGGGCGCCAGAGAGCAAGGCGGCGCGAGAGTCAACTGCCGGCGCGTTTTCGGCTGGCTCAGCGTCGACCGGAGCCGTCGCGGTACTAGCCGCAGCAGCGTCTGAGGGATCGGCGTCCGTATTCTTCGCTTTCTCGTTGCCGCCACCGCCGCAGCCGCTCAGCGAAAGCGCTACCGCGAGTGCTAGAGATAGATATGTCGAATGCGAACGGCTTGGCAATACTTGCATAAGTCTGGTTTGGTATGAGTGGCTGGTGTTGGGGCTGCCGTGGTAATGTCGCCCTGGCAATCTGGGGCGGCTGCGCAGTGTCATCGCAGTAATAATACTGCGACTAGCCAACTGGGGCCATAGCAACATGCAAGCTGTGGCGGCAGGCAGAGAGCGGTTCGCGACGAGGTGCCGCGGCGGCGCGAGAAGCACCGTTGGAAAGAAAAGGCGACCGCTGGAACAAAGACTAGAATCGCAGTTGTCGCCAAGTGCGGCGCGGCGTTCGATTTTAGGCTAGGCGAAGTGGTGCGTATGTCACGCGCTCGTACCAGCGCTTATGGCACGTGGGCAGGAGTTTGATTTCCGCCAAGAGCAGTGCACCAGAATCTAACGCTGTACCGGTAGGGGCTAAGCCATGTGCGTTAGATACTCATCGACAAGCTCTTGCGCTTGGTCGGTGTGATTGTCGAGTCGGTGGAGCCACAGCGAGCGAAACGGACCGGTCGCTTCAAACGTATCGGCGTCGAAGGCGGAGACGACATTCCAGGCGATCTGAAAGTTCAGGTCAGCATTGGGGCTCGCTGGGCGGGCGCTCGACACGCCTGATCTCAAGGAGGTAACGGCCAGATTCCAGGCAGTCTGGTGGGCCTTTGGATTGGAGTTCTCGCCGAAGTCGGTGGCGAAGTCCGCCGCCCTGCTCTCGTCGAACGCGAATTCATTCACGTTCAAGTTCTCTTGGTCTTGGGCCAGGTCATTGAGACGGGCAATGAGCACGTCCCCCCAGCGTTCGCTGCGACGTCGCAGGCGATTGAGCTGGACAGCACTCTTCCAGTCCAGGGTTCCTTGGTCGGCGATGAGGTTCAGCGCTCGGTGGCTGAACTCGGCGTGTTTTTCCGCGATCGTACGGACGATCGATTCGCAGTTGTCGGTATCATGGTACCGGTCTCGGGCTACGAGACAGGCGGCCCACACCCGGGTCAACGGTTCGCTGATGAATATTTCTTCGAGCAACGCCCTACCAGCCGTTCGTGCGCGTTCGGCTTCCGGCGTAATTTCTTCGAACTCAATCTGATCTTTTCCTTGGGCGACGTCCTCGGCGGCGGTGTGATCCTGAGCCGCGATTTCGCGAAAGGCGGTACCCCATCGTGAGAACCGGCAGGTCGCGTTCGACCAGTATGCCTCCATGTCTGGCTGCCTAGACATGGGCGACTCAACGATCTCGCGGGCGTGTTCGACAACTCGGATGGCAACTTCGACGAGATCGCACGCGTGCATCTCGTCACTCTGAAACTCGGGGACCGTCGGCTGCATGTTCTCGTCGTTACTCTCGCTAGGGGAATGCGTAAGCGGAATGCTCGTCGTGATGGTCCCTAGCAAAGGCAAACAGGATGCCAATTGTTCTGGCGGGGGCTGATTCTCCTCAGAAGGCCTGAAAAACAGGCTGATTCAAGTGTTCTGAGGCGTTTTTGTGGGGCCTGATTGCCGATCTGCCGCCGGAGGTGATGTGGCATTTTTGCAACACTTGTCGAGTCTCTGTTGCCCATGATGTCGCCAGCCGTCAAAGCAGCTGTCGTGGTGTCTGGAGCGTGTCTTGTTCCCTGGCCAGCGTTTCAAAAGGGACAAAAAAAGGCAGTCGCAAGACTGCCTTGGAGATAAATTTGTCGTGTGCCGGCCGTTGCCGGGTCGGTTGCCTTAGGGTTGGCGGGTTCGAGCAAAGGGATTGCCAACGACCGCATCGTCCTGGTCGACACCGGGGGCGATTTCATTATTGCGGTTGTGGAACAGGTCGTCGTCGTGGCAGCCAGTCAGTTTGCAGTTTTCTTCGTACCCGACGTGACCGTCTTCAAACAGTACATTCTGCCCACAACTGCCATGATGGCTTGTCTTCACGAAGTTGTGGCTCGGGCAGGGGGCGTCCGCCATGATGGCAAATGTAGGGCGATTTAGATTGCGTGTTCGTTGAACGCCGCGAGCGTCGCGGTGCCCGAGCGTGTATGCGTAGTTGCCACCTTGCTGTGCCAGTAGGCGATCCAGCTCGGTCATCTCACTCGACTTCTCCAGCTCAATTAACTCCGAGGGCTGGCACGGCTGGCGACCATCGCCTTGAACGGCCGATGGACAAAGAAAGGCTCTGTGATCGAGGTCGGGGTTCTGACTGACGAGCGTCGTCGCGTACGAACTCGGCTGGCCGCTGTGCTCGTTGGCCATGATGGCTGGGAATGTGCCGGCGGGGTCATGTGAACTGTAGGCCAGAAGCGCCTGCCCTACCTGGCGGAGATTGTTCTGGCAGCTCATTAGTTGAGCACTGAAGCGACTGTGATTGACGGTAGGGACGGCCACGATTCCGAGGGCAATCAAGACACCGGCGGCAATTGCCAAGTCGGAGAAACTCCAGCGAGAGCTGCGGCGTGAGCCTGTTGTCAGCGTGTCTTTCAATGCGGCAGCAGCTGCCGGCTGAACAACGTTTTGCCGTCGAACCTCCTGGCAGCAACGACTGGCCAATCCTGCCGGAGGGTCGATGTGTCCCTCGTCGGCTGCCAACGGTTCAAATGAATCGCGTAGCACGACAAGATCGTGGATCAGCTTAGGATCCTTTTCCAATTCGATGTCAACGCTGTCGTGCACATCGGCGTCGAGCGCGCGAAGTACGTAACCTACTAACTCATCTTTCATCGTCTAATCGTTGCTCCTGCACGACGGAAGGATATTCCGTATTCCGTCGCGGCTTCTTGCTGGGAGATTCATTCGCCTTGGTGCCATGCTTGGTTGAGCTTGAGCAGTGCGGAATGCAAACGGCTCTTCACGGTTCCGACGGGAACTCCCAGGGCCTCGGCCGCTTCGCGGTATTTCAGCCCTTGGTAGTAAACGAGTGTTACGGCGCTACGTAAAGTTTCAGGAAGCTCCGCGACCGCATTTCGAATCCAATCGCGGCGTTCAGACCCTTCAAGTCGGGCAACTGGCCCTGGTTCATTATTTACCAGCAGATCGACAAGAGAACCGAGCTCGTCGTCTTCGGCTTGTCGGCCCGTGTCGAGGCTGACCGATTTGTGTCTCTTATTTCTCCGCTGAAGATCGATCGCTTGGTTGGTGGCTATGCTATAGAGCCAGGGGCGAAATCGACGTCCTTGCTGGAACTGGCCGCATTTCAAGTGGACCTGCAGGAATGTCCCTTGGAACGCGTCTTCCGCCATCTCCGAGTTTCCAAGAAAACGCCTCAGGTAGCTGTAGATTTCCCGTTCGTAACGATGGACGAGCTGATCGTAGGCTGCCAGCTCACCGGTGGCGCAGTACGTCGCCAGCAGGCTTTCGTCACTTTCGTCGGATCGGTCTAGCTCCATTTCGTCGCCAGACAGGTCTTTTGATGTGGTTGTGCTGGGGCTCATGCTCTTCTACGCAGTCCGGTCCAACAGGGTTCGGGCCTTTTTAGGTAGGCAGATTTGCCAATTTTGAAGGGAAGTGTGCGATCCCGCCCGAACGTCTCGGCTCATTGTACCCCCTCAGGCCCGCAAAAGTTCCGCTCGGGTGCAATTTGCTTCAAATTGACACGTTCGGGGCCGGCGACTTACACTCACCGCCCAGGAGTCGCAATTCTTGTACCCGTCGGACTTTAGAAGTGGCGAATCGATATAAATGGTGTGCTATCGGCGACGTTAACGCCTTTTTTGGCTTGACGTTAGACAATGTCGCCGGCCTGATTCTAATTGTCTCGCTGCTCAACTCGGCGTTCGGATTTCCTGAAAATATTGCCCTCGGTTACATGATTCCGGGTACGGCGATCGGGGTTCTGTTTGGCGATCTCGCTTTTACCTGGATGGCCACCCGCTTGGCGAAGCGGACAGGCCGGTCGGATGTGACTGCGATGCCGCTCGGCCTGGACACCCCTAGCACCTTCGGCATGATCTTCTTTGTGCTGGGGCCAGCCTATCTCAGCGCGAAACAGGATTGGGGCTATGAACCCGAGGCGGCCGCATTTTATGCGTGGCGGGTCGGTGTCTGCGCCGTCATCTTTAGCGGGCTCTTCAAGATCGTCTGTTCGCTTGGGAGCGGCTGGATTCGTCGCGTCGTGCCCAGGGCAGGCCTGTTGGGGTCGCTAGCGGCGGTCGCATTGGTTTTGATCAGCTTCATGCCGTTTGTTGATGTGGCGAACGCGGTGATCGTTGGTTTTGTTTCATTGGCAGTCATCCTGACGGCCTTGGTGGCCAGGGTGCCTCTGCCGGGAAGAGTGCCGGGAGCTCTGGGGGCGTTGGGGATCGGTCTCGTCCTTTACTACGCGATGCTTTGGACTGGCACCTTGGGACGCGAAGTGCCGCCGGCTCCCGAGGTAATGTGGATGCCGACGGGCTGGCTCGAGTCCTTCAGGTTTGGCTGGGTGACCGCCTTCCAAGATTCGTTCCATTATTTGCCGCTCGTGATTCCGTTCGCCTTGGGGACGATCATCGGCGGCATCGATTGCGTGGAGAGTGCTGCGTCGGCAGGGGACGAATACGACACGCGTCAAGTTATCGCCACGGAAGGGCTGGCTACGCTCGTCTCCGGCCTGTGCGGTGGCGTGGTGCAGACCACACCCTACATCGGACATCCGGCCTACAAGGCGATGGGAGGCCGCGCAGGGTACACGCTGGCGACGGCGCTCTTCATAGGAACCGCGGGCGTGCTGGGTTATTTCAGTATCATCTACTTGATCGTGCCGAAAGCGATCGTGTTTCCGATTCTGATCTTCATTGGCGTCGAGATCACCGCTCAGAGTTATCACGCCACGCCGTCACGGCACTACCCCG
>CAYLRE010000279.1:0-6489 GCA_964385715.1 uncultured Planctomycetaceae bacterium
ATTGGATTGACGGAACCGCGATACGACTCCGGCTGAGGGTGAACTTCTGGGTCCCCATAAACCTCGCTGGTGGAAGCTTGCAATACTTTGGCACGGCAGCGCTTGTCGATGCCTAGCACGTTAATTGCCCCGGAGACCGAAGTCTTCATCGTCTTGATCGGGTTGAATTGGTAGTGTCCGGGCGCTGCAGGGCAGGCCAGGTTGTAGACTTCGTCGACTTCCAACCAGATCGGATGCGTGACGTCATGGCGAATCAGTTCAAAGTTGGGTTCGCCAAGCAGGTCCGTCACGTTTGTTTTCTGGCTGGTAAAGAAGTTGTCTAGACAGATCACATCGTGACCCGCCTCGACAAGCCGTTGGCAAAGGTGCGAACCGAGGAAGCCGGCGCCGCCGGTGACGAGAATTCTACGGATCTTGGGCATGAATAAAGGCGTACCCTCTGGGCACGGCGCATTGTGTGGCGGTTGAACTAGGATGATGAATGCGATGCTCGCCCCTACAATACAACGAAAAGCGGTCATCAGATCAACCTCAACTCAGTACATTGGCGGCCCGACGGCACGCTTTTTCGACCGATATGGACTTGCGATGCGATCCCCCTGACCTACGTGCTGTACTCTGGGATCTCGTGGCGCAGCTGCCCGCTGGGCGTGTTGCCACCTATGGTGGCCTGGCGGATGCACTCGGTGATCGCGTGGCGGCTCGATGGGTCGGTCAAGTCTTGATCCGCGATCAGGAAGCTGCCGAGTTGCCGACACACCGCGTCGTCCGAGCGGGCGGGGAATTGGGAGCGTTTGTCGGAGGGGGTGTTCAAGACAAACGCGAATTGCTGGAACGGGAGGGTGTGGCCATTGATGCGACCAAGCGGGATGAGCAGACGGTCAATCTAGAAGAATTCGGCTTTGATGATTTTCATTCGGATCGGCCGCTTGCTGCCCTTCGAGAGCAGCAATGTGAGTTGAGGGACCAGCTGAGGCTCACGACGCCGGCAGAGACGCCTGCACTCGTTGCCGGGCTGGACGTTTCCTATGGCAACGGCCGGGCAGTTGCGGCATGTGCTGTTATCGATGTTGGAGCGAATGCAGGAGCGTCGATGTCTGAGCCGGTCTGGTCGTGCATTGCGCGTCGCCCGATATCGTTTCCGTATATCTCTTCGTATTTGGCTTTTCGCGAGCTACCCGTGCTTTTGCAGTTACTGGAGGACGTGGCGAGAACGGGACCTCCTATCGGCTTATTCATGGTCGACGGTAGTGGCCTGCTACATCCGCGTCGTATGGGCATCGCCTCAATGTTGGGGGTACTGCTTAATCGACCAACCATGGGTGTGACCAAAAAGCGGCTGATCGGTAAGGCGGGGCCGGCCGAGCTGATTCGCTACCTGCCCGGGAGTGATGAAACGAGAGCTGCAGCAACAATCGAGGTCGCGCCGGTGCTTCAAGAAGCGGAACAACTCGGCTGGGCGATCTGGCCGCCGAGTGGTACACGAAAGGCCCTCTACGTTTCGCCAGGCAATCTTGTCGATCTACAGACATGCCGGGACGTAACGCTGCGGACGCTTGGTCCACGGCGATTGCCAACACCAATCTACTGGGCCGATCGGTTCAGCCGGGATGCGACGAAGTGATGGTTGTCTGCTGGTCTAGCGGCAGAGGGCTCTACGCCTTGCGGATCTTCTCTCGTCCCTCGGTCACATCCGCGGTCGCATTGCGGGTGTCGACGACTAGTTGCGAATGCTCGACGATTGCGTCGTAGTCGAACTTCGTGTGGGCGGTCGCGATTAGCACGCAGTCCTGGGCAGCCAGGAACCCTGGCGTCAGCTCCTGGCTGGAGAGATCCGGCACGTCGTGGTGACGCATCTTCGGAAGTGTCGGCACGTGCGGGTCGCTGTAGCTGATCTCCGCGCCGGCCTCACGCAGTAGATCCATCAGCTCGAACGAGGGGCTCTCGCGCGGATCGTCCACGTCCTTCTTGTACGCCATACCGAGAATGCAGATCTTGCTTCCGCGGATCGGCTTTCCGTGGTCGTTGAGGGCCGTCGCCAATCGGGAGATCACGTAACGCGGCATTCCGGTGTTGACCTCGCCTGCCAGCTCGATGAACCGCGTTGTCATGCCGTGCCGCCGGGCAACCCAGCTTAGATAGAACGGGTCGATCGGAATGCAGTGTCCGCCGAGACCAGGGCCGGGATAGAAAGCTTGAAAGCCGAACGGCTTCGTCTTGGCCGCTTCAATCACTTCCCAAACATCGATGCCGACGCGATCGAACAACATTTTCAGTTCGTTGACCATCGCGATGTTGACCGAGCGATAGGTGTTCTCAAGAATCTTACAAGCTTCAGCAACTTCTAGATTGGCGACAGGGATGACTTCGACCACCGCATGTCGGTAGAGTGCCGATGCAAGTGCGCAGCTCGTCTCATCCAAGCCACCGACGACCTTGGGTATGCCGCTGGCCGAGAAGTCGGGGTTGCCGGGATCTTCTCGCTCGGGGCTGTAGGCGACGAAGAAATCCTTGCCCGCGGTTAGACCGCTCTCTTGCAAGATTGGCAACATCTCATCTTGCGTCGTGCCAGGGTAGGTGGTGCTTTCCAACGCGACCAGTTGACCAGGGCGGAGCACTTTGGCGATTTGCTCAGCCGTCGATTTAACGTAGCTCAGGTCGGGATCGCGGCTGTCGGTTAACGGAGTCGGCACGCAGATCAACAAGGCGTCCGCTTCCGACAAACGCGACATGTCGGCCGTCGGCTCAAACTTCTTCTCTTCAATACACCTGGTAATGGCGGCCGCGTCGATGTGTCCGATGTAGCTCTCGCCACCGTTGAGCATGTCGACTTTTTTCTGGTCGACGTCGAAGCCCATGGTGCGGAAGCCAGCGGCAACAAAGGCCTGAATCAACGGGAGGCCGACGTAGCCCAGGCCAATGACGCCAACGACGGCAGTTTTCTCGTGAATTGCTTGTTCGAGTTGTTTCGACATTCGTGCTACCGCAGGGAGAAGATGACAGACGAGGTAGACCGCGAGACGCGGAATTCATTACCTCAATCATTGCACAAAAATGGCCGGCTGGCGCCGGGGTACGGTGCCGTAAGTTCAAATGAAATGTGGCTTTCCGCGACGCTAGGCAGGAAATGGGGCCGAATTGTAGCTGGGCCCCCAAAGCCAGCTCCCAAGTTGGCAGCCTGTGAGCAGCATAATCGGACGACTGCGAAAAACCCGGCTAAAGGTCACAAGACCGCAGGCAAGTAGAGAGACCGGCGAACGCCCTGGCGAGGAAAGGAGAAGAGAATAGGGCGCCGCCGGTGGTTTGGTTGTCGAATGTCGTTCCGTTTTATCGGATCGAATACCGAAGAATCCTTATAGGCAGAAGTCACGCTGCTCACGTTGCGACTATTCATGTAGTTGCATCGCTAGAGCTGAATCGGGCCCGTCGACAATCCACGGCTTCGTGTTGAATTTCTTCTCTTCGTAGACTCGCTCGTAGCGGTAGCAGGACTGAAGTGTCATGGCCGCCAAGGCGGTGTTGTAGAGCCGTCCTCCGGTATCGCTCATGCCGTTTTCCAGCCCGTCGCCGGCGAAGTGCCAACTGCCTCGACGATGGACGCCGCCTTTTTGATCTTGTGTCTCAAGCAGGTATGGGATCATCTCCTTGTGCCATTTCGTCCAGGTTGGATTGTGCGGTCCGCCGAACTGATACATGAACATCGTTGCGTAGTAGTTGTAGTACATGTTGGTGCGATGCGGTCCAGCGGCGCTGAGTAGTTCAGCGCCACGTTGAATGCCTGGATGGTCCTGCTCCCAGCCGAGGTAGACTCGGCAGAGGAGTCCAATGGAACTTGTCGAGAGCGTGGCCCCGTGGCCACCCGACGGCAAGTAGCCGTACTCCGCTCCCCCATTCTGCTGCACGGAGTCAAGGAATTTTGCCGCCTGCGGATAGACATGGTTGGGTACATTCAGGTAGGAAAGTTTTCCACTCTTGAAAGCCATCAATTGCCAACCGAGGACCGAAGTATCGCCTGGTTCGCCTGGCAAATAGCGCCAGCCGCCGTCGGCATGTTGGGCATTGACGATGTAATTGAGCGAGTATTGGGCTGGGCCGCGAAGTTCTGGATCCTTGGTCAAGCCGTATGCCTCGACCAACGCACAAGCGGCAATGCCGTGGCAGTACATGTGTGAATGCGACTCGCCGTTGGCTTCGAAGAGTCGTCCCGCGTCGCCAGAGACTTTCATGCGTTTGATGAGGTAGGAGATTCCCCGACGGACCGCCTTCTTATACTTAAGGTGTTCCTTTCGGCGTGGCGTGGTGTTGTCGTGGGTGAAGCCACGACCGAGGAAGGTCATCAGCGCCAAACCGGTCGCCCCCATTTTCGAGGTTTTGCTACCGGGGCTGGGGAATCCGCTACAGGCATCGCCTGGCGTGTGGTTGAAGCTCCAGCTTCCATCACGGTTTTGGTGCGTGACAAACCAATCGAGAGCCAGGTCAGTACGTTTCAAAGTTGGCGGCGGGAAACGATTCCTACGCATTCCAGTACCGGGCCCCGCTCCAATGCGGTCGTTGCCGAGACCGGTTGGCGAGTTGCCGGTTCTGGCACTGTCGCCGATCGGTATCGGGGTGAAAGCAATGTCCTTGATGAATTCTGTAGTCGGGGCGGCTAACTTCGGGTCTTTGAAATCCCTTACGTCGGGAGGGGAATCCTCCGAGTCAACGGGTTCATCGATCTTGGCGTCGACCGGTTTTTCGACGGACGGCAATTCGGTCTTCGGGATATCAATATTGGTGTCTTCGGGCTCTTGGATCGGTGGAATTTCGACCGGCAACGCAACCACGGTGTGATCAGCTGCCTGCTTGGAGGAAATAACGAACAACGCTAGCAGGAGCAACAGTGCGAAGTGCACACCCATACTGACGAACCAGCTGGGGCTCTGTTCCCACCAAACGGCCAGAAGCGAGGGTTCGTAGTATTCGTCCTGATTGGCGGCGTCTTTAGGGGGATTCCGGTGAACCGCGGACTTTGCTGCAGCTGAATCGCCTTCCTGGGTTCTGCGTGATGCACTGGCCGTGTGAGGGTGTCGGGCCATAGTTGATTTCTCCCCGCTGCTCTAGCGTGTTGGCGGGCGCGCAGGCGGGGCGCAACGGGTTCGCGCCGGGTGCCTCCGCTCCTGAATTGGAACTGCTATCAAACATTCGCTCTGCGGACTGATAATCGCTGGGCAGGATCGCGATTATTCCGTGGCGGACCAAAAAAGCGTCAAAATCGAGTGCTGGCACCCTTGCGAGCGGGCGCCGCTGCGATCGCTTTGCCAGGACATTCGAGGCAAAAGCGGTTTACAAGCTCTCGTCAAATCGCTATCGTTCGCCGCTCATTTCTCGTTAGGTTTCGCAATCCGAAAACGCGTCTTCACAGCAGCAAAACGAACAAGGTGTGTCGGCATGAATCTCCTGATGTTGATGTTTCGATTTCGCAAGTACACGGCACTCCTGATCGCGATTCTGGCGACCGCTGTGACGGCCAGTAGCGACGATCTTCGTGCCGACGACTTTCGCGTCGAAACGCAGGTTCATCGTGGCGAAGAAGCGAAAGCGATTAGCAGCAATACGACGCTGTTTTGCGCCGGGGCGATCTACGATTTTCCGAGTAACGGAGATCAGGTCACGATCTTTGATCCCAAGGATAGTCGCATTGTGTTGCTCGATACGAAGAGACGATTGCGCACGGAGTTGACGGTCGATCAGGTCTTGGATTTCTCGCAGCGACTACGTGATTGGGCTCAGACCCAAGATGATCCCCTGCTGCGGTTTGCGATCGAGCCCCGCTTTGAGCAGGATTTCGATAGTGAGAGTCGCCGTATGCGTTTCTCGAGTCGCTGGATAAGCTACGAAGTGAAGACACTTCCCGCCGCTTCCCAGGGTGTGGCTGATCAATATCGCATGTTCTGTGATGTCTACGCGCATCTCAACGCGTTGACCAATCCCGCGGGTAGTGTGCCGCCATTTGCGCGTATCGAGGTCAACCGTCAGTTGGCGCAAGTTGGAAACTTGCCGGCAGAAATTCATCTGACCATTCCGTCCCGGTCTGGAGGACCGGAGGTTAAGATGTCGACGCGACATCGATACCACGAGTCGCTCAGCAAGGGAGATCTGAGCCAGGTAGACAAGGCCGCCCTGCACAACGCAAACTTTCGCACAGTGAACCTCAGAGCGTATCGAGGTTTGGATATGGCGAACGCCCGTCGTTAAGGCTATCTCTTGGGCCCACTTAGCGCTACATTTCTTCTCGGCGGTCCCGCTGGTGTGAACTTCTAAATCCGCGACCGATCACGTGGATTGCTTCTTCAGTTGTGTCACGGAAGTTCCGGTTGCGCCGGCTAGGGAATTCTCGGCACGCTCGATTCGACTTTAACAAGAAATTATTTTGGTCGCGCGAGGCAGCGTGCTTCGGTTCTGGAATCGCGCAAACTTCCGAAGATGCCGCGATTTAGACGGCTCGAAAAA
>CAYLRE010000280.1:0-6483 GCA_964385715.1 uncultured Planctomycetaceae bacterium
TGGCTTGGCTCTGGCCTGCTGCCTGTACTGGTGGAAGTTGGTCAATCCGGCCGAAGTCCGCGACATGTTCAAACCGATCTACCGCTTCCTGTTGAATAAGTGGTGGTTCGACGAGCTGTACGACAAGATCTTCGTCAAACCGACGTTCTTTATGTCGCGACTGATCTCCGGTGTCGACAAGAACGTCATCGATCGGCTGATCGACAATATTGCCGCGGGCACGCGCTGGTTCTGCACGGGCTTCGACACTTGGATTGACCGCCTGTTTGTCGATGGCACGGTGAACTGGGTCGCTCGCAAGACGCATGCTGTGGGACTCGCCCTTCGCGGTCTGCAGACAGGCAAGATTCGCCAATACGTGGTGCTAATCGTGGTCGGCACGGTCGCTCTGTTTGTGATCGCCACCTTCGGTTTCGCCAATTGATTTAGATAACCAACAAGACAACAAGCATCGAATATTCGATTCGGGAAAACGTAACGATGGAAAACACTGCCCTGTTTTGGTTAAGCCTTCTGGTGTTCCTGCCCACGGCCGGAGCCCTGTTGATCACTTTGCCAATCATCCCGAAGTCGAACCCCGACGCGATCAAGCGTGTGGCCTTGGGCGTGACGATCGTCACGTTCATTCTGTCCATCTGCCTGGCAATTCCCGGCATGATCGACGGAGCCAGCTTCTCCTTCGACGATGGTGCGGTAGCGATGCAGAGTGTGTTCCAGCACAACTGGATCCCCTCTTTCAATATTCAGTACTACATGGGCTTCGACGGCATCAGCTTCCCGCTCGTCGCCCTGACCACGTTCGTCAGCGTGCTGGCCATGGCCGCGAGCTGGCCCATCACCAAGCATGTGCGAGCCTACTGCGTCCTCTTCCTGCTGCTAGAAACGGGCATGATCGGCGTCTTCTTGTCGCTCGACTTCTTCCTGTTCTACGTCTTCTGGGAAGTGATGCTGCTGCCGATGTACTTCCTGATCGGTGTCTGGGGTGGTCCTCGCAAGGAATACGCCGCGATCAAGTTCTTCCTCTACACGCTGCTCGGTAGTGTGTTGATGCTGATCGCGATCTTGATGCTGTACTACAACAGTGATCTGACGAAGCTATCGGACGATCAACTCGTCGCGGCGCAGGTTGTGGTCGACAGCCCAGAAGAGCTGGCCAAATGGCACAAGGAGCATGATGGAACCACAGCGCACACCTTTAATCTGCTCGCCTTGCAGCAGCTCGGTCAGCATACCGATGTCTTTAGCAAGCCTGTCTTTGGTGAGGATGGCTGGTCGCTGCAGATGTGGGCATTCATCCTGCTGTTCATCGGCTTTGCGGTGAAGGTGCCAAGCGTACCGGTTCACACCTGGCTTCCTGATGCCCACGTTGAAGCACCCACGCCCATCTCGATGATCCTGGCCGGCGTGCTCCTGAAGATGGGTGGCTACGGAATTCTGCGAATCTGTTATCCCATCTGCCCCGAAGCGGCTTACGATCTGGCCTGGCCGATCTGCTTCATCGGTGCCTTGAGCATGGTCTACGGAGCTTTCGCCGCCCTGGCTCAGAAAGACTTCAAGCGACTCGTCGCCTACAGCTCGGTCTCTCACATGGGCTACGTCGTGCTCGGTATCGGCGTTGCCAGCGCCTTGGCCGGCAATAACTACAACTCCGACGCCTGGGCCATGGGCATGAACGGTGCCATGTTCCAGATGATTGCCCACGGTATCAGTTCGGCCGGTATGTTCTTCTTGGTCGGTGTTGTTTACGACCGCGTTCATCACCGCCAACTCGATCAGTTCGGTGGATTGTTCTCCAAGATGCCCGGCTACTCGGCCCTGGCCATGGTGATCTTCTTTGCCGGCCTGGGACTGCCTGGACTTTGCGGCTTCATCGGTGAAGTGCTGGTGGTGCTCTCGGTCTGGCCGTTCAGTAAGGTGCTCGCCATTGTTGCCGCAGCAGTCGTGGTACTCACGGCGGCATACATCCTCTGGACGTTGCAGCGAGTTTATCTGGGACCGGAATACAAGGGCCCGCACGGCGAAGCCTTAACTCCGATCACTACCCGTGAGTGGTCGATTGCCGTCCCGCTGGTCATCTTCGCGATCCTGTTCGGTGTCTATCCGATGGCAGTATTCAATTACATGCAACCGTCGGTATCGCAGACTGCGATAGATCTCGCCGAATGGGGCGAGCGCCACGACCAGGGCAAGGTGGTCGCAGAAGAAGAAGCCAGCGCGGAAGAAGTTCGCTTCCAACCGCAGCCGGCCGATGCTGCCCCACAGAACGGCGATGCTCCGGCCCGCCAAGCGAGTCTGCAAGCCGGCGATAAGACAGCCATGCTGCATCACACGCCAGGCAATAAGCCGCGGAAACCAGCGCCGCACCACGACCATACTCCCATCGATCGATAAATAGAGAAAACGAAGAACCTGTGAGCTTTCTCCAACTATTTAACGACGTTTTCAGCAACACAGTAGACTCGCTTGAGCTCTACCTGCCTGAGCTCGTACTTTGCGGTACGATTCTCGTGCTGTTGCTGATGCGTATCTTTCCTGGACTGGAAAAGATTCCATCCTGGATGGTCGCCCTGGCCGGCTCCGGCGTGGCACTCTACTTTGCCGCACCCTGGCAACTTTGTGGCGTAGACAAGATTGGTTCGACCGAGTTATTTACTGGCATCCTGGTCTACGACGGGTTTACGGTATTCTTCCGCGGCTTCTTACTGGCATTCGCAGTCCTGTTCATTCTGTTAACGCGGCTCACACAGCTCGTTCACCCGGAAGACGACGCGGATGTTTCAACGCTCATCCTGGGCGCAACGCTCGGCATGTGCCTGATGTCCTCGGCAAATCACCTGCTGATGGTCTTCATGGCGGTCGAGATGGCCAGCGTGCCGTCGTATGTCATGGTCGGCATGCTCCGCTCACGTCGTCGCAGTAGTGAAGCAGCACTCAAGTACGCCGTCTATGGAGCTGGAGCCGCGGGCGTCATGCTCTACGGCATCAGCCTTCTAGCTGGACTCATTGGCACCTGCCACTTGCCGACGATCGCCGCTCGACTGGCCGATCCTGCGGTCACCTCGCAGTTGCCGACCATGCCGCTTGTGCTAGGCGGGCTGATGATCGCCGTTGGACTGGCTTTCAAGCTCTCCGCCGTGCCGTTTCACTTCTGGTGTCCGGACGTATTCGAAGGTGCCCCCGCCGAGGTCAACGGATTCCTGTCCGTTGCCTCCAAGGCAGCCGCCATCGCCCTACTGGTTCGTGTGGCCGTCGCATTTGGCGGCGTGGAACCACAACAAGCCCCCGCTCACGCGGCAGTGCCCGCGGCCACCCAAGCAGAGATCCAACTCGCTTCTAATCCAGCTCCGACCACGTCGGGGGCCGCCGTTCAAAGTGCAGCCCATGACGTTGCTACTGACGCAGGCCTAACCAGCGAAGGCATTCGCAACTTCATTGTGCTGTTGATTGGAATCGTTTCAGCCGTAACGTGCACGTTCGGTAATCTGGCCGCCTATGGTCAAACAAATATCAAACGCTTACTGGCCTATTCTACGATCGCTCACGCCGGCTACATGATGATGCCGGTGGCGGCAGCTTTCTCAGTGCTCGGTGGAGATACGCCGCGCCCCGTCGTTGCAAGTGAAGCGATCGCCTCGGTGTTGCTCTATGCATCGATCTACCTGTTTATGAATCTCGGCGCCTTCGCCATTGTGGCCCTGCTTCGTAACCACGTTGGCAGCGAAGACTTCGCCGACTACGCCGGTCTAATTCGCACCTCGCCAGGCCTCGTTGTCTGCATGACGATCATCCTATTCAGCTTGATCGGCCTGCCGCCGTTGGCTGGCTTCCTCGGCAAGTGGGCCATGTTCTACTCCCTCGCCGAAACGCAGATGTACACGCTGCTGGTCGTCGGTGGTATCAATACGGCAATCAGCCTGTTCTTCTATCTGCGAGTCATCAAGGTCATGACGATCGATCCGCCGTCAGAGGAACGTGGCCCCACGAGCGTGCCGATGCTGTCGCTGTCAGGCATTTACGTTGCCTTGGTTACTGCTCCCGTCCTGTTGCTGATCATTCAATGGGACGGTCTTCGCGAAATGGCGATGACCGCCTGCCGTCACCTGTTTTAGTAGTAAGTTCCGCTCGACGAGAGACTTAGTCGGATGAATCAATCCCAAGCGATCGACGTTCTGAACGAACTGCTCGTGATCCATTTTCGGTCGTTCGCGCAGTACCTGTGGATCACCCAGGCCTGGATGCACGACAGCGATGATGAAGAAGTTTTGGCGATTCGCGATATTGTCGAAGACCAGAACAAGCACAGCTCTCGACTGGCCGACATGATTCAGCGGCGCGGCGGTCGCATCGAGCAGGGTGATTTCCCAATGGATTTCACGGACACGCACGACCTTGGTCTCGACTTCATCATGAAGAAGCTCGTAGTCGAACAGGAGCGGGACATTCAGAGCATTGCGACCTGCACCGATCGATTGGCTGACGACGTGCCCGCGAAGGTATTGTCTGAAGAAGCCCTGGGTGCCGCCAAGGCCCATCTCGATTCGCTCAACGAAGTCACAGCGAATGCGGTCGTCGCGTAGCTGCTAGACGCTGGCAAACGAAGCTTCACGAGTCTTGCTGGCCATCGTCGGACTCTATTTGTATAATGAGCAGAGGTTTGATCGACCGTCGGCTGCCTCAACGTACAGCGAGCAGGAAGTCTCGGCGGCCGATTTACGTTAACGTCGGCCAGTGCAACTTTGGGCAACAAACAGAGGGCAAGTCTGCTTGTCTGCCGAGGTAATCCGCCCATGCCATCTATCCGACGCGTTTCGACTTCTCCGCGAACCGGCTTCACGCTGATTGAATTGTTGGTCGCGATGGCGATCACTTTGACGATCATGGGCTCAGTGGTTGCGCTCTTCGCCAGCGTTAACCAGGGCATCAACGAGAGCATTGGTTCGATCAGCGTCCAAGAACGACTGCGACACGCTCGTAATCTTCTCGCCGACGACCTGGCTCACTTGACCGTGAATCCCGCCATTCCGCCCACGGCAGAGCGCGCCGGGGGAGGCTATCTCAGTATCGTCGCGGGAGCGACGGACAAAGCCGCTTACGTCGATTCCGGTACGAGCTTAGGGCAAAACGCGGAAGCTCTCCGTCTCCTACAGACCTGGAAAGGAGTTACCTCCGACTCTCTGGCATTCACTATCCGTGGGCGAAGTTTTCCGAGTAGTGGACTGCATGGCATCTCATCGGGCGGCCCCGGGGAACCCACGGCAGCAGAAGTCGTTTGGGCCGTTTCCAACGGGGTTCTCTATCGTCGAGTCCTTCCCATTCTGCCAGGGCACGTGGCATCTGGAACAACAAGTTCGCTATCGCAAGACGAGTTTTATTCGGGCACAAGTTCGGCAGGCTATCCACCGCTCAATGTCTCTCGTCGCTTCGATGGGACTACGGGCACGTTTAACTCCCTGGTCGACTTGGAGGAACCGACTAACCGCCATGTCCTGAACTACGCGACGGCCGAAGTTCTTTCAGAGTCGGTCGTGCTGGACAATGTCGTGGGATTTGACGTCCGCGTGTGGGATCCAGGCGCCCCGCTTTTCCAGGTCACTGACAGCAATGGCAACCTCGTCATCGTTGAACCGTCCGATGGTGCTTATGAGGCTGCCATTTCAAACAATGCGACGATCGCTGGCTTTGGAGCTTTTGTTGACGTTGGCTATGCCTATACCTCTCCCGTAGGAAGTCCGCCGGCCCAGTTCTCCAGCACGTCGCCGCCAGGAGGAGGGTCTGGCACGTACGACACCTGGACCCGACAAAGGGATGGCCTGGACACCGGAAACCCCATAGAACGTCCCTCGGACGGCCTTGATAGCGACGGAAGGGGTGGCGTGGACGACCCGGGCGAGCGAGCGGATTCGGTTAGCCCACCCTACCTCGCACCGCTAAAAGCGGTTCAGATAACGATACGCGTCTACGAACCGGCGAGCCAAACAATTCGCGAAGTCACGATCCGTCAAGGATTCACAAACTAGCGGTTTCCAGCAAACCCCGCTATTCCGAGGCTGACTCCGTTGTCGTCTTCAACTCGGTCGGTAGTGCAGAGCCGGTCCATTCTCCGTGATGATCGACGAAATGTCGGTCGCGTTGAAATACCCAACGCTGAATCATACGGTCTCCCAGCAGGTGCTCCTCCTGCTCTTCCGTCAGATTATTGATATCGATAGACGGAAATTCCTCTTGAAGATGTTCCAGCTCATGTTCCGTAATCTCATCCGGAATGATCTCCGGCGCCAACACGAATGCCGCGTCGAATAGTTCTACGTGAATATCGCCGAACAGTATGTTGCACCGACCAGCATGCCGAGCCCGCAACAATCCGTTTGGTGGATCTTCGCCGAAAATTTCGTCGCGATCTTCTTCGGAAACCGAATCGGACGTAAACGGATTAACCAGCGGGTGACCGAAATCGATCGCTAAGGCGACACCAGGATCACGCGG
>CAYLRE010000281.1:0-6481 GCA_964385715.1 uncultured Planctomycetaceae bacterium
AATCGTTCATTCTCTTTTCGGTCCACGAATCTTCTTAACAAGCTGGCTGCCTTCGCCGGCGACAGTTCCGCCATCGACCGCATGGCGGCCGCACGTACTTGCTCGTCTCCCTTGGCATTGGTGGCGAATTCGATCACGCGATCACTCAGAGAGGCCTGTCGCCACAGTCCAGCCAGCCGCACGGCCGAAGCACGCACCGACGCGTCCTTCGAGTCCAACAACTTGCCGAGCGTGGCGTGTACATCGTCGCTCGATGCGACACGACGGTCCTCAACGATGGCTGTGAGCACTCGCAGCACGTGAGCATCTTCACCAGCACTAAGCAGAATCTGCGTGAAATCCTCACCCTTGCCAATACGGGCGAGCAGCAAGAGCAGCTCTTGATTTTCGGCAGAGACAATTCCGCCGCGTTGCACGATCCGGCGAATCTGCACTGCGACGTTGTTTCCATCCGTCGAGCGGAGAGCGTACATCAGCTGCTCGTGCGTGTCGAACTTCAGCTTGCCGTCACCGACGGGCGCCAGCCAGTGCGGCGAAAGTTTGTGCGAACATTGTTTGAGCGAGTATTCGATGAAGCGGTCCATCGGCATAGCCATCACGCGAGCAGCGAGCGTCATCGACTCGGCCTTTGGAATCTGGCTGAGCGCGACCACCGCTTCCATTCGTACGCGTGGGTGTTCGTCGGCCACGCACTTGGCGAGCAGATCCAGTGGATCTTCCAAACGGTCGTGCCAACGCCCGACCACGCGAGCCGCGTAGGCACGAGCGTGATAGTCCTTGGCCGCCAACACTTTCTCCAACAACGGTCGATTGATCGATTCGTGGGTCTCAAAGACGCCGATCGCTTCGTAGATATTGTGGTCGTAGTCGGCCGCTCCGGGGTCAAGGCTCTCCAGCCAAGCGGTGACCGCGGTCAGAGCCTCGGTAGTCGGCATATCGGCCAATCGTCGCTTGGCCTGAAAACGAACCCAACGTTCCTTCGAAGCGAGCTGCTCACAAAGTTCGGCTGGCGAAAGCTTGGCCACCTCGGGCGTTTTGACCAGCGGACGATCCTTGGCCGTCAATCGCCAAATACGACCATGCTTCTTGTCGCGATCGGGATGACGGAACGATGCCTGATAGTGGCCGATGATCGGGTTGAACCAGTCGGCGATGTAAATCTCACCTGTCGGTCCGATGCGAATATCAACCGGACGAAAGGCGCTATGCGATGAACGAATCAAGAGTCGAGGTTCAACCTGGGCGATACCAGCTCCATCTTCCTTGAGCGGAACGGCGCTCACGAGGTGAGCGTAGTAACCAGCCACGATGGCGTTGTTCTGCAAGTCCTCCGGCATATGGGCGTTCTCGACGATGTCGACTGCCATTCCGCGTGCGAACACGCGAGCCACGAATCCGTAACGATTCGTGTTGTGATAACGATGCGTCTCGATCATTCCCGGCGACGTGAACCAGAGCGGCGAGTCATTCGACTTTACGTACATCTCGCCCCAGCGGCCGTGATTGATGCCCCACGGATTGACCGCGCACATATTGAGCATCATGAACGGCTGAAGGTGCAAACGTCGCGGACGCAGACGCCACACGCCCCCTTCGTCACCTCGCTTGATTCCCCAGGGCGTCTCGACGCGACTGAAGGTATGTAGCCCTTGGCAAAACATCAGTTCTCCGCCGGGACTCCAGGCAAACGAATTGATATTTTGATGAGTGTCGCCGGTACCAAAGCCGGTGAAGAGCACGCGTGTCTTGTCCGCCTTATCGTCGCCATCGGTGTCGGCCAGGTGGATCAGTTCCGTCCCATGCCCCACATAGGCGCCGCCGTCGCCGAGCGCAAACCCGGTCGGCATATTCAGCCCATCGGCAAAGACAGACGTCTTGTCGGCCCGACCGTCGCCGTTGGTATCTTCCAGGATCATCAACTTGTCGTTCGGAACTTCCTCCGGCTTGAGCTGGGGATAAGCCCAGGTGCAGAGCACCCATAGCCGCCCTTTCGGATCCCAACGCATGGAGACCGGATTGGCAATGCCGTCTGTCTCGTCCGCGAACAGGCTGACTTCGTACCCATCGGCGATCTCAAAGGAGGCCAACTCCCCGGCCGGCGAGTTATCTTGCTCCGGCTTCTGAACCGATTGCGCCAGGGCCGATGAAGCCGTCAGCAACAGGCCGGCCGCGGCAAGGGAGAGCGAAAAAAGGCGTGCCGAGTTGAATAGGGAAGCGTTGAATATCAAGGTCGAACTCCAGGTCGTTGGATGTCGGTGAATGAGGCAATAACAGGTCAACAACAAAGGCTAACGACCTAAGCGTTTCGGCTTCGTCGCCTTCTTTGCTAAGGCGTGAATCTCGTCGTCGGCTTTTAGGACAAGCGGAAGAATCGAATCGACTTCTTTGGGGAACCATCGTTTCTTATTGTCGATGTGATCGCGACTACTCGGTTGCAAGGAACGGTTGCCGTACAGAAAAGCCCAGTTGGTCGGTCGCCAGTAGCGGAACCAAAGATCATCTTTGGCGATGATCTTATCCAGGAGATCATGATCGATCTCCCATTGCACCGGTCCGGTCCCTGAATCCTCGATGAGATTCAAATCATGAATCCAAGCGTTCAGGCTGAAAACGTGGCCGCTCCTGTTGAGGTGCATTCCGTTTCGAGTTATCGCAATACCTTGAGGAACACCAGATGAGTCACCACGCAACAGCCCTTGAGTCCCAAGCGTGGAATCATGCAAACGGCCGAATAGATCGACCACCGGCAAACGATGCTTCTTGGCGATATCCTTAATCACATCTACGTACTCGACCAAAGACTTATTGCGTTCTTCAAAAGGCAGATCGACACCATCAACGATCCCAAACGGCACCGGAGTCACCAACACAATCCGGGGCGTAAAGTACGAGAGCTGTTCAACCATCTTCGCATATGCCTTGCGGAAGTCCTCGAGCCGGTCGAGGCCTTCGAGCGACTCACTCTGCCCCATCCACAAGAAGATCGTGTCGGCCGCGATTTGCGGCCGACCATCGGTATCGCCAGGGTAGGGAATTGGCGACGGCTGGAAGAAGTGTCGCGGTCGCTGCTGGCGATAGACGGTGTCGGCTTGCCAGGCCATATTGCGGACTCGGAGCTGGTAATTTGGGTGGGTCGCTACCAGAGCCGATTCAAGTAATCCGAACTTCTGAGTCTCCAAGGCATTCGTCCCGCCCAAGATCACAATCGTCTGATCGCGATCAATCGAGAACTTACCGTCAAAAGCCGGCGCTCCGGCCTTACCACGGGCAAGCGGGCGAAAGTAAGGCGACGTCGGCCGCTCCGCTTTATCTTGCGTCGTCTCCTTTGCGGCCTCGCCGTCCGCTACGACGGGTGCCGCCGCGAACAGTGTCGTCAACAAAAGAGACGCAGAAAACCAAACAACAACGTTCCGCATCTGTCGGCCCGAGCCGGGCACAGGATATCGGTCAATCACAGCGTCACTCCAGAGAAAATCATCGGAAAGAGCCCGGCTCGCCAGGCTGGCACATTATAGACGCCCGCGGGCTGCTCTCAGAACGCCCCCGCCGGCAAGACCGAGCGGCCACCCACAATCCGGGCTAAAACGGCACTTTCCCCCAGCGACCGCCCACACACCGGGACAGATAAGCAGCAATTGCTACAACGCGGCCGTTTTGCCCCGAGACAACTTGTCCCCAGAGGATCGCGAAGAGGCCGGCGCCAGCGGCTGGTCATCTGTTGCCGACGAAGAAGATGGCGAAGACGCATCCGACATGAACCGCGGCATCTCGCGAACGGTCACCTCGCCCAAGTCGACCAGTTCCCGGAGATATTCGAGCACCCGATTCGGGTCAGTCGCGCCGCAAGTGAAAATGTCGAGCGCTAGCAAACCATCGTCGGCATACGAATGGGCCGAGCAGTGACTCTCGTCCAACATCACCACAGCCGTGAACCCGGCCGCCGAATCGTGACCAAACCGATATCGTGTCTGGGAGATAACCGTTGCCCCGGCACGACGAGCTGCGGACGCCAGGGCATCCAACATCCCGGCATCATCGAGACAGACCTCGCGGGCAACCTCACGACAATCGATTAATAGATGAGAACCTTTGTGCAACCGATCCGTCCTCCGATGACGCGCCCTTTGAATTCGTTGGCGATTATATCCCCGATGAAATCTTCATTAAAACTTAATATTCCTTCACCCCCTCTTGCGGCGATGAACTCCCAGCCAACACTCCCCGCCCATTGTCGTGTGACACAAACTTCACGGGCGGTGCAATTAAACCCGATCGTCACCAACTGTCGCAATGCGCATTATGCGCACCTCCCTATCGAAAAGCCCGCGCCAAGAGACTCAAACAGCGAACGGACACAATTCGTTAGCGCACCAAATTACTCCGCCAACCGCTACGGCGTCCAGATCAAACTCTCGTCTGGATCCAATTCATTCGCGCCATTAGTCATCTGATTAACCGGCATGGCCCCACCTGAATTGGCCACTGTCGCAATGGGGAATCGGGCATGGGCAACTTTTTTACATACCGTGCGACTTGAACCGGAGACCGTTTCAAGCAACAATCCACTTACACATGTGTCGAGGGTTTCTAAGGCCCTCGTATCGCCTTCGCAGGTTCTGCCCCACCTGCGAAGGCACTTTTTTTGCGCGGTCAGAAAATGGCGCATCGCGGCCTGCTTTCCCGCGAATTCTTCAGAGACAAGAGCGTCTCTTCATGAACGCCTAAGCGTGCCCCGGGTGTTTAAGAATGCCCGTTCGCCTAAGCGAGAATGTCTTTCACGACATTCCCATACACATCGGTCAAACGGAAGTCGCGACCGGCGTAAGGGTAGGTCACCTTCTCGTGATTCAAACCCAACAGGTGCATCAGCGTGGCGTGAAGATCGTGCACGTGCACGCGGTTCTCAACGCCCTTGGCACCAAACTCATCGGTGGTGCCGTAGTTCATGCCGCCTTTCACACCGCCACCGGCCATCCAAACCGTAAACGCGTGTCGGTTATGAGCGCGGCCAACATTCGGACCGAGCTCGCCATCGGCAAACGCGGTGCGGCCAAACTCGCTACCGAACAGCACCAGCGTGTCGTCCAACAAGCCGCGAGCCTTAAGGTCCTTTAGAAGCGCTGTGATCGGCACGTCGACTTGCGAACATCGTTTCGGCAAACCGGAATCGATTTTGGCATGATGATCCCAGCCGGAATGGTTGAGCTGAATAAACCGCACGCCTGCTTCGGCCATACGGCGTGCCAAGATGCATTGCTGGCCAAAATCCTTGGTCGGCTCGGCATCGGCTCCATACATCTTGAGCATGTGAGCCGGCTCATCGCTAAGATCGAACAACTCGTTCGCGCTGGTCTGCATGCGAAATGCCAACTCCAACGACTGTATCATCCCTTCGGCCTGACGATCGGCAGCCGTCTGCTGTCCGAACTCGCGATTGAGCTGCCGGATCAGCCGTAGCTGCTCTCGCTGCTCCGCGGCGCTAGCCCGAGCGTTCTTCAGGTTGCGAATACGTGCCTCGGCAGTCGGCGTCTTGTCGTGCCCCACCGGCGTGCCCTGGTAGATCGCCGGCAGAAACACATTGGAGTACATTCGCGAACCGAGCGAACGTTGTGGCTTGATGGTAACGAACCCTGGCAGCGACTGATTCTCAGTCCCCAGTCCATACACGACCCAAGAACCAACGCTCGGCCGCACAAAGTTCGTCGCTCCCGTGAGAAGAATCAACGAAGCATTCGTGTGGCTTTGCGAATCGGTATGCAGGGCGTGCATCATGCACATCTCATCCGCCTGCGTCGCCAGATTCGGCAGCAAGTGGCTAAAGTTCAAACCACTCTCGCCATGCTGGGCGAATCGAACCGGCGAGCCTTTGTAGATTCGCTTCGCCCCGTCGAACTTGAACTCCTTACCATGCATGGCGTTCAAGTCCGGCTTCGGATCGAACAGATCCATCTGGCTCGGCCCGCCCCACATGTAGAGAAAGATCACGCGTTTCGCCCGTGGCAAAAAGTGTGGCGTCTTGGGGACCAGCGGACCGGTCTGCGTGTTGCTCGCCGCTGCTGGTGCGGCCGCCAGCTGATCCGCCGCAAGACCGGCCAGTGCCAGAGACCCAAACCCCAATGCGCCGCTGCGCAGCAGTTGCCGGCGAGTTACCAGCGGCGTTTCATTTTCGTGGGGAAGAGTCATGCAGGGCAGGTATACGAGGGGAGGGATTCTTTGACTTTAGGTGGCGTCCGTTATAGCAGATCGGCCTATGCAATTCCATTTCTGAAGGCGTCCACTTCAGTCGTGACTTATTTCACGGTGAGAAACTCCGTGGTACTGAACAATACTTGAGCAATCTCAGTGTAAATCGCGGACCTCCGGTCTTGCGGAGCCTGAATCCCGCTCGCCACCGCTGCATCATCCAGAATCGGCACGCTTTCCAAGAACATCTTGAGCTCTTCGTCGGTCGGGGCGCGACCATAGGCCCAACGAATCAGTC
>CAYLRE010000282.1:0-6473 GCA_964385715.1 uncultured Planctomycetaceae bacterium
ATATTGCGCCCAAAGACTAGGGTTCCCTCGTCTTATCGGCAGCGCGTGAAACAGGGCTTGAGATAGATGAACGAATGCGCCGCATCTGGAAGCAAATTCGCGACAGCATATGCTAGCACGTGTGGCAGCACACTACCCGACTAAGCCGATCTCGCCGCCACAACAGCTTCAGAAAATGCACGCGCCCGCGACTCGATCTCGGAGATGTTGTTCGCGTCGATCAGTTTCGAATCTACAAGAGCGGACCCGACGCCGAGCGCACAGGCGCCAGCATTGAGAAAGTCAGCCACGGTATTAAGATTGACGCCGCCGGTCGGCATCAAGCGGACGTCGGGTAAGGGACCGTGAATCGCTTTGAAGAAGCTGGGGCCCGCCACGTCGGCCGGAAAGACCTTCACTACGTCGGCACCGCTGCGCCAGGCGGCGTGGATTTCCGTCGGACTATAGGCCCCTGGCATAACCAGCGTGTTGTGCGACTTGCAGAACTCAATCAACGAAACATCCGTGATCGGAGAAACGATGAAGCGTGATCCCGCATCGACTGCTAGCTGTGCCTGCTCCTTGTTGAGAACGGTGCCCGCTCCGACGAGAGCTCGATCGCCAACGTGATCGACCATTCGCCGAATCACATTGTCGGCTTGGGGTACGGTAAAGGTCACCTCGAGATTCGTCACGCCGCCGGCGATCAGAGCGTCGGCAACTTCGAGCAGACGCTCTCCACTCTTGGCGCGAATCACCGCGACCAGCACCCCATCGAGCAAGCGTTGTAAGTCATTCGTGTCAGACATGGGGCCAAACTTAAGTGCTGAGAGAGGTGATGTCAACGAATGCTAGTACGAGCAAAAACGAACGGGATTAACAGCGGAAAAGGTGTCCGCTACGGTCGAGCATTTTTTGAAACGCTTGAATTACGCATAGGGAGTCGCTTGTGGGTAAGTAAATGCTGGACTCGCGCCGATGGGAGCGGCATAATAGACCGTCTGCCAGATGCCTGGCGACGACACCTAGGACGACGCCGTCGGAACATCGAGCACGCATGAGCGTATCAAAAGGTTGTCGAGCACAACGTTTTAGCGTCCCTTCTCTTGCGACCGGATCGTCCCTGGGTGCATGTTCGAGCTACTTGAAGTTGAATCTCCGCTAAGTCTCGCGGTTTTGTCGTTTGCGGTGATCTTTCTGTTGATCGCGGCTGGGGCATACGTGGTGTCAAAGTTTCGGGATGTTGCGGAAGACGACAGGCTAGACGCGAATGAATTGCTAACCAATTTCCGGGAAATGCACAGCCGGGGTGAGCTTAGCGACCAAGAATTCCGAAATATTAAATCGAACCTAGCTCAACAGTTACGAAACGAGTTAAGCGAAGCCGAGAACGAAGAGTAATCGGGTCCGATAAGCTGTATCAATTACGGTCCATGTTCTGCGGCCGGCAGCTGAGCAAATCGGGTTTCCCGGTGGTTCTGAACACGACCGCTGCTGTTGGCGGCAAAGTGTGCTTGGGAACGAGAGAAGTCGACGACCTTTTATTACTACTCGAGTCTGCAGGGAATGCGAACGACCAATGGTGCGGCCAGTGGCGGAGTCCACGTTAGAACACTGCACCGACGAATGTTGGTCGCTCGAGCGACGATGAACCTGGATTTGCTACCGCGTTGGGAATCGCGAGAGACGATCCTGGCGCTTGATTGCGCTTGAGCGTTGAAAGGAAACCGCATGCCTTCAGGACGGGATATTACGGGTGGTGGACGTCGAGGCGGAACCTCGTCGAAGAAGAACGCTTTCTGTTCTTTCTGCCGCAAGAGCTATCGTGATGTCGGGCCGCTGGTCGAAGGACCTGGCGACGTTTATATCTGCGGCGACTGCATTGAGCTCTGCCAGTCGATTCTCGATCAAGAACGTCGTCGCCGAGGCACGACCAAACAACTCTTTACGAAGATCCCCACGCCTCGCGAAATCGTCGCGGAGCTGGATGAATACGTCATTGGCCAAGAGCATGCCAAACGCGTGCTGGCCGTGGCGGTCTATAGCCATTACAAGCGACTCTTGGCGGACGAAGAAGGTTCGGACGTTGAGATCGAAAAATCTAACATCATGCTGATCGGGCCGACCGGTAGCGGAAAGACGCTGCTGGCCCGTACGCTCGCCAAAACGCTCAACGTGCCGTTCGCCATCGGCGACGCCACGACGCTGACCGAGGCGGGCTACGTCGGCGAGGATGTCGAGAACCTGCTGCTCAAGCTACTCCACGCGGCCGACTTCGATCTGGAAGCCGCTCAGCGAGGCGTGCTCTACATCGACGAGATCGACAAGATTGGCAAGACGAGCCAAAACGTTTCGATCACTCGCGACGTTTCCGGCGAAGGCGTCCAGCAAGCCATGCTCAAGATGCTCGAAGGCACCATGGCCAACGTTCCGCCGCAGGGTGGCCGAAAGCATCCCGAGCAACAGTACATCCAGATGGACACGACCAACATCCTGTTCATCTGCGGTGGTACCTTCGTCGGCATCGACGAGATCATCGGCAAGCGACTCGGCAAGCGAACGATTGGCTTCGGCCAAGAAGCCGGCCTGGAAACGAATGAAGACCTGGCCACGCTGCTGCCGAATGTAACCGCTGACGACATTCTCGAATTCGGTCTGATTCCGGAACTGGTCGGTCGTTTGCCGGTGCAGTCGGCTCTCACGCCCCTCAACACGGATCAGCTGGTCCGCGTTCTGGACGAGCCGCGTAACGCGTTGACCAAGCAATACGAGAAGCTGTTCTCGATGGAAGACGCCGAGCTGCAATTCACGCCCGAGGCCCTGCGAGAAATCGCCCGCCGTGCCCAGGAGCGTGAAACGGGTGCTCGCGGACTCCGTTCGATCATCGAAGGCATCATGCTAGAGATCATGTACGACCTGCCGGATCAACCGGCTGGCAACAGCTACGTGATCACACCTGAAATCGTCCGCGGCGAAGCGAAGATGTTCGCCCCGCAAGAAGACAAGAAGAGTGCGTAACGTTCAAGCCCGTCCCCGCGTCAGCGCCGACGGAGGTTAAGTACGTGCTCTGCCAAGTGCGGGGCGCTCAGCGGTCACAAGCACGCTGAGCGCTCCGCCTTTTTTATGCGCGGGTGTAAGTGTGGGTGCCATGCCCACGTACACGTGGGCATGCGTCATACGGTCGTGTTCTTCGCCACGGTTCGGGGTAGTTGAAAGGGTGCCACTGCGTCACTTCGCCAACTCTTGCAGCACTTCAATGCCCCGCTCGATCACCGAGTCTTCGGCCGCATAAGAAATGCGGAAGTGCGTGTCACGGCGACTGAAGATGTTGCCCGGAATGATGAGCAGCCCACGATCGATCGCCCGGGCCACGAAATCGCTGCCCGACTCGTCGCCGGGCGCCTTGGGAAAGGCGTAGAAGGCCCCGCCTGGCTTGGTCACCTCGTAGTGGCCTTCTAGCCCCGCAAGCAACATGTCTCGCTTGCGGCGGTAATCGGCCATCAGCGGACTGACATCGACGTCCATCGCCACCGCCCCGGCCCACTGCGCCGGCTGCGGAGCACAGACGAACGTGTATTGCTGCAACTTGGCCATCGTCTGAATGATCTCACGCGGCCCATGGGCGAAGCCCAGTCGCCAACCGGTCATGGCGTGCGATTTGGAGAAGCCATCGAGCACGAGCGTCTGCTCGTTGAACTCCGCGGGAGAAGAGAAGGGGCCGTCGTAGCAGAAGTGTCGATAGATCTCGTCACTGACCAAGACAAGATTGTGACGTGCGGCCAGTTCCGCCAGTTGCCGTTGATCTTCGGCCGAAGCGACGCTGCCGGTCGGATTGGCCGGACTGTTGGCCATAATCATTTTCGTGTTGGGAGTGATGGCCGCCTCGACCTTGGCGACGTCGATGCGAAAGTCGGGATAGGTGTCGATCAACACGCACTTACCCCCGACCATCTTCACGAGCGGTTCGTACATCACGAAGTAGGGATCGAAGACGATCACTTCCTCGCCAGGATTGACCAAGGCCATCAGGGCGAGCACGAGGCCGCCACTGGTTCCCGAGGTGACGAACACCTCACGGTCATCGTGACCGTACATCTCGTCGACCTCCGCCTGTAACTTCTCTCGCAGGACGGGCATTCCCTGCGTCGGCGTGTAGCCGTTCTTGCCACTGGTGATCGCCTCGATGGCCGACTGCTGCACCTCTTCGGGCACCGGAAAATCGGGCTGACCGATCGATAGATTGATCGGGTTTTCAAGCTTGGCCGCCAGATCAAAGACCTTGCGAATACCGGAGCTATCAAAGGAGTCACTGCGATCTGCAATCCATTTTTGGGTCATAAAGATGTCTCTGCAGCCAAGTCAAATTGAAGAGAATCAAAATCAGAAAGGAGGTTGTCGCGGCACGTGATCGAAACTGTCTGCAATCCGCCGACGCCGCAAGACATCCTACTCGGTTGCACCAGCAATTGTCATGTCAGAGGCGGCGACAACCTCAGATAGTGTGCGATCACTACGACTCAAGAGTTGTAGCAGGTGGGCCAACAGCTGCAATCCATCGACGATCGGCAGCGGACTTTTGAACCAGAGAGCGTCCTCTGGCCCGATGGCTACGGCAATATCATCGGCGGCGGCAATCCTAGCAGCAAACGACTCAAAGAACTGCTCCGCGGTCATTTTCTCAGCAGGGGCATCGGCTCCGTGAGAGGCGACCGATGCCAGGCATTCCGTTCCAGACTTCGCGTTGATCGCTGCCAATAACCTGTGCGGCGACACTGGCTCACCTTGTTCATCAACAACGTGTGCCCTTTCCCCAACCGCGTCGATCCAGATTCCAAAGTCGGCCCGACGATCGACGACCGCCTGCGTCAACACTTTCCCAGCAGCCGTACCGAGTGTCACGGGCGACAATCGATCTGTCTCTGAGGAGTCGGCGGTCGCGGTAAGATTCTGACAGCTCACGGCGGCCGTCAACATCTCCAAGTAGTCACGCAGATATCGGTTAGGCGTCAGCAGTACGAATTGCAACGGACGAAGGGCATGAAAAAAGTTGCTCATCCGCTCAAGGTACGCACCAGTCACTTGCTCGCGGCAAAGCGTTCCGGCGGCACGAACGCCTCGAGAAACGCCCGCCTCATGGCGGCCACGAATTGCGTCCAGACTCTGACCCGCCGACGGCTGTCCGACCGACCATGGTTGGCCCTGCCGTCCGAAAATACGAAGCGCGATTTGCGGTGTCGGATTCGCGTGACTCCCGACCAATAGTCCTCCAGTAATGCGGGACTCGTTGGAAGAACGATCTGCCAACGCTGCCGACAGAACGGGGGCGGTCGTAAAACCAATATCGACGACGTCGCAACCGGCAAAGCGAAGTCCTTCGCATACCACCGCATGGATCTCCGCCGCCAGGGCCGAACCATCGCTGGCCAAGAGGACCACGGGATTCTTCGGGTCGGGCTCTTTGCGCTGCCGCAGCTCCGCCGCTAGGGCCGTCGCCAGAGAGCGAGCCTGTGCCGGCCCTAAATGATCAGGATACCCACCGCGAATCACCTGTCGCTCGAAGGTCAACAGATCACGTCGGCGAGCCGTCCATTGATCGACCTGCTTTCGCTGGCGAGAAGTCGTATCGCCGGTCTCGTGACGATGCGGACAGTGCAGGCAGCCTTCGTAGAAGTTGGCCAATCGACCGAGATGCACCGAATGCGAAATCGGTTGGCTTTCGCCAGGGCAGCAATATTCGGCAGATCGCGAGTTCACGGTCACGGCGCAAAGCGAGACAGAGGAACCGATGGACGGATTTGGGACGGCGAACTGTACGAGAATCGCACTCGGGCCGTCAATATCCTCTGGTCATGCTAGCGGGCAGCCAACCTTCGAAAGGAAGGAGGTCCGGCGTCTAGCGTACGCGGCACTTGAAGCGAATCGTGCCACCTTGGCCCACATCGAGCGGCTCATGAATTTCCCAGCGAAGCACCAGCGAACCACCGTCGTTCATCTCGGTGAGGAAATCGGCCTTCAGGCTGGAATCTTCACTATCTGGCAGGTATTCCAGACGTGTGGTGAGATTGTCGACAATCGTCACGTTGCCGATCGGTTCCGTTCCGGTGTTGTCGTAGCGAAGCGTAAACTCGACGATGTCGCCCGGACGGGCCGCTTCGCGAGACGCCACTTTGACGATTCGCAGCTTCGCCTTATTCGGGTTATCGACCGTGTAAGTCGCTTGTGCCCGCTGATCGCCCGTTTCGACTTCGGCGGACTGGCCATCGATGACGACCTTCACGCCAAGGTCATGCGACCAGGTGATTGCCGCGTCAACATGAATCGCCAGTAGCGGCTTGTCAGCCTGTTCGAGAGTGCCATCGCGAATGATCGCAAAGTCCTCATGCGGCATCAGCTTGTTAACCGCCTCACGCAACATCGCGGTCGTTTCGACGTCGAGCCCTGGAACGTTGCGTTGTTGAATCGTTGGATCACGCGTCGCCATCTCGTCGAGGGCC
>CAYLRE010000283.1:0-6448 GCA_964385715.1 uncultured Planctomycetaceae bacterium
GCATATATATGTACAAGCCTACACCGGTGATTCTGCTGAGAAGATAGCCAAAATAGTCAAGCAAGCAGGAAGCACAGCGGAAAATCCTTATCTAACTTTTATAACCGGTCCGACCAGTCCTCTGATCGTGACCGCTGACCAGTCGAAAATAATACGAATAGCCGCCAAGTACGCCCTACCTCTAATGCATGGTGGCACGCCAACCTGTGGCGCAACTTCCCTCGCCGATGCATGCCCAGGTTCCGTCAGGCACAGCCTGACCTACATGTTTGTAGCACGTCCACTCGCGATGTCACCGCGGCTCGCCGCTCGGCCTCGCCCTCCCGACCACGTTAGCTTGGAACCCAGCCCAGCCTATCGCCGGTACTCTAGCCCAACGTTCAGCCCGTGATAGAGCAAGCTGCTGCTATCGATGTTGATGGGAGCTGGGTTAGGATTAGCGATCCCTAGGCCTCCCGTATTGGGGACTTGGTCCGCGGCGAGCGCGACGCCGTCAATTAACATCAATTGGTAGCCGGCCCGCAGCGACCAGTGGCAGCTCACATCGTAGCTGGCGTTCAGGCCGAGTTCCCCTATGAAAGCAGCTTGGTCCGACGTGGCTTGGCCGCTTCTTCCAACCGAAAAAATGGAATTTGTAGACGCTTCCACATCATTGAAATACAACCCGGCTCTGGCGGCACCCTCAAGCTTCAAGCGGCAACCGTTGTCCCATAAGATGCCGTCCAGGCCTGTCTCCAATCCATAGAGTCGGTTTTGAGCGCGGACCAGCACTGTATTGTCATTAACTAACCACGTGGCTGTCATAGTTTCATCCAAATCGACATAACGGAAGCCATAGGTGAGCCTAGCTTTGCCACAACGATGCGTTCTGAGTAACTCAAACGATTGCAATTCGGATTCATAGTCGAAATCTAATCTCCCCCCCGTGATGGAGAAGGAAGTATTTGGATTCGTCGCGGGGCGGGTATTACTGCCATTGGCAACGTTCTCCGAGGCGACGTAGTCCTCCAGGCCGAAATAGCGAAATTCCCAACCTTTTCCACAGCCGTTGTCCCAGGACAGGCTCGCTTCGAGGCCCGATTTGGGGTCGAAGTCAAAGCGGTCGGCCGTGTAGAAGGGGTTGTCTGCGGTGTCTTCCCAGACAGCAAAGTCGCTGCCGATCCGCTCCCGCCACATATGGAGATAGCCGACCCGGCCGGTCCAAAGGGAAGCAGGACAGCAACAATCGCATAGCGACTCGTCGGAACAGGCGTCGCAGGAAGAGGCCGTGTCGTGCGAGGCTGCATCGTACTCCACCGCGTCATTAACCGGTGCTTCGTCGTAATAGTCGAACTCGGCGGCGGAAACGGGCAAGGCCGCTGAAGCGACCAGGGGCAACGTGAGGAGCAGAGCAAGTGAGAGTCGCATCGTGGTTCTCCAGCGGTGGTGCCGCAGGTGGAAGGCGGAATAAGAAGTAGGCGTCTCTTCATATCGTCGGCAGTCGATTGTCCCGGTTTCTTGCATGTGTCTGACAATTGCTACGGTTTCGCTGACCGGCAAGGTTTGACAGCAGGAGCCAAATGCGGGCCCTGCTGGCAGCAAAGACTCGCGATGTTCGACCAGGATCTTACAGAAGTAATCCGACAGACTGTCGGTTAGGCAAAGTCTAACGGCTACAGGATAGCGCAAATCGCGCAGACGATGTCCTGCCGATCTAATACCAGAGGTACCGATCGACAACCCGGCACCGCACTCTTTCAGCAACGAATCAATCGAATCGCGCAGAAAAACACCATGAAACGCCTCCCCCTTGCTCTCCTGCTGCTAATTACGATGGCGGCGACTGCCGTGGCCAATGACCATTTCATGGAGGCCGACAACGCAGGTCACCCCGGCTCATGCGACGCGAACGACTGCTGCCCAGCGGACGACGACTTGTGTCTCGCCGATCAGTGCTTTGAGGGCTGCTGTGCCGGCTGGACTGGCAGCTTCAATTATCTCTACTTGTGGCGAGAGACCACCGGCAGTGACTTTCCGATTCTGGAAACCATCGGAAATGTGCCGGTTTACACGTCGGGGCAATTCGATTTCGATCCCGAATCGGGTTTTGACATCAGCGCTACCTACAACAACGGTTGCGATCGCGGGTTCGACATTCGCTATATGTGGCTCGCTCCCTACACCAGCCGTCAGGCGGTCTTCATTGCTCCTCAGACTCGCCCTGCAACGGATCCAGATACGTCGCTATCGATACCCAATGAGACCTGGGACATTCGCTACGAGTCGCGAGTCCAATCGGTGGAGCTACTGCGACGATGCGAGTGCGACCGCGTCGACTTCACCTACGGCTTTCGCTATATCAACTTGGACGAAGCGCTCCAATTACGAGCTAGCAACGTCGTTAACTTCACCTACGGGGCCGACAACGATCTGTACGGTTTTCAGTTGGGGACCGACGGCACGTTCTGGGACAACGGCTGCAACTTCCGTCTGGGCGGATTCGCCAAGGCAGGCATCTACGCCAACGATCGACAGGTCACCTCCGACACTCCGTTCTTTGGACGACGCGTCGATGCGAATGATACGGACGTCGCGTTCGTCGGTGAACTCGGTTTGCACGCCCAATACGATGTGACCTGCTGCCTATCCTTCCAGGCAGGCTATCAGCTGTTGTTCCTCGATGGCGTCGCCCTGGCCGCCAACCAGGTTCCCAACAACGGTGACATGCTCGACAATCCCCGCCCGGTGAACGTCAGCAATGCCAGCCTTCTCTACCACGGGCTGCGCGTAGGACTGGAATACCGTCGCTAGACGGTGCATGTGCTGTCTCGATTTCTTTTCAGCCTAACGATTGCAATCTCAATCGCGGCGCTGGACAATGACCGTTGCCGGTGGCTCAGCCTTCGGTGGTGCTTCTCTATTGGCGGTCCCAATCTAGGAGGCAAGTCATGTCGCGTCCTTCCAAGTCTCGCCTCGGTATCCTGTCTTTGCTGGCAGTTGGATTCGCTGTCGGTTACCTCGTCGCCTCGAATGACAACCAGCCTCAGGCGGTGGCGGAATCTGACAAGAATGGCAGCTCCCAATCGGCCGCGCCGGAAGTATCCCCGGTCAGGGCACGCGCGGACCGCGACACCTATTACCCCAACACCGAAGACCTAGCCGCGGACGAGATGCGCGTCATCGCTTGTGGTACTGGCATGCCGACGACGCGAGCCTTTCAAGCGGCCGCCTGCTTCTTAGTCGAACTGGGAAGCGGTGACAAGTTTCTCTTCGACTGTGGCAGCGGTGCGGCGGAGCGTATTTCGTCCTTACAGATCCCGTACAACTTTCTCGACAAGGTATTTGTCGGTCACCTGCACACCGACCACTTCGGTTCGATGCACGATCTGTTCATCGGCGGTGCCTTGATGGGGCGGAACGTACCCTTGCGCATTTGGGGGCCTAGCGGTCCAACCAAAGAATTGGGCACCGCCTATGCGATGGACCACATGCGCAAGATGCTCTCTTGGGACATCGCCTGTCGCGTCGGCAACGTCGATCCGCGTGGTTACCGGCTGGACGTTACTGAGTTCGACTACAAAGGCGAGAACGCAGTCATCTATGAAGAGAACGGCGTTACGATTCGTTCCTTCCCCGCCATTCATGGTATCGACGGCTCCGTCAGCTTTAGCCTCGAATGGAACGAGCTGAAATTCGTGTTTAGCTCCGACACGTATCCGAACAAGTGGTTTGTCGAGTACGCCAAGGACGCGGACCTTGTTATTCACGAATGCTTCATCGCGGCTCCGGACTTGGTCGCCAAAATGAAGTTCACGCCTGAGTCGGCGCTACAAGTCGGAACGCAAGTCCACACCGCACCGGAAGCTTTTGGCAAGGTGATGAGTGCCGTGAAACCACGCATGGCCGTGGCCTATCACTTCTTCAAGGATTTTGATACCGCGCCGCAAGTCTATGACCGCATCCGCAAAACCTACGATGGCCCGCTGAGTCTCGCCGAGGACTTCATGGTCTGGAACGTCACCAAGGACGACATTCGCGTCCGCATGGCTGAGACGGAAGAGCACACCTGGTCGCCGCCGCTGGCCAGCCCGGCCGTACCACCCGATCCGAACGACAAGGCAAAGTACGCCGAGAAAATGAACATGCCGATCGAGTCGCTGCAATTCAGCGACTTCACCAAGTCAGGCTACTACGATGTCGACGACGTTTTGCGGCCAATCTACGAAGAAGCGAGCGAGGTCCAGGGACGCGAATTCAAGTACCCAGGAGACTAGCGACGTGATTTGTCTGTTCGTTCGGCAGCCGGATTCGCCGGCTTTCACAGAATCAACATCCGCACAAGCTCCGGCCCATAAGCGCTGGTGATTAGAGTCAGGATCGTGGCCACGGCGGCACTGACCGCGAGGATGATCACGAGCTGCCCGCTTAGTACGGAGGCGACCATGAACCGGGAGCAGCCCATCTTGGTCATGGTGGCGATCTCCTGCCGGCGAAGTCGAATGGACAGCACCACAACGAGTGCCAACGTGCAGAGGGTCACCAGCGAAACGACCGACACGATGGCGATCAGGTAGCTGCGAACCATCAGGATCTTCGCCAGCATCGCGTCCATCACTTCGCCAGGGCGAACAATCTGAACGGTCTCGTCGGGCGAGAAATACTGCCCCAACAATAGTGTCTCTGCCTTCTTTCGATGCGGTCCTTTTGGCACCGCGATGATGCCGGTGACCGGGTACTTCGACTCGTCGCCGTGAAAGTGAAAATGGATGCGATTCTCCCAGGTGACGTCGGTATACTCGGCCGCCTGCGGTGAACCATGTTCGGCCCCAGTGGCATGCCCGTGCCCCACGCCTTCGATGAGCCAGGCCGTCTTGAGGTTCACAAAGATCGCGTCGTCGTCGGGCTGTTCTTTGGGTGCAAGCACGCCCACCACGTGCAGGCGGAGCGGCGCATCTTGCAGCGTGAAGACGTTTTCGCCAGAGACCGGAATTTTGCTGCCGACGGAAATGCCTAGACGCTTGGCTGCGTTCGCGCCGACAACGCACTCGCCAAGTATGTTCCATTTTCGTCCAGCGGCCAGTTCGAATTGGCGAAGGTCAAAATAGTCGATCGTCGTCCCCACGATCGGAGCCTCGCGTGCCTCGAATCGGGCGTGCAACGGAATGACCGTTGCCAGCTGCTGCTTCTCGAGCCGCTCCACCTGAGCCATGGTCAGGATGTCCGGTTCGGTTTGCTCGAAGTACAGACTGGAGAGAACTAGATCGAGCGAACTCCCTTTGCTGCCGAGCAGAAGCGGCGTCTGGGCTGCCCGGCTGCGAAAATGCGTTGCCCCGTTTTCGACAATCACTTGCAGCGCGGCCGGCAAGAACGTGATTAGCGAAATCGCCGTGATAAGGACAACGGTTGTCAGTCGGTGGTAGCAAGTGTATCGCCACGCCAGAAATAGGCTATCGCGCATCGGCGGGCCCTCCTGCCGGCGTCTGCGTGGCTGTCGCGGACGAAGCGGCGGCGAACGCCGCCACGTCCATCTGCCGATCAAAGCGAGAGACCAGATTCTGATCGTGTGTAACAACAACCAGAGTCGCGCCGGCCTGTTCTACATGACGGTCCAGCGCATCGAGAACGAGCGTCGCGTTGTCTTGGTCGAGGTTCGCGGTCGGTTCGTCGGCCAGCAAGAGCCTCGGGTTCGTGATCAGAGCCCGACAGACGGCCACTCGCTGCCGCTCCCCTTGCGAAAGATGGGTCGGATGTCGGTTTAAAAACTCGCCAAGGCCGAGCTCCGTTGCCAGTTCGTAGGCACGCATTCGCACATCGAACGTCAAACGAATCGAACGATTAATGCGATAGGCCAGCAGAATATTGTCGAGCACCGACAGATACTCAAGCAATTCGAATTCCTGGAACACCAGGCCGACGTTCTGAACGCGAAAGTCCCGGCGAGCCGAGTCGTCCATGGCGGAGAGCTCGTGCCCACAACTTTGGACGCGGCCGGTGCTCGTTGGAATAATGCCGGCAACCAGGTGCAGGAGCGTTGTCTTGCCTGAACCACTCGGCCCCGTCCAAGCCACACGCTGCCCGGCGCTGATCGACAAGGTATCAACCTGCAGGCGAAAGCCGTCGTCTTCGTAGGCGAATTGAAGATCTCGAATGTCGATCATGGGGCGCCTTCGTCGGATGTCAAAGTTTGGGCCGCCGCTTCACTGTTCACCGCCGCAAGCGATTGCTCGTCCAACATCTCCAGTGCGGTAATCTTCCAGGCACCGTCGACCGGGGCAATTGTCAGGCGTGCCGAATGTTCGTTGGCACGGCTGTGAATATGCCCCCAATGACCGATCGAACCGGCCACCCGCCAGCGGCAGTCGTAGGTCTGCCTCGCTTCATCGGAAGCGCCAGCAGGCGACAGTTCTTCCACCTCCACCTCTTTGACAGTGATTCGCAGGCCGCCCTGATTCTTGAGTTCCATGCTCCG
>CAYLRE010000284.1:0-6345 GCA_964385715.1 uncultured Planctomycetaceae bacterium
TGCGACATTGGCCCATTGCTCCGCTCCTCACGCTCGCGATCACGCTGTTCGCTGCGCTGCCGTTGGTGTCGCAAGAGCCGAAGGGCGAACTGTCTGGCAAAGGGCAGCGTGAAGAGCAAGGCAAGAACCCCATTGTCGCGAAGCAGCGTGCGCAACAGCAGCCGGGCATCCCACTCTCCGCTGCAGAGTTCGAGACGTTTCTCGCCGCCTGGGAGAAGGCTTCCCAAGAGATCGACTCGCTCGACGCCAAGCTGACGCACTTTGTCTACAACAAGGTCTCCGACAGGAATGCGGCCAAAATCGAACGGGGGCGGTTCTATTTCGAGCAGCCCAATCAGTATCGCATCGAACTACGAGATCGCGTGGCCCAGAATGTCTCGGATCAAACGTTCTTATGGCGCGATGAAGACGTACTCTGGATCAACCGGCTGAAGAAAGAGTATCGCCACTTCTCTCGGGCCGATGTTGCCGAGCATTTGTCGTTATTCGCGTCGCCGCCCAAAGGCCTTGTGGAACGAATGATTTACACGGTCCTGCGTGACCTAAGTCGGCCGCAAGAGCTCGTGCCACTGGTAGTCGATATTGACGCCATCGAAATTCGTGAACGTTTCGATCTGCGGGCCAGTAAGCTCACAGGACGTTATCTGCTGGTGGCACTGCCAAAGAATGAAATCGACAAGTCGCGTTATGAGCAGCTACGTGTTCTCGTTGACGATCAGACGTATCGCACGGCGTCCGTGCAAGTCGTCGCCGCCGGCAAAACCAGCAAGGCAACATTCAAGCTTGAGGACGTGCAGGTGAATGTGCGTCCCAGGGATCGCAAGCAGATGTTTGAACCGAACCTGGCCGGCCTGCAACGCATTCCGTATTTCTAAATCAACGACAATAAACCACGTAACATAACCCGAAGCGTCAGCGAGGGACACGACCAAGCAGGTATCACAATCAATCGGCACTTCACGTTGGCGTCACGGAGTGCCGCACGACTATGGGCAAAACGAGTCTAGGATCGCCGGAGTATTATCCCGCCTTATCCCGTTCATCCTGTCAAAAAACAGATCCGCAACACGATCAAGGAAGATCGCCATGAAGTTCATCGTCTCATTCACTCTGTCCGTTGCCCTCGTCGCGATGGCCAACGCCTCCTTCGCCGAGTTTCCTTCGCAGGGCCCGTCGCCATATGGTAAGTCACCCTTCGATCAGACCCAGGGTGCCCAGTCGCCCGCCTATCCTGCCGTGCAGCAAGGGCCGGCGTCATCGGTTCCACAGTCGGCCCCGCAGGCCGCCCCGGCTCAGCAGTCCTATCCGCCAAAGGGAGCCTACCCCTACGGTCGTAATCCGACTCGACTTGATGTGATGCCAGCGGCCAATCCGGTTGTGGTTGCGCGATCCGGCCCGCCACCAGTACCACGTGGCTGGGAGGAACTGGTCGGCAAGACCGTCGTCGTGGAAGGGATCGCTTGGGGGTACGACAAAGGACGCGGCGCATACGTCATTTGCAATGGCCAAACCATCAACATTTTTGGCGACGTTCGCGACTTTCCTCGCGGTAGGCTGGTACGTGTCGTCGGCACTTTCAAGAAGCTCCCACCATTTCCTCCTACGCCGTATGGCCACCAGGCACGAAGAGGCTATCCCGAAGATCGCTACGGCATCGAGAATCCACAGATCGAGGTCGTTGATCGCGTGACGAGCCTGTACTTGCGCGAGTACAGTTTCAACAACAACCATCGGGACGCACTGCGGGGTACGGCGCCTGGGGGGACGGCGAACGGATTCCGCCCTCCGCCAGCCCGTGACGGTATTTTGCGCGATGCTCGCGGTCGCCCGACCGGGGTGTGGGGTGTCGATGGTCGTAAATCGCTGCTGGAACCCGCTCGGCGGTAGTTGGAACGAATGACTCAGATCGGTTCTAGGTAGATGCCTTTTCGGGAGAGAATGATGGGGCTCTGGTCTTCGCTGCGTGCGGTACTCGTTCTATTCCTAGTCGCTAGTGGAACGCTCGCCTTTGAGAATCGACTGGGGCCCGCCACGCCACGCAATATTTCGATCGGCGACAAGTTGGCTGATGTGCAGGCAGGTGAGCAACAACGGGCGGCCCCTTCACTGCCCAGTCTTAAGCCGCACTGTTCTTTGCAACAGAGGGTGACCCCACGGAGGGAGACGTCGACGCCAAAGGGGCAGGCGGCTAGGAATTCGTCGACTGATCGCTCCATCTTGTCCGAGGTTCCGTATTTGAGAATGCATCGCCTTCGATCCGAGAATGTAGCTGCCAGCAATCTCATGCTTGAAGTTGTCCCGCGAATCATCATCAGCGAGCCGGAAGAGAAAATCGGGCTGTAGATATAGGGCCGCAGCGTGACGGCTGTCGCCGGCATGGGGTACAATCGGCGCTCGTTGTGATCCCATGGATGAGGACCGGCGGTCTCGCACTTTTCGCACGAATCTAGGGGCTTCAGCGATGTTCCGAACGTCTCTCGTTTTCTTTGTCATTTTGACCTGTGTCACTTCGTTTGTCGTCGCCTGTCAAAGGTCGTCGATCGTCCATGGAGATGAGTCTGCCGCGGCCGCCGTCGATCAGTTCGCGGATCCGCTCACTGGGACGTGGCGAATCGTTTCATCCACGATCGACGGTAAGGCCGCCGAGGAAGCGATTGGCACCGAGGTGCGATTCACTGACGGCCGCGTTGAGAGTGACGTCGGCGAGCCAGTCGACGACGAAGATCTTGAGAATGAACTAGGGCTTGAGTTCGGCTTCGACGAAATCAGCACCGAAGATGAAGAAGAAGTGGAACGCCCGGACGAGACGGTTTTCTATCGCCTGCGGCCCGGCGAGAAGTTGGGCGAGATTGACCTCTTGATGAACAATGAGGACGGGGAACAGGAGTTGGCTGCCCGAGGGATCTATCGAATTGAAGACGGTCAGCTGACGCTCTGCTTCATCGTTGATCTGCTGCCTTTCCGGTTCTGCGGGCTCGGCGATTTAATTCCGCCTCGTCCCGTCGATTTCGATTCTGAAGGTAAGCAAGAGTTAGAGGACCACGGCAAGGCGATTATGAAGTTGAAACGGATTGCGAAGGAAGAGTGACGATTTTCTGACGCTACAGTTGATCTCCTGCGATTGCACGTCTCCTATTTACCGACCTAATCAAAGGCTCCCCCATGCAACCACGCATTAGCATGATCACACTCGGTGTTCGCAATATTGCGGCGTCGGTTAAGTTCTATCGAGACGGTCTCGGCTTTCCTCAGAAGGAGTTTGATTCCGAAGACGTCGCGTTCTTTACGCTCGCCGGCACCTGGCTCGGGCTATACGGCCGGGATGCCCTGGCCGACGACGCCGAGGTGCCGCGCGAGGGGAGCGGGTTCTCCGGCATCGCTCTGGCACACAACGTCACCAGCGAGGAAGAAGTCGACCGCGTGCTGGCCGAAGCGGTCGCCGCCGGGGCGACGCTCACTAAGCCCGGGCAGAAGGTCTTTTGGGGCGGCTACTCCGGATACTTCGCCGACCCGGACGGTTACCTCTGGGAGGTCGCCTACAATCCGTTCGAGTGGATCGGCCCGCCCGACGCGTCAGGCTAGTTGCCAGCAGCGACTTGCATACGCGGCTGAGTTCCGCGTGGTGAACGGGCAGCCTGGAGTCGCCGCCCTCCCCTGCCCCCGGTGGCAATCACGATTCCGAACAGCCCGCCAATGGCATGGGCTAGCGGAATCGGCACGAAGTTGGCCGCCTCGGAATCAACGAAGAACGTGGTGCCAGTGACGATCTCGAAGCCGATCTTCGCCAGCAGCCCGACGGTGAGTCCGATGATCGCGACGACCCATGGCCAATCTTGTTCTCGCCACTTCTCGGCGAGCAGGTAACTGGCGGCCAGCGTGAACAGGGCCGTGTCGATGCCGCTCAAGCCTCGGTAGATCGACATGTCCGGATGAGCGAACCAGAGTCCGATGGAAATCAGCACGGCGGAGCCGACGAGGCAGATCGAATAGCGGCCGCGGTGGCGGCGTTCGCACATCACGCCTAAGACGACGAACATGCCGGCGTCCCACACGAAGTGATTCCAGTCGAAGTGAGTCAAGTGGCCGGTGAAGACACGCCACAGTTCTCCGGCGGCAATGGCTGTTCGGTCGAACTGGAAAGCTGACGTTAAGGCGGCCGATGCCATGATGGTCAGGCTCGCCGCCGCGATGGCAATCGTGATGAGCGGGCAGCTGTTGACGCCACTAGTCGTGGAAGTAGCTGGTACGTTGTTCGGCGATTGCGAGACTGCGTGGCTTCGCATGGCTGAGTTGCTCCGACAAGAAATGGACAGCAGGCAGTGGTCAGGTTGAAAGCTGGTCACGTAAGTTGGCGGGGGCGGTTTTAAGCCGGCGCTGAGCCGACCGGCGACGTGCGCCGGCCGGCCCAAACATCCGACTGCCCCATTCACTTTCTGCCCCAACTGCATCCGGCAGTCCTTGGCGACCTGATTGGGCCGCGCTCATTAGACTTGCATCTCTTCTTCCTCGAGACGCTTTCGCTTGCGACGCCGGGAGGCGGCTGCGGCGCCGGCCAATCCCACCGCGACGAGTCCGGTGACCGGATCGATGGCACCACCGCCGCCGAAGCTCGGCATGCGAATGTCACGGCTCTTTCGCCGCCGCTGCTTTCGTGGCGTGTCGCGGACTACTGGACCGGGTGACGCAGCCGGACGGGGTGAATCGGCTGGATCGGGCGAAGCAGCCGGACGAGGAGCAACCGTCGGATTGCTCGGCTGCACCTGACGCTGCGCCGTTTGTGGCGAAGGTGTGCTGGCCGGCACCGCCTCCGTCAACTTGGACGCGTCATCCTCGTCCGGCTTCTGCGGACCAAGCTTCGTGACCGCGTCGGCACGAAGTTGTTCCAGACGCCGGCGAACGCGTGCTTGCGATCGGCGGTCTCGTTCGATCCGCGTTGCGTTCCGGCGGTCGATCTTCCAACGCCTGTACTCCGCATCGTTCTCCAGCACGATGAACGACGCGTACTGACTGACGATCGAGTAACCCTCGCACAATCGAACGATTTCCGACTGCTGCGAACCACGGCTGCCTGTCTCGCGCTCTTCGGCCATCAGGCGTTCGACGCGGTGCCAGGCCCACATTCGCTCGATTTCCGGATTCTCGTCGTCGGCCTTGGGCAGACGAATGCTCACCGTCTGATCGATAGGCAAACCTTGCACCTCACCAGCGACGTTGATGTCGACCTCGCCTTGCTTCTTGTAGCGTCCGTAAAGACGCAGCGGGGCTCCGTGGAACAGGTCGGGAAGTTCCTGCGGTTCGATGTCGTACGTGGTGGCGCCGCCGATGTCGATCTTCAAATCGCGAATCGCAGGCCGCATCAACTTGCGACGGAACGCCTGAGCCTGCCGCTGGAAACTGTCTTGTTCCGAGATGAAGGCGGCCAATCCGCCGGCATCGTCGGCCAGTTGCTTGAGCAACGGACGGTTCACTTCGTTGCCCACGCCGACGCAGAACACCCGGCTGCCCGAGGGACGTTCGCCAATGAGCTGAAGCAATTGACGTTGTTCCTTCTGCTCGGTCATGCCGTCGGAAAGAATCACGACGTTGAGCGTGCGATCAGAATCCTTGTAGCGATAGGCAACCGACAAGGCCGGCCGCAACTCGGTTCCGCCACGGGCCCGCTGCGAGCTGATGAACTCGCTGGCCTGCCGCTTGTTGTCGGCGGTGACCGGTTGCATCTGGTTGAAGAGCGTATTGGTGGCCGCGTTGAACGCCATCACCTCGAAGCGATCCTGTTCGCCAAGCGACTCGACGAAGGCGGCAATTGAATTTCGGGATAAACGCAGCTTGCCGTCGTTGGCCATGCTGCCGGACACATCGAGTACGAAGACGTAGTCCATGCCGCGATTGAGCTCTGCGAGTTCTTCCCCGGCGGTGAGCGTCAACATGAAATAGCCATCTTCGCCCCGCTGCTTGGAAGTGATCACGTCGATGCCGGTTTGCGGACGCGAGGTCTCGAACGCCAGCACCACGTCGCGGCTGAGGTCGCCGGCATCCGTTTCCAAGCTGGCGCGGTAGTAGGCGTCCGCGTGTGGCGTGATCACGAAGTCGTCCGCGTGCGACGGGCTCTTCATGTCGACAATTGGCACCTCGTTCTTGACGTCGAGCGTGAGCGAGAACTTGCCGGTGGTCCGCTGGTTAATGTCCGTGCGCGTGACGGTTGCCAGCGGGTAGACGTACGTGCCCCAGTCATGATCGAAGTCGAGCTCTTGATAGTAGGTAACCTGAATTCTCTGTTCGGCCCCGGCTGGTATCGGAAAGATTCGCATTTCGAAGGTTTTGTAGTCGACCTGTTCGAGCAGACCG
>CAYLRE010000285.1:0-6308 GCA_964385715.1 uncultured Planctomycetaceae bacterium
CTTATAAACGTCGGCGGGAATCTCATTCGCATAGGGCGACGTCACAAAGCCCATCGCGATCTTGCTCTGATACCAAACGGTGACGGCGCCTTCGCCGTACCCACCAACTTCGACGAGGCCGTCTTCGTTGACCTTGGCGACTGTCTCATTGGCCGAAGTGTACTTCGCCCAGCGAGTCACATCGCGACTGCTACCATCGCTGTAGTGAGCCGTCACGACCACCTGCTTGGCGTCACCAGGCTGAACCATGGCGTGATCGGGCGACACTTCCACCCGCTCGATCATCCGGTCTTCTTCCGCCGGCGGCTGAGCGCCTTGGGCGATCCAGCGGGCCAGCACCTTGTACTCGAACGAATCGGCCTCGAACTTCAGGCCACCCTTGTGCGGAATGGCGGCGGTCGGCTTGGCGAGCAACAGGCTACGACCAGGATCGGAAAGTTCGATGCGTCGCCCGCGGGCTTGGCGTGTGATCGCCAAGTAATCGGCCATCGTGTCGTAACCACGCAAGGACAGCTTCAACCCGCCTTTACCAGCGAGGGCACCGTGACAGGCACCGCTGCTACACCCGAACTTGGCCAGAATGGGCTGTACGTCGTTGCGAAAGCTGGGATGCTCCGGAACCTTGCCGTCATCTGCCGCCACAGCACCGCCTGCCATACACGCCAAGGCCACAACGGCCAACAGCGCCGAACAGGTTCCTCTCAGAACTCTGCGCATCACGATCCTTCTTACACTAGATTGAGCCATCTCACTCACACCTTGTCGTTCTAGAACAACTCTTTGATTTCGCTGCTGCCGATGTCGACCAGCGGGAACGGGCGTCCGCCCGGGCCTGGCAGCTCCGTATGTAGATCGAGCCCGAGGCCCTTGAAGATCGTGCCGACGATCTCTGGCGGGGTCACAGGGCGATCGGCCGGCACACCGCCGATCGGATCGCTGGCACCAACCACGCGGCCGCCTTTCACACCACCCCCGGCAAAACCGCAAGTCCAACATTGTGGCCAGTGGTCGCGTCCGCCGGCGGGATTCACCTTCGGCGTGCGGCCGAACTCGGAGACGTTGGCCACCATCGTGTCATCGAGCATGCCGCGATTGTGCAGATCCTCGATCAACGCGCTGTAAGCCTGATCGTACATCGGCGCGACAATGTTCTTCATGCCTTCGATCGAAGTGAACGGCTTCGAGCCGTGAATGTCCCAGGTGATCTCGTCGAACACCGTCAGGAACGTGTTGATCGTGACAAAGCGAACGCCCGACTCGATCAAGCGGCGAGCCAGCAGACAGCACTGCCCGAAGCGGGTCATGCCGTAACGCTCGCGAATCTTCTTCGGTTCCTTGGAAAGATCGAACGCCTCGCGAGCCTGCTTACTCGTCATCAGGCGATAGGCGTTCTGGAAGTTGCTGTCGAGCAAGTCGGCGTCGGCACTACCTTCAAAATGCTTGACCGTCTCGTCGACCACCTGACGCAGTCGCTTGCGTCGCTGCATGCGTGCGGTGCCAATCTCCTGCGGCGGCAGCATGTCGGGAACTTCAAAGTTCGGCTTCGAGGGATCGGCCATTAGGGCGAACGGATCGTGGGCCTTGCCCAAGAAACCGGCAGCCTGACCACTCGGCATGTTTCCACCACCGCGGCCCATCGGCTCCGGCAACAGAATGTGAGCAGGAAGATCCGTGCGGCGCCCCATCAGGTAGCTCGTCACGCAGCCCGCGTGCGGCGTCTCCACGCCACCGGTAAACATTCGCCCGGTCTGCAGATACTGCCAACCCGCATCGTGCACGGCGGGAGCCGTATGGTAGACGCTTCGCACCAGCGAGAACTTGTCGGCGATCTCGGCGTGCTTGGGCAGGATCTCGGTCAGCTGGATGTCGTGCGATTTGGTGCTGATCGTCTTGAATGGCCCACGCACCTCGGCCGGCGCATTTGGTTTTGGATCGAAGGTATCGATATGACTCGGCGCGCCGAGATTGAAGATCATGATGCAGGCACGCTCATCGTGCCCGGGCTTCACGGCCCCCTGCTCTTTGGCTTGCAGGTACTGCGGCAGCGAGAGGCCAATCGCCCCCAAGGCACCAGCCTGTAGGAAATCGCGGCGTGTCACTCCGTTGCACGTCTGAGTGCGGCCCTTACCGATGAATTGAAGCATCAGAAGGTGCTCCTGAAGGTGGGAAAGTAGGTGGGACAAACAAGCTATTATGATAGCCGAGAATGGCCACTTCAGCAATGATCGGCGCAGCAAGAACATCGTCGCAAAACGGTGTTATTGCACGCGTTAGAACGCCCATTCAACGACCAACTTACCGCCCCACTACCACGGCTTACCGTTTTTGCGAGTACCGCAGATCGCCACTTCCATGCCCAGGGCCCGAGCCATGGCCGCTTTGGCGAACATCGCCTTGTCGGCGGCCGCTTCACTGGTGGCGTAGACAACCTGGATGTGGTTGCTCTTGTGACGAGCCATCATCTGATCGCGCGACACGCCGTAGGTGACCGCGTGCATGATCGGCCATTGCGGCGTGGTGGCGTCGAGCCGTCGTTGCGTCTCCGACTTCGACAGCTTGGCGACGCCGCAGCGACCGAGGTCCATCTTCAGACGGTCGTCTTCCACGTAGATGCGAGACCACACGACCTCGCCCGGCTTGCAAACGCCCTTGAGCGTGCCGCCGCCGGAGGGGAAGTACATGTTCGGCTGACGCTCGCTCGAAGCACCTTTCCAGCCACCCGTGAAGTGGGCAGGCGGAGCCGAACCACTGATCTCGAAGACCCACACATAGTCGTCGACCGTGCCCGAGGCGTCCCAATCGCCCCACCGCAGATCGTGCAGGGTGTTCTCGACCGGCTGGCCCATCGCCTTGTGAACGCGATAGGTCATCAGCGTATCGAGCCCGGCACACTCGTCGACTTCGTTGAAGTGCGGCAGAGGTTCGCCGGCATACAGGACTCGCTTTCCGTCGCGACTCTTCACCGGCGGACGATCCTTGTTGTTGAGCGTGCCTTCGACCAGGTCGCTCGCCGGGAGCAGATCCTTGAGGCCCTGCTGATACTGAATACCAATCGTGTCGCAGCCAAAGTCGTCCGCGATTCGCAGAGCCGCGATGTACATCTTGGCCTGAAGCAAAAGCTGTGCCTGGGTTAGATGCTCGTCGTGATTCTTGCCCGTGTGGAAGGTCATTCCCTTGTCCCGCATCCACTTCAAGACCGCGCGGCCTTGGGCGTCAGAAGTCTGCGTCACTTCGTAGTACAGGGCCGACTGGCTCATGCGTTCTTTGAACACGCCGACCGGGTTGAGCAGGTGATCGGGAATAATGGCATTGAACATGCCCATGCAACCTTCGTCGAAGACGCCCATAATCGCCTTCTCTTGCTGGAGCTGGGCGGCCAGCGACTCGCCAAGCTTGCGTTCCGCGGCCGGCATCTTCACGCGGCTGAGCGACTTCACATGCGAAGTGCGGTGGCGAACCGTGCCGGTCTCCAGCCAGGTCTTCAGTTTTTTGAGGAACTGCCGATCGCCCTCAAAGTCCTCGCTCCAGAGGGTCGAGTAGTCGACGCCTGCTTTGGTCAGCGAACCATTGAGATTGAGCATGCCGACCAAACCAGGCCATTGCCCCGACCAGTTGGCGATGGTGAGAATCGGTCCGCGATGGCTCATCAGACCATGCAGCACGTGGTGCGAGTACTGCCAGACCGCCTCGGCCACCACGAGTTTGGCATCCGGATCGATATTGGCGAACACGTCCATGCCTTCACGCTGGGAGTCGATGAAGCCGTGGCGTTCTTTCTTTTTGTACGGATGGGCTCGCACCAGGTCGAAACCAAGCTGGGCCATCGCTCGCCCGAGCTGCTGCTCCATCTCGTGCTGAGCCGCCCAGGTGCCCTGATTGGCCGAGAGCCGCAGATCGCCACTGGCGACCAATAGAACCTGATTCTTCTTCGTCTTCGCCACTCGCTCGCGGCGAGGCATCTTATATGTCACCATGTTTCAACATCCCGGTGGTTATTTACGGTTGCGTTATTTGTTGTTACTGAATTGGTCGCCGTATTGAATTTGATTGCCGCTGCGATTTGCATGCCGACAGGGGCGCCGGCGTCTTCGTCTCAGCTGGCCACAATGTTAACTGCCCACCGCGGGCAACTCCAGCACCCGAACCGGTTTCTTACGACCCACGCGTGCAGAGGATGAGCGGTCGAGCCAGCAGGGAATCATTCGCCGGCGACGTTCGGATTCGTCAGCGGCATATCCGTGCCCACTTCCTTCTGCCAGGCGGCGAGCATCTTCATCATGCGTGCCACGCGGGGAGCAAACTCCGGCTCCGCGGCCAGATTGTTCCGTTCGGCCGGGTCGATCGCCAGGTCGAACAGCTGCGTTTTGTTGATATGGGTGTAGCGAATCAGCTTCCAGCGATCGTCTCGCACCGCTCGCTGCACCTTGTAGGCGGTAAAGACGGTATCCCGAACCTGCCGCTCTTCTCCCCGCAGTACAGCGGCGAGACTCTTCCCCTCGACCGATTCGGGCACCTTAACTCCGGCCAGATCACAGAGCGTCGGGTAGATATCAAACAGGTACGCGAAGGCGTCGTTCTTTTTCTGCTCAGGCAGTCCCGGGCCACCGATGATCAGCGGTGTCCCCATGCTGTGCTCGTAGACGCTCTGCTTGCCCAGCAGGCCGTGACTTCCGATCGCCAAGCCATGATCGGCGGCAAACACAATGATTGTGTTCTCCTTGAGTCCAGTTTCCTCAAGCGCATCGAGAATTCGGCCAATCTGAGCATCCATGTGCGAGATCATGCCGTAGTAATCGGCCAAGTGCTCGCGCACGACCTCGGGCGTTCGTGGCCAAGGCGCGAGCTTTTCGTCGCGGATCGTCATCTCACCGTTGTCGAAGGGATGCTCCGGCAAGAAGTTTTCCGGCAGCCGCAACTTGGCCGCGTCGTACATCTCGCGATACTCGGCCGGCGGCGTGCGAGGATCATGCGGGGCCGTGAAAGAGACATAAGCGAAAAACGGCCGGGCGCTACGCTGCTTGGCATGCCGCTCCAGAAAGTCGACAGCGGCGTCAGCAAAGAGTTCACTCGAGAGCTTGTCCTCATACCGCGGCTTCGCGTCGTAGCGGCCGGTCGGATCGAAGTCATGTAGCGGTACCTTGTCGTGGTCGGACATCCCGCCGAAGAAAATCGCTCCGCCGGCAATGAAAGCCCTGGCGAATGGCGCACGGGCATGGTGCCACTTACCCGTAGCGAAGGTGACGTAGCCTTCCTCGCGAAGCACCTCTGGCAACAACTTATAAGGCGTTCCCACAGTGGCACGAAACAGCGTGCGACCATTCATGATCATCGCCCGACTCGGCTGGCAGACGGCGGGATTCATCGAACCCATGCAGTACGCCCGCGTGAACGACGTCCCTTCGCGAACCAGGCGATCGAGATTCGGCGTCTTCATGTGCCAGTTACCGAGTGCCCGGATCGTGTCGCGGCGTTGGTCGTCGCTGAGCAGGAACAAGATGTTGGGGCGACTGCGAGTTGCAGAAGCGGCCTCGTCATCAGCACGCGCCTGTGCAGGATGGACCAGCGAACCGACAATCGCCGCCAGCGTGACCGCAAAGCCCATCAACCATTGCCCGAGCATCGCAATTCTCCTTCTACGGCAGGCGTTACCGCCTTCGATAGTTTCATTCACCAATTAGGCAAACATAAAGCGATCTGGCGCCCTGAGCACCTATCACGAGCGACTGCTCGATATCAGCGGTCTTCGACGGCCCCGAGACAAACAACCCGTAATTCGGCATCTCAGTGCCTAGCCGCTCGTACGCCTGGTGCATGTTGTGCACCAGTTCGCTCTTCTGCACGACCACCACCAGGTGCTCGGCGATGAACAGCACAACCCGATGAGCGAGGCTGCTCGGATCGATCCAGACCGCGCCGTTCTCGGCCACCGCGAACTCACCTGGCACGACCGCCAGCGGCAAATGATTCAATTCCCGCGGGTCTTCCATGGTCGCCAAATCGACAGTCGACTTCATCACGTCCGGCACCGCCCAGAAGACCTGCTTCGCATCGCGCGCCACATCCAACTCAGCTACGGCGGCGGCCGCCGCTTCTAACGACGCGGCACGCAGCAGTGTCCCACCAACCGCCTGAAGAGACGCATCGAACTGCGCGAGGATGTCGTCGTACGTGACACCAAAGTCATCCAGATCCGGCAACGGATCAGCGTCGTACTGCACCTGTTTCAAACCGCCAAGGATATCGTTCTTTTCGGCCATACGTGCTAGCCCTCCCCTTCGCCACTTCTTTGGTGCTCGGCATAGAGCTGG
>CAYLRE010000286.1:0-6251 GCA_964385715.1 uncultured Planctomycetaceae bacterium
TGTCGGCGACCTCGCCAGAATCCCATGCTACGCAACAAAAGTGCATGAAAAGATCGTTGATTCCCCTCGTCCCTCGCGGTAGGCTGACGGAAGCCGTGGCTGGCAACCGATCCATCCCTTCTCTCCGGTTGTCCCATGTGGTTCGTGTCGTCGTTCGGTCGCTCGTCTTCCTTGACATAGGAGAAATCCGGATGAAACGCTTCAAGCTTTCCGCCTTCGTGTTGACCACACCACTTGTCGCCCTCTATTGCACAAGCGCGCTCGCTCAGAAGATCGATCGAACCGTCCTGCCCATCCAACAGCCCAAGCCGCCGGTCATTCGCGAGCTCGACGCTCGAAAGGTGAAGGCGCCGCCACGGGTCGAAGTCAAAGCCCCCCAGGGCGCTCCAAATGTCGTGATTGTCTTGATCGACGACATCGGCTTTGGTGGACCGAGCACCTTCGGTGGACCGATCGCGACGCCGACACTCGATCGCCTGGCCGCGGCCGGCCTGCGCTTCAACAACTTTCACACGACCGCGCTTTGCTCGCCCACACGCGTCGCTTTGAAGTCAGGTCGCAACCACCACACCGCCAACGCCGGCTCGATCATGGAGACGGCCACTTCGTTCCCAGGCAACACCGGCCGGATCCCCAATAGCGTTGCTCCGCTGGCGGAAATGTTGCGACTCAACGGTTACAGCACCGCGGCGTTTGGCAAGTGGCATGAAACGGCCGCCTGGGAGACGAGCGTCTCCGGACCGTACGATCGCTGGCCGACGCACCAAGGCTTCGACAAGTTCTACGGCTTCATCGGTGGCGAAACCGATCAGTGGTATCCGCTGACCTACGACGGCGTCACTCGCGTCACCCCGCCGAAGATGAAGGACTACCACTTCACCACCGACATGACCAATCAAGCCATCGGCTGGGTCAAAGCCCAACAGTCGATGACGCCGGACCGGCCGTTCTTCGTCTACTACGCGACAGGCGCCGTGCACGCCCCGCACCACGTTCCCAAGAAATGGGCGGACAAGTATCGTGGTCGCTTCGACCAAGGCTGGGACAGGATTCGCGAAGAATCGATCGCACGTCAAAAGAAGATGGGCGTCGTTCCGGCCAACACGCAGCTCCCCCCCAAGCCAGATGACATCAAGGACTGGAACGCACTCTCGGCCGACGAAAAGAAACTCTTCACCCGTCAGGCGGAAGTCTTCGCCGGCTTCCTCGAGCAAACTGACTACGAGATCGGCCGGCTCGTAACGGCAATCGAAGACATGGGCGAGATGGACAACACCCTGTTCATCTACATCGCTGGCGACAACGGCACCAGTGCCGAAGGTGGATTCGTCGGCATGTACAACGAGATGACCTACTTCAATGCGGTCACGGAAAAGGTCGAAGACTTACTCCCGCTGCTCGACAAGTGGGGCGGTCCCTATACCTTCCCGCACATGGCCGCCGGCTGGGCCGTGGCATTCGACTCACCCTTCTCCTGGACCAAGCAGGTCTGCTCCGATTTCGGCGGCACTCGCAATGGCATGGTGATTCACTGGCCCAATGGTATCAAGGCCAAGGACGAAATCCGCTCGCAGTTTAGCCACGTGATCGACGTCGCGCCGACCGTTCTAGAAGCGGCGAAGCTTCCGGAACCGAAGATCGTCAACGGCACCCCGCAGTTGCCGATCGAAGGGACAAGCATGCTCTATACCTTCGACGACGCCGATGCCAAGGATCGCCACGTCACCCAGTACTTCGAGATCTTTGGCAACCGAGCGATCTACCACGACGGCTGGCTGGCACGCACCCTGCATCGGGCCCCCTGGCAGACGGGAAAACAGAAACCGCTGCTCTCCGACACCTGGGATCTGTACAACGTGCGCGATGATTTCAGTTTGGCGAACAACCTGGCCGCCAAACATCCGGACAAACTCAAGAAGCTACAACAGCTGTTCATGGCCGAGGCAGTCAAGTATCACGTGTTGCCGATCGACGACCGGGTGATCGAACGGGTCAATCCCGCACTCGCCGGGCGTCCCGATATCATGGGTGGCCGTACGTCGCTGACCCTGTTCGAGGGCATGGACGGCATGCTGGAGAACACCTTTATCAACGTCAAGAATCAATCGAAGAAGATCACCGCGGAAGTCGATATTCCCGAAGGGGGCGCAAGCGGCGTGCTACTGGCACAAGGGGGCCGCTTCGGCGGTTGGGCCTTTTATGTGAAAGATGGCCGACCCGCTTACGACTACAACTACCTCGGCCTGTCTCGATACTCGATTATGGCCAAGGACAAGATCCCCGCCGGCAAGGCCAAGGTTGTACTCGACTTTGCCTACGACGGTGGCGGGATCGGCAAAGGCGGCACCGCCACGCTTTCGGTCAACGGAACTGTCGTCGCCAAAGGGCGTATCGAGAAGACACAGCCAATGATGTTCTCCGCTGACGAAACGGCCGACGTCGGTCTCGACAACCAAACGCCAGTCGTCGAGGGAATCGGCATCGGCCGCGACGAAACCCGCTTCTCCGGCAAGATTTCGAAGATCACGGTCGACATCAGCGGTGCGAAGCCGTAGCGGCGCTCGACGACAAACCTAACGACGAAACGTGGTCGTCACACCGGCCATTGTTCGATCGGTGTCGTACTGGGAATTTTCGGAAGCGAATCGATCATAAGTCAGCACGGCCGCAATCTCCCAATGGGCGCCAAGCTCGCGCCGCAAATCGACTCCCGCTCGCCAAAGCGTTTCGTTGCGATCAGGGCTCCCGGTGAAGTCGGGAAAGTCGCGGTACCCCCAACCCGACTGCAAGCCGAGTACCCAGCAGGCAGGCAACAGAATCTCTCCTTCCGCATAAAGAAACAGACCGCGGTACGCCGCGTCTTTTCCTTGCAGCGGTGCCCACTGCAGGTCGAGACCAATTCGCACCGAATCCCAAACGGACTCCTGCGGCAAAAAGGTGTGGCTACCACCGAGCGTGTTCGTCCAACCATCCTGCGAGGTGATGCCCGGCGTCGCACCGTCGTCTTCAAAGTCCGAGCGATCGATCGTCCAATAGACCGTCGACTCGCTGCCCGCACGAATCACCTCCAAAAGCGTCGTTATGGAATGACGCTGCCCGAACAGATCACCCGCAAACAGATCGAGTGTGTAATCGTACTCAAGCCGACCAATCCACTCCGAATCGCCGTGCCACACGGACCGTTCAATGAACCAACCGGGCTGGTAATCCTGCAAGTTGAAATCGCTGTGCGCTTCGTCGTTGACATTGAAATAGCCGTCGAAGTTGACACCAGCTGACCAGGCATCCGCCTGCCACAACTCCCACTCCAGCTGCGGTGCCGCGAACCCTTGCATGCTGCCCAAGCCCGGCGAACCGGCCACCCGACTAATCGGGGCCAGCTGCACGTTGCTGTTATGGATGACGCCTAACTCCACTTCAAAAACCAAGGGCGATCCCGGTTTAGAATCCTGAATCAAGGGCGTGCCTGCGAAACGATTGGGGCGTCGCTCCGCTTCGGCGGCCGATGCCCGTTTGGCCGCCTGACGACGATCGACCTCAACGAGCTGGTACGACGCCTGTTGAGCGTACTCGCTTTCTGGTGCGATCGATTGGGCCAACTGGAAATGGTACCGCGCCTTATCCAAATCCTCCGCTGCTAGCCACGCTTGCGCCAGATCGAACTGAGCACTCACATTTCTCGGATCGAGATTCACCGCCTGCCAGCCAGCATCGATAGCCCCGTGCACTTCGCCACGACGCAATCGCAGGCGACTGAGCAATCGCCAATTCGACGCCCTGTTCGGCTGCTCTGCCGTGCGGGCCGCAAGACGCAACTCCATCGGCGTCGGCGGCTGCGGACTGAAGGGCGGTTGTGGGGTAATCGGTGGCTGCAAAGCGGCGGTCGCTTCCGTTGATCTTGTCGGGACCGCTGTTGGCGACGGCAGTCGCGCAGGCGGCTGCAGAGTCTCTTGCGCGCGCACCGGTAGCGGCACGGTCGCCACCAGAGCGAGCACCGCTAGCTTTCCAACAAAGAACAAAGACGTAACCAGTTTGCGCATCACGTCCTCCTATACGAGGCTTTGCAAAATCGAGCAAGGCAGATCGCAACAGTTGCCCACCTCGATCGCCGATATTGATGTTGACGAAACACGCCCTATTCGCGATGTACCCGCTCCGCACTCGAGACTAATTTCAACCGGAGAAAAACGATGAAATATGCCGCTTTTACAATCGCACTCGCCCTGCTTGTGGCTGACACAACTTGGGCGGCGCCGCCTGCAAACGCTCCTGGTTTGAGTCGTCGTCCCGCAGTCGGCGGAGGTATCGGCGCCGCGGCTCGACCAACGGCGCGAAGTGGTGCTCGAGGACAGTCCGCCACGCGTACGGCCCGCGCCAGGCGGCGTGCTTCGACTCGCCGGCGCAATCCGGAACGCGTTGAACGACAACATCCGCGACTGCAAGGTTCTGGCCGTCCGCAACAGCTACCCCACCCGTTGGCCAATCGCCCCGCCCCGGCGCAACCTCATGTCGAACGGATGGCCCCCCACGAGCGCGGCATGCAACAGCGACTCGCGCAAATCGATGCGATGCGCGATCGTGCCATCGAAACAAACGACGAAGCGCTGCTTCAAAGGGCCGACGAACTCGAACGTCTCGCCCGCGATCACCATGCCCGTTTTCTTGCCAATAAGGAACGTGTCGCCGCGCTGCCCGAGAGCCGGTACGGCGAACCAGACAATGGGGGAACGCGATTGCCCGCTGGAACGGAAACCAACGGCCGACAAACACCCCCCTACGGTCAGACCGTTTCGGAGCACGCCCGTACCTTGGGCCGCGAATTCGGACAATTCACCGCGGAACAGGCACGCGAACTTGGTCACGAATTTGGCAAGGCAAACGCCGATAAGACACGGATATTCCAGCGGCCTATTGAACCTGCTCCCACCACGGAACCGGTTCCCACAGGCGAACCAGCGCCGACCGCCGATCCAGAACCAGTCCCCACGACCGAACCCGCCCCAGTTACGGATCCGGAAACCGTGCCCGCTCCCACCGAAACAAACCCCAGCTAAGCATCTTCTGGCGTGCTGTCGTTCGTTTTGGTAACGCGCAATTCTCGGTAACGCGCAGCGCCGCCCGCTGCGCATATCCTCTAGATATACAGCCGAGTCGGCCTTTCGCGGGTACGTCGCCTAACGCTGACGTCGGCGATAGCCGAATGCCAAGGCGGCCAGGCCGATGGCTCCCAGAACGAACGTCGAAGGCTCGGGCACGGCCGTCAAATTCGAAGTCGACAATCCGCCCGTCGACAAGAAGTGACGATAGTCGTCCATCGTGGTGACACCGATGACCGAGTACTCAACGCCATCGTAACCCAGTCCGCGGCCAGGAGGTCCTCCGCCACCGGGACCGCCGCCGTTTCCGCCGCCACCACCGCCACCGCCTCCGCCGCCGCCAGAACCGTAGAGATCGGCCAGACCGGCCAGGTCGTCATCATACAGGCTGCGCTGGATGCCCGCGTAATAGGTGCCCATCACCGTGGGAACGGAATCTTCGTGGCCGAGGCCGATCGCGTGGCCCGCTTCGTGAAGGGCGACCGTCTCAATATCGATTCCAGTTCCATCGACCGACCAGTTGAAGTGGTCGTTGAAGTAAATATCGACTTCGAGATGCGGCTTCATCGATCCGCCACCTTGCAACTTCGCCGACCAGGTCACGGCCAGAATGCCGGAACCGCCTCCTCCTGAGATCGAATCGAAGTACGAATTCGGCAACCAACCGCCGACCGTAATATTGGCGTAGAGAGAATTCGAGGATTGATCGAGCGCTCCGCCGGGACCATCGTAGACGTCGTAGTTGCCACCGAGGTCCGACTTGCGGTCGAACGAAAGCTTGTCGTTCGCATCCGCATCGGCCCAGGTATCAAACGCGTTTTGCAGCGCGGTATCGACCTGACCAAGAGCGGTCGCATCGGCGCCCAGATCGAGGGTGTAGTCGCTTTCATCAAAGACGGTCGTGACCGGATCGGTCTTCCATTTAACACCGGTGAGCGAATAAGCGCTCGCCTGCTGAGAAATCGAGAAAATCATGGCCACGGCGAAAAGCCAACAGGTCGCTCGTCGAATCATTCGTCTTCTCCTCTTCAATAGCGTTCACTTCAAATCTCTTCACGACTAGGGATCGCAACACTGTACGACTTCCGCGGCATGATGAGAATCCGATCGGTTGGAGCCGCCATTTATAGTGGAAACCGCCACGGGCGTAAATGA
>CAYLRE010000287.1:0-2616 GCA_964385715.1 uncultured Planctomycetaceae bacterium
ACAGTGCCTGCGATTGGAAGAAGAAAGGCACTAAGACGTTTGACACCTACGATCAGGCAGAACGATACGCTTCAAAGACGTTGAAGCTCGATGACGATTCTCACATCTACCGTATCAAGGGGCAAGATAGCGAGTTAGACAAGTTGACGGACAAGGAACGCGATGTCCTGCGATTACTGCTGGCAGGTGTCAGCAATGTCGATATCGCCGAGAAGTTGAATTGTGGATTGCGAACCGTGGAGCTTCGCCGTCACGTCATCTTCAAGAAGCTGAAGGTAAAAAAAGTCGCGCAGCTTGTGCGCAAGGTCTGCTAGACCAAGGCATTTGGGTGTAGCCCGCGGATCCATCCGTCTGGTGCTGCGACTGCCGAGCATCGCCTCAGAAGAACGCCGCTAGAGTAGCGGCAACCAGAGTTTTGCCAGCAAGGATGGAAGATGGCCAAACCAATTCGCGGGGTGTTTGTCCCCAATATCGTTCCGCTCGACGACCAAGGACGCATCGACGAAGATCGACTGCGTGGGTTTGTTGATTGGCTAATCGAGCAAGGCGTACACGGTCTTTACCCCAACGGGTCGACGAGCGAGTTCACGCGATTCACGGCTGAAGAACGGCGGCGGATCAACCGCATCGTTTGCCAGCAGGCAGGCGACCGGGCTCTGGTTCTTGCCGGAGCAGCCGAAGCCAATGTGAAAGAAACGCTCGCCGCCTGTGAAGCATGTGCCGAGTATGGGGCGCGGGCTGTGGCGATTGTGTCTCCTTTCTATTATCGGCTGGGGCAGGAGGCGGTTTACGCCTATTTCCGCGAGATTGCGGAGCAGACGCCGATCGACATCACGCTCTACAACATCCCGATGTTTGCCTCGCCGATTGAGATTGATACGATTCGGCGGCTATCGCAGTTTGAACGAGTCGTGGCGATCAAGGACTCGTCGGGGGACATTGCGGCGATGGGGCGGATGATCGCCGCGGTCAGAAAAGAGCGCGAGGACTTTGTCTTTCTTAGTGGTTGGGAGCCGGCTCTGCTGCCGAGCCTGATGTTGGGAGCGACCGGCGGAACCCATGCCACCGCCAACGTTGTTCCGGAACTGACTCGTCGCGTCTTTGAGTTGGGAACCGCTGGTGAGTACGACCAGGCGCGTGAGTTCCATTTTCGATTGCTGGAGCTATTCGACGCACTGCTCGGCGTGGGTGATTTTCCAAGCGGTTTTCGAGCGGGAGCCGAACTGCGAGGCCAGCGGCTTGGTAACTCCCGACAGCCGGGAGGTGAGGTGTCGACGGCGGACCGCGACGGCTTGAAGCAGGCGATTGACAACGCTCTGGGGGCTCTGTCTTGAGCATGTGGTAATTCACATGGCGAGCAGGTCGTAGCTAGTCCATTGGGCGTGGAAGCTACACGAATCTGGTAGCCCGACGTATAATGCTGCTGTGCAGACCGACCTCACGTAATGTTCGCTTGGTTCAGATTTCACGGATTGCGAAACGTACCGGTAGCGAATGCGAGATGGTCTTGGAAAGGGCAGTCAGTGCGGAGTCGCGGTGTTTGGCCGGTGCCGGCGACGATTTAAGGAATAGTACGTCATGCGGAGAGTTCGAGGTTTGCTCACTGGTGATTCAATGTCCTGGGCCTGGCGATTCGGTGCGGTCTCCTTTTGCCTCGTCAGCCAACTCTTTGTAGGCAGCGTGATGGGGGCTCCGGCCAAGGCGAAGTCGGCGGTCGACTATTCGTCAGCATCCGCGGTTCGGCGGGCGGAGAATCTCCTGCTCTTTCAGTCCCGGTCGGGAGGTTGGCCGCGCAATGTTGATCTCGGTTCAAACGCTTATGACGCTGAGGAACAGCAGCGCTTGCGAGAACAATATCGTTCGCGGCGTCCGCCTGGTTCGTTGGGTGAGGACACCGACATCGATGCCACGCTGCTGGACCGTGCCACCGTCGACAAGATCGACTACTTGGCTCGTGTTTACATCGCAACGGGCAAGAAGAATAAGCGGTTTGCCAAAGCGGTCGAGCGAGGCATGGAGTACTTGATGCTTTCGGAGGGTCCGGAGGGAGGGTATTTTGCCTTCTATCCTCGCCCTTCGTTTTCTCGACATTGGCATAAGAACGTATTGCTTACCAGCGACGTCGCGTTTGCGACGGTAGAAGTTCTTGCGGCGGCAGGTCGAGGGGATCCGCCCTATGATTGGGTGAGCAAGCAGCTTCGCGCCGCTGCGTCCGATTCCGTAGAACGCTTTCGCGAGTTTCTCGTCCAGAGTCAGGTTCGCGTACGGGATGGACGCGTGTTGCCTCGGGCTGCGAGCAAGGGATTGCAGACTGGCTGGTCACCTCGATACGACGGCAAGACGCTCTCGCCTGGCTGGGGAGACGATATCGATCCACGTTGTCTTTCTCCGCGCTCGACGGCTCAGGCAGCTCGCTGGCTAATGTCGCTCGATAGGCCGACTGAAGTTGAGAAGGACGCAATTCACGCGGCCATCGCCTGGCTTCACGCACGTTGCACACGACCTATTGGCGTGACGGACGGTCCGCGTGATCATTGGCCTCGGTGTGTCGAGCCGCTTAGCAATGACGTGATCTTCGGCGACTATGTTGGCATCGATGAAAAGACAAATCGACCG
>CAYLRE010000287.1:2626-6217 GCA_964385715.1 uncultured Planctomycetaceae bacterium
CAGCAATTCTTTCGGCGCTGGGATGAGGTCTCTCCGGATGGCCGCCGAGGACGAAAATGGTTTGTGGGTGCGGACCTTGATCTATTGTGGAAGGTCTATCCCGAGTGGCGGGCTAGTCATGATCCACGCGTTGACGCCTTGCGAGATTTTGATGCCGATGGGCTGGTGGACGATTGGGAAATCAAATACGGACTGGATCCGGCGGACGCTTCGGATGGGAATGCCGATTCGGACGGAGATGGCGTCTCGAACCTAGACGAGTACTATGCAGCAACTCACCCCACGGTCTCCATTCGCGCGATCGAGGACCGGTTTTATCCGAATACGCGAGTCACCATTCAGGCGATCGATAAGCCGGGCATCGAGATTCGCTACTCGGCCGACGGATCGGAACCTGGCAAGAACACCCGTCGCTACCGTAAGCCGATTCGCATCAACGACAGTCTGACATTCAAGGCCACGGCATTCATTGGAAAACGCCGGTTGCCAACGGAAGCGTCAACCTTTGACCTGGTTGGTAAGATCCACCATTTTCGTTTCGACGGTTCCCATCCCGATGATCAGATTAAGGATGATGTGGGGCTCAAGTCGCCTCACGTTGTCGGAAGCGACAACGTGAAACGCTGGGCTCCAGGCAGGATTGGCAATGCATTTCGGGTGGATGGTAATGGCGGCTACCTGTCGTTCTCCTCTGACAGACAGTATTCCCACCAGGGCGCGATTGCGATGTGGGTTTACCCCGAACAGGAAAGCGTTGGCAAGCGATATCTTTTCCGTACATTTCGGCTGCCCAGGAATCAAATTGAGCTGACGTCGACGGAACAGCAGCTGGCAGTTCGCGTAGGAGACAAGAATCTGGCCGTCCGTGGCGGAGATTTGCCGATTAAGAAGTGGACGCACATCGCCCTCGTCTGGAATCATGGTGCGGTGTTTCTGTTTCGTAATGGGGAACTAGTTGATCAGGGCGAATACCAAGACTTTGAGGCGGCTCCGGCGCCGATCAGCCTGGGTGGATCGTATGACGATGCAACAGCGTCGTTCCCCGGCAGACTGGACGATGTGCAGGTCTACAACCGGCCGATGTCTGCCGAAGAAGTTAAGGATCTGTACGAATCGGCGCCCACCAAGAATTAGATTGCCCGCCAAGCATTAGATTGGCAGTGAAGGGGTAGAATTACAGGGAATGAAAACCCGGCGGCTTGCGCTCGCCCGTTTATTGCCCAGAATGTACAATCCTGGGGGTTTTCTGATAGCATAAGTCCCTTGGTACGGAACAATCGGAATTTACGAGGCCCCTTCTTATGAACCGTTATTATTCCTGGCGCTCGCGCGCAAATGTTCGCGGTTTCACCTTGGTTGAACTGTTGATCGTGGTCGCCATTATGGGCGTCTTGATCGCGCTCTTGGCCCCGGCCGTGTTTAACGCCGGGGAAGGGGCAAAGACAGCGAACTGCCTGCAACGTCTCCGCCAACAACACCAGTTCTATACCAAGGCGGTTGCCGATACGACGGCTGGGAAGATCACCGATCCAAGTCGTCGGGTGAACGCCAAGACAATCAAGATCTTCACCGAACGGTATGCTCAGAAAGAATCGGCCGGCGAAGAAATCTGGCAGTGCCCGTCCAATCCGGCATCCATCACAGAGCTAACTAGCTACGGTTACAACTCGCGACTTCACCGCATGTCGGACAAGTCGGACAATACGCGAATCATGGCGCTCGATTACGAACGTCCTGTCGTTGACGGCAGTTTTGATCACTGGATGGTCGAGGTTCCCGGGTGGGCAAGTGCCAATACCGCTAACGGGAATTGGAGTGGATTTATGGCGCCCCGGCATGCTCGCAGTGTGAACGTCTACTATCACAGTGGTCGTGGGGATACCATCGATCCAGAATCGATTGATCCCAATGTGGCTGAGAATCAGTTGCGGTATTGGATTCCCAAGCGAGATCAGGCGGGAATAAATCGGGCATCGCCGATTAAGGAATTTACGGTTGTTCCCGACCCGCCAACAGGATTTGGTCAAAGCAAATTCTAGAGGAATCTCGCCCTCCATTGGCCATTGGCGCGTCTGTACGCATGCATGACTAACGAGGATGCGCAGGTGTGTGATTCGTTTCTCTGTGTAGCTGTCGCGTCAAAACGTTTCTTCTTTCTTCTCGTAAAGCAGGATGCATTAAGTCCATGAGCGAAAAGGTTCGTGTCGGTCTCGTCGGTTCGCAGTTCGTCTCTTCGATTCATGCTCGCGCGTTTGCCGCCTGTGCCGCGGCCGACGTCGTGGCAGTTGCCTCGCCGACGCCCGGGAATGCAGAAAAGTTCGCGGCCGAATATGGCATCGAGAACCACTTCACCGACTATCGCGAGATGCTCGCCATGTCAGACCTGGACATGATTGTGATCGGGGCTCCGAATAACCTGCATTGCCAGATCACGGTCGATGCGGCGGCCGCTGGTAAGCACGTGGTCTGTGAAAAGCCGCTGGCCATGAACCTGGCCGAGGCGGACCGGATGATTGCCGCTTGTCGCGAGGCAAACGTCAAGCTGATGTATGCCGAGGAACTCTGCTTCGCCCCCAAGTACGTCCGGCTCAAGGAGTTGCTCGACAGCGGTGCCCTTGGCGATCCGACCATGCTCAAGCAGAGCGAAAAGCACGACGGGCCGCACGCTCCCCACTTCTGGGATGTCCAGCGCAGCGGCGGCGGCGTTGCCATGGACATGGGCTGCCATGCCATTCAGTTCTTTCGCTGGCTGCTCGACAACAAGCAAGTGAAGAGCGTTTACGCGCAAATGCAGACACAGGTTCACACCGACAAGACTAAGGGCGATGACAACGCTCTCTTGATCCTCGAGTTCGACGGCGGCTGTATCGGCCTGGCCGAAGAGAGTTGGACCAAGCTCGGCGGCATGGACGATCGCAGTGAAGTCTACGGTAGTAAGGGCGTGGCCTACGCTGATCTGCTGCACGGTAACGCCATCGAGACCTACAGTAGTACCGGTTACGACTACGCCGTTGAGAAGGCGGGGGACACCAAGGGTTGGACCTTCACGATGTTTGAAGAGGAATGGAATTACGGCTTCCACCAGGAAATGGCCCACTTCGTGGACTGCGTGCAAAACGACAAAACGCCGCTCGTGACCGGCGAGGATGGTCGCGCGGTATTGGAGGTCATACTCGCTGCTTACGAATCGGCCGGTAGTGGCCGCAAGATCGAGCTGCCATTTGAGACCGATGCCGCTTCGCCCTACGAACTCTGGAAGAAGTCGTAAGAAAAGAATGCGGAGTGGACCGGTAAGCCGGGTTTTGTCCCGCTGGCGAACCAGCAGTGACAGTCATTTCTCTACGACGACGATTGCTCGCCGCCTCTAGCAGCCTACCCGGAAGTCGTAACGGATCGGACCAATCCGTAGCCTTTCGGCTTGCTTCCTGTTTGGCCTTGCTCCGGGTGGGGTTTACCTAGCCAGACTGGTCACCCAATCTGCTGGTGCGCTCTTACCGCACCGTTTCACCCTTACCACGCGTGAGCGTGGCGGTTTACTTTCTGCTGCACTTTCCCTGACCTCGCGGCCGGTGGGCGTTACCCACCACCCTG
>CAYLRE010000288.1:0-6217 GCA_964385715.1 uncultured Planctomycetaceae bacterium
TCGAGGTAACCGCCGAAGACATGCAGAAGGCGTTCGACGCAAACTACGGCGAGCGCGTTCGCTGTAGGGCGATCGTGATGAGCAATCAACGCCGTGCCCAGGAAGTTTGGGATATGGCCCGACGTGAACCGACGGTCGAGCATTTTGCCAAGTTGGCCGAGCAATACTCAATCGATCCCAGTGGCAAGGCTCTTGGGGGCGAGGTTCCCCCGATCCAGCAGCATGGCGGTCAGCCGGCTCTGGAGCGGCAAGCCTTTGCATTGCAGCCGGGTGAGATTTCAGGCGTGATTCAAATGGCCGGAGGCCAACAAGGTCAGGACCACTTCGTGATCTTGTTCTGCGAAGGTCGCACGAAGCCGAAGGTCATCGAGCTTCATGAGGTGCAGGACGAGCTACACACCGACCTGGTGGAGAAGAAATTCCGGCTTGTGATGGCCAGTCATTTCCAGCAGCTGAGGGAGTCGAGCCACATCAAGAACTACCTCAATCCTTCGGCCTCGAATACCCCGAAACAGCAGGCGAGTGCTGCCTCCGGTGGTGGCCGATTCGCTCCGCAGAAGCCGGCGACTCGGTAATATTGGAACGAAGGCCGGGCAGTGGCGTCTTGGTTCGAGGTCGATAGACTTCCGCCCGCCCGCGGGCCCGATTAAACTTGGGACTGGTCACGATTGGATTCCAAGAGAGCGCGTTTCCGCGGGGGACGTGTTGAATGCCCATGTCCCAAGATTTCCGGCGTAGCGACGAACCGGTCGATTATTCGCGTCCGTTCACCATCAACGTGGCCGGACGCGTGCATCGTTTGCCGCCCTATCTGTTTGGCCGAATCAACGCGCTGCTCTATTCAAAACGACGGGCCGGTGACGATGTTATCGACTTGGGGATGGGTAATCCCAGCGACCCGCCCGACGATCAGGTCATCGAGAAGCTGGCGGAAGCTGCTCGCGATCCTCGTAATCATGGCTATAGCAACGCCAAAGGGATTTCGAATCTACGGGCGGAAGTTGCCAGTAAGTATCTTAAGAAGTTCGGCGTCCGGCTCGATCCAGAGACCGAGGCCATCGTCTGTATTGGGTCCAAGGAGGGTTTTAGTCACCTCTCGTTGGCGCTGATGGGGCCTGGTGATACGGCGATCATTCCGGCGCCCTACTTCCCAGTTCACTCGTATGCCGTGATGTTGGCATCCGGCAATGTTATCTCGCTAGAGGTTGCCGACAGCGAGAAGTTTCTGGCCAACGTCGCTTATACCTGCGAGCATCTCTATCCGAAGCCGAAGCTGCTGATTCTCAACTATCCCCACAACCCTTCCACCGTTTGTGTGGAACCGGAGTTCTATGTTGAGGTGGTGAAGTTGGCTCGCCGCTTCGGGTTCATGGTGATCAGCGACCTGGCTTACGCCGACGTGGCATTCGACGGTTACACGCCGCCCAGTTTCTTGGCCGCGCCAGGGGCCCGTGAAGTCGGTGTCGAGTTCACGACCATGAGCAAGGGCTACAACATGGCCGGTTGGCGGGTTGGCTTCTGTGCCGGCAACGCCGACATGGTGCGGGTGCTCGGCACGATGAAGGCCTACTACGACTACGGGCTGTTTACTCCGATTCAAATTGCGGCAATCGTGGCGCTCCGGCACACGGACGCCGCCGTAGAAGCTCAATCGCTCACGTACCAGAAGCGGCGCGACGTTCTTTGTCAGGGACTCGATCGCCTGGGGTGGGATTACGAAAAACCCCGAGCTGGCATGTTTGTGTGGGCCAGGATTCCGGAGGAGTGGCGGCAGAAGATGGACTCGATCGAGTTCGCTACCATGCTTCTCGAAAAAGCCGATGTGGCCGTGAGCCCCGGGACCGGCTTCGGACCGGCGGGCGAGGGCTATTTGCGGCTATCGCTCGTCGAGAACGAGAATCGTCTCCGCCAAGCGGTGCGACAGATCGGTCGCTGCCTGGGATCGTCGTAGGCGCTGTCTTGCGCACGACGAACTCATGAAACGGAAACCTCGCGGCCAGGCTATTCTTCGCTAAGCGTCGCGTCGGAGCGAGCCACTTCGTTTGATTGCGGAGAGCTCACAATCGCTTCGTCCTCCGTCGCGTCGAGTGCCGGCACATCGGTCTCGTCGATCGACTTGGGCTCGCGGAAACGGTACTTGCTGTTGGTGTGATCGAACTCCGAACTCTTCAGCCCAACGTTCAGCTTTAGATCGACGTACGTGTACTCCTCCATAAGTAGCGGAGGATCGCCTGCCTTCGGTGGCCAGGAATACGACGCGTAGCGAATGGGGACCTGAGTCTCCTCGTCGACGAAGATGCGGGCGACGTGATAGAGCAGTCCCTCGCGACGTTCGGGGTGCGTGACCTGGATCATTACGCAGGGACGCTTGTTGATCTTGGCGCCCTTGGTGAAGCGGACTTTGGCGTCCTTGGCCGCTTCACTTTGCATTTCGAGTGTGCCGATTTCAATGAGTCGCCTGGCGAGATTGGAAATGCCCACGTCCGTTAGCGGATAATGGTTACTGCGCATGGCCCGGTGGCCGTCCGGTTCGAGCCACATCGTCAGGTCGCGCAAGGGACCCTTGCCCCCACGCGTGGCAATGAACCTGCCGTCGTTCTCACCTTCGACAAACAGAATCTCGCGACCTTGGATCTTGCTTGGTGCGAGATAGTGGAGATAGACGCCAAAGGGAACGATTTCGTTTTCCGCGGAAACACTCCGATGGCGAACGCGGATCTCCATGTACTCGCGTTTCTTCAGTCGGCCACGGATACGTTCCCGCATGATCAGCTTGCCGCTGTAGTCATGAATCTCGCGCTGCATCCGCTCGTATCGCTGATAGGCGTAGCGCAATGCGGGCAACATCGGGTGCTCGTCGGTTGCGACGGACGAGCCAGTCGACTGAGGTCGACGCAGAATGTCGTACTTCGCATCCTTAAGAGGATCGGGAAGCTCGAACAGCGAGTTCGGATTTTCACCCCAGGCGATGCTTACGCTGGCGCACATCGCGGCCAACATGAGAAAGATATACCGGGTTTTCGTGCGCAGAATCGACATCGGAGTGAATCTAGAAGCAGGCGGGCGCATCCCGTGGCCGAGATTATGAACGAGTGAGGCCTCTTTCGTGATTATAGCGGCGCCGGAGCGAAGTAAAGCGTTTGACACAGAATCTTGGCAAAGAAAGTGCAGCTTCATGAGCGTGCTTTCGGACTGACCTATACTTTTTAACGCACAATTGCGTCTTCGCGCGCCGTCCCTATCCAGCTAGACAGGTGCGAAGGTTTTTTCGGAAATTACCGGTTAGAACGAGACAAGGCCATGCAGTCACTGCAGTTTGAGTTGCACGCCAACATGGAGCAACGACACTGGTGGTTTGTCGCCAGGCGTCAGGTGATGCGAGCCGTTGTGGAGCGGCTTGTTCCGCCTCAAGCCGGTGGAGATTCTTCCCGCCGAGCGACTGTCATCGATGTCGGTTGTGGGACGGGCGCGAACATTGCTGCCTTGGCAGACGGCTATCACGCGGTGGGGATCGATACTTCGCCCGACGCGATTCGGTTTGCGGCTCAGCGCTTCCCAGACGTCGACTTTCGAGCCGGATACGCGCCTGGCGATCTTGGTGATTGCCTTCCTCAGGCCAAGCTGGTCATGATGATGGACGTGCTAGAGCACGTGCCGGACGACTTTCAGCTGCTTTCGGGCATTATGTCGGCGGCAAGCGAAGGGACGTATTTCCTGCTGACCGTTCCGGCAGACTTGGCACTTTGGAGCCCGCACGACGAAACGTTCGGCCACTATCGCCGTTACGATGCGGCTCGTTTCCGACAGTTGTGGGCCGATCTGCCGGTCGAGGAGTGCCTGCTCACTCCCTTCAATACGCGGCTCTATCCGTTGATTCGCCTGATCCGAGGTTGGAATCGTCGTCGGCAGCAATCGACCGGCGAGGTGGGAACCGACTTCGACATCCCCAGCACTTGGAAGAATCAGATTTTGCGTTCAGTCTTTGCGGGCGAGCGGAAGCGAATCTTGCGAACGCTCGATGGCAGTTCGGCTGCCACGCGCATGCGGGGCGTGAGTTTGATGGCAGTATTGCGACGGGGCGCTGGTGTGATCGACGTGCAGACCAAGCCGGAAGCCGCGACCGACTTCTTCGACCCGGTCGCTGGCGAATATCTCTCGACCGATCCAGCCTGCGTTTTGGCGTGATCTGTGGATTCTACGGTGATCTGTCTGCTGAGCGCTGCTAAAGAAAATTAGCCAGCCCGTGGGTCATGCTCGAAATCCGATGGGCTTTCGCTCGTTTCTTGAGGCAGTTTCCCGATTTGCCAACAGGCGTTTTGTGACCTAGGCTTTCGTTGGCGGATCGTAGACCCATCGTAACGATCGCCGTTGGCAGAGTTCGCAGGCATTCGCCCTGCAAACTGCCACTGATAACGCATTTGTTGACTGATTTTCCTCCATGAGGCTGCGCGTGTCTGAAGCTGCGACTTTAGCCCCAACACTCGAAACGTGGCCTCAGGTAACGGACCTACTTTCGCAATTGCGTGCCCAGCAGATGTCGTTTGCTGGCTACGCCACGGAACTGTTCGACGATGTCGAGAAGTTCCGCGAGAAACTCGATCAACGTGAGGCACTGCTCGCCGAGCGTGAGTTGTTGACTCAACAGCAGCAGCAGGAACTCGCAGAGCGTCAACAGGCGATCGACGAGCACGAACAACGCATCGTCGAACAGCAGAAGGCCTTTGAAGAGCAACACGATTCACTGCATGAACAACAAACGTCGCTCGAACAACAGCGGGCCTCGTTCGACGAACAACACAGCACGACGACGGCGGACCAACAGCGGGCTGAAGCCGAGCTACAGGAGCTGAGGCAACAACTCGAGGCGCGTGAGTCGCAATTGAACGAGCAAGAGGTTCGTCTTACGCAGCAACGCGAAGAGTTTGATGCAGCGAACCACGACCTGGTCAATCAACGTGGCTCGGTCGACGAGCAACAGCAGTCGCTGCAGCAAACGCTACGAGACGTAGCGGAGCGAGAACAAGTTCTCAGCGACTCGCAGAGTGAACTGGAGGAGCGGGCTCGATCGATCGAGGAACATGAGCTGTCTCTTCAAGACGAACGACGAGCGCTCGCTGACGAGCGGCGAGCCCTTGAAGAGGAACAGCAGACGGTCGCTCAGTTACAGCAGGTTGTAGAAGACCAACGCCAACAACTCGAAGAACACGGTCAGCAGGCAGCAACAGCGGCAGCCGAGTGCCGGTCGATGGACGACGAGACGGCTGAAATGCTCCGCGAACTGCTTCGGCAGCGAGACGAACTTCGGCAGCAACTCGAAGCAGCCTGGTCTGCGACTGCCGACGGCACCCCGCCGGCCAGTAACGCCGACCCCGGAGAAAAACGAAAAACCCTGGCATCGCAGGTTCTCATGGTGCAGCAGGATGCCGCTCGCCGTCGGGCGAATTAGTGGGCAGCTTTGTACCGCTTGAGATGACGAATATGCGATCGTTACCAACTCCGCTTCCGATGCTCAACCATTTCGGACGGTTCCTATAGACCTACGTCATCATTTGCTAATCCGCCTTGAGAGTGTCGCCATGTTCGATCGAAATCGCTTTATTTCGTTCTGGACGAACCCGAGGTTATGGCAAGGCTGCTTCGTAATCGTTCTGGCAAATGGATTGATTGTCGCTTGGAGTTTGGATCTTCGCGTGGCGGTTGCGCTCTCGATCGCACCAATCTGCTGGGTCGTTGGTAAGAAACAGACCGACGCCGAAACGCGGAGGCGTGCTGCCGTCGCTCAAGCCGGGCGTCCCGTTGCGGAAGTGAGTGCTGAAAGCGACTCCGAATCACTTGCTGAGGACGGCCTGATGGGTGAGGCTAGTTTGCCTGAAACGATGCTTTCTCAGCATCGTTACGCGCTGTTGGTACGTGCCAGAGTATCTGAAACGCTTGACCATACCATTCGCGATCGCGCGAACCGTTTGCTATGGGACCGGATGGGTTTGTTACCCGAGGGGAACGTTAACCTGACCACGATGTTCAGTGGTCAGGAACAAGCTTCAAACGTGTGGGTCGATCCTGTGCTACTTGACCGACACTGCGTCAGCAATCAGGAGTTCTTTGAATTCGTCGCGGCTGGAGGGTATCAGCAGCCAGCATTCTGGGATGAAGAAGTCGTCTCGGGGCTACTCGACTTTGTCGACACTACCGGGCTACCGGGTCCAAGATTCTGGAC
>CAYLRE010000289.1:0-6145 GCA_964385715.1 uncultured Planctomycetaceae bacterium
GGCCCTCAAGCACGCCCGACTTGACGATCATGTCGAGCTTGTCATGCACGAGCCAAGGAGCGCGCTGCGAAACGACCTTCACTTCGATTTCGCTTCGCAGGCGTGGCAGCCAGTGGACACCTGGCTCAAGCAGACGCACGAAGTCCCCATCTCGGAAGTACAGACCCAGTTCGTAACGGCGGATACGAATTCGCTTTGGCATCATGGCGAGTACCTCCTTTCTGGTAAGACAACTCACGTGTGCTGGTACAACGCGCGTCGTGCATACTGCACGGCAACGCGTAGGTATAGTTAGACCGAAGAGACGGAGCAAAGGTTCGCCCGCGATTGAGAACAGAAAGGCCCGCCGGAGAACAGAAAGGCCCGCCGGAGAACAGAAAGGCCCGCCGGAGAACAGCGCCAACGTTGATCCCACATCTTGAATGCGGAGTGCTGCTTGAGCGGTCCTGCCCGGGGCGAGGAGCGTCGACCGCTGCCCGCTTGAGCGACACCCTGGGAGGAGAACCTCGCAGAAGATCGCGGCCACGTGCTTGAGTCAACTTCGTTCGCCACGTGCGGTGAGAGCGGTATCCACGCACTTCATGGCATTCGCAGGTGGTGCCGCCTGCCGACACGAGCGCACACGAGGTGCCATGTCATGCAGGGCAGGGGAGGCTGATCGTTCGCTGGGATGTTCTCCTTTGGGATTCTGGTGGGCGTTTTTCACGCCTGGAGCCGGTTACCAGCCGGCAGTTCATGGTGGACGGTACGGGAGTCGAACCCGTGACAGCCAGATTCGTAGTCTGGTGCTCTACCCACTGAGCTAACCTTAAGCATCGACATCGCACGTCTAGAATCCATGTCCGGAACACAGGCGATCAACTGCCCGAATGGGCCCACGACCCCTGTGCCGCTGGCTGCGCAACATCAACGGTCCTCGCTTACAAAGTAACCCGTCCAGGTGTCGAACCTGGCCTAACAGCTTCGGAAGCTGTCGTGCTATCCGCCACACTCACGGGCTATCGATACCCACCAGACACAGCGCGGTGCCGATGGTTCATTCAAAGTACCCAGTCGAGGAATCGAACCTCGTCCGACAGTTTCGAAGACTGCCATGCATCCATCACACTCACCAGGCATATGGGGCCGACGACTGGATTCACACCAGCAGCATCCTCCCCCGTTCCATTAAAGACGGGGCAAGACAAACGCCTTTCTGTTTCGAGCCACGTCGGCATAAGCACGAGCGCGAGGAGTCGAACCCCGTCCGCCAGTTTTGGAGGCTGGCTGCTCTCCCAGGAGCACACTCGCGTGGTTAGGTCTGAGACTTGAGGTGTCAGGCCTGAGGGTTGAGATTGGTTGATTAACGGTTCACAATGCGGTCATGCGAGATCACCGCAAGCTACGTGCGTTCGAGTTGGCCGACAGCCTTGTGCTGTCGATTTACGCTCACACAAAATCCTTTCCGAGCGACGAGCGATATGGTCTCACCTCGCAACTTCGTCGGGCGGCCGTTTCTATCGCGTCCAATATTGTCGAAGGCTGTGCTCGCTCATCAGAGGCTGACTATCTGCGTTTTCTCGACATGGCATTTGGATCCGTTCGCGAGGTTGGTTATCAGTTGACCGTTGCTGAACGACTTGGCTACCTTGCCGCCGACACCGCAAGCGAGCTCTCGCAACACGCCGACGAGACCGCAAAGGTTCTCGCCGGCCTGCTACGATCGATGCGCCAAGAGAGGTGAGCACCGCGCCCTCAAGACTCACGTCTCAGGCCTCAAGACTCATCTCCCAGTACGCTTCACTCACAAACTTCGACCAGCTTTCGATGCGTCGATCGTGGTTCGCGTAAATCGGCTTCCACTGCGGACGAACCGGAAGCTTACGAAGCGTCATGTTCGCCTGCTCTGGCGTGCGGTCCGCCTTACGGTGATTGCACTCCACACAAGCCAACACGCAGTTATCCCATCGTGAATCACCACCCTGGGCACGCGGCACAACGTGGTCGATCGACAACTCGTCGCTGCCCGGCTGCTCGCCGCAGTACTGGCAAACGAACCGGTCACGCTTGAAGATATTGCGCCGACTAAACGTCACGTGGGCCGTGGGCGTACGGTCGTACTCCGTCAACGTGATCACCTCCGGCACGCGAATCCGCATGCGGATCGCCTGTACGAACGCATCCCCGTCCGCAGGTCGCAACTTCGACCAGTCACTCCAGTCAAACGTCTGGTAATCGGTTACGTCTACGACGCGAGCTGACTCGTTCCACAACAGGACCAGAGCCCGCGCCACCGTGGCGACGTTGACTGGCTGCCAGTTGCGATTCAAGACCAATGTCGGTCGCTGCAATACGTTTGCTGCCATGCCATTCACCTTTCCCTATCCCCTTGGTCAACGAGGGTATCCGATGGGAGTCGAACCCATACCTCCTGCTTCACAGGCAGGCGTGCAGAACCGCTACACCACGGACACCACCTGTTCTTCAGCGGAAGATTCGCCGGGCACGGCTGCCTGAACTGGCAGTCGACCATAGGGCGGCAGTCAGATGCGCTTCTGCGACCGCGTGATGCCTATCGCCCCGCGGCCGTCCAACGCGCACGCGTCGGTGCCCTCATCTCAGCTACCAACCCCATTTGATCACCAGTCTCTCGAAATTCCCTACAAAAAAGGCCCAATGTCATGCGACACCGAGCCTTTGTAAGGGCGTCAACGAATGTCGCATGCACAGAGGATCATACGGGGGCAGATTCGCGGCCTCCGCCCCGATACGTGTAACGCTACTGCGTGCATGTATCGATTTGAATCGTAGGAATGTCATTTCTCTTTCTCTGACCACTAGCGACATCGTAACTTCCATACAGACTAAGACGCACGAGATGCCAAAGGGTTCACGAGTTTTCTGGCATTCGGCTACTCAATAAAAACTGAATGCCGTCTGCATCGAATGCCAATATATAGCGTTAGTAGTGTGCGCACCCGCCCCACTTGAGTGCGGGCAACGCATGCACTTCGCCAGCAGTTATCTCTCGCAGCGCAATGGCGGCGCTCGGCAATAAAGACGAAGACCCTATGTCGCAATTCACTCTCCTGACCGGTGCCACCGGGCTTGTCGGATCGTTCCTGATGCGCGATCTTCTTTCCGCCGCAGAGCCGCTGGCAGTGCTGGCTCGTTCAACCGCTCAACAGACGGCCGCCGAAAGGATCGACGAACGACTCTCGGCCTGGGAAGAACGCTGGAACCGCAAACTGCCACGACCGGTTTGCATCGAGGGTGACGTCAATCAACGGCACCTAGGCATGGACGAAGCAACCCGTCGATGGATTGGCGAACATTGCCGCCGGGTGATCCACAGTGCAGCAATTCTTAAATTTTCCGGTGACGATCAAGCCCAAGATCCTTGGCGAACCAACGTCGACGGAACTCGTAGGGTGCTTTCCTTGTGCCGGGAAACCGGGCTGCGCGAACTCCATTACGTTTCGACGGCCTACGTTTGCGGCACGCGTGCCGGGACGATTTACGAAAGCCAACTCGACCTCGGCCAGTCGTTTCGCAATGACTACGAGCGCAGCAAGTACCTTGCCGAGCAGCTCGTGCGGAACGATGATTTTCTCGATCGCCCCACCATCTATCGCCCCGCAGTTATCGCAGGCGACAGCGTAACTGGCACGACGATCTCGTACCACGGTCTGTTCACTTACCTGCGCAGCCTGGCTTTGCTAGCAAGACGAATCGACGCCGACGCGAGTGGCATTCGTCGCGTTCCACTGCGACTGGCCATGAACGGCGACGAACGGCGCAACCTGGTCCCGGTCGACTGGGTATCGCGAGTCATTCACCACCTGGTCAACACGCCAGACGCTCGCGGCGAAACGTTTCACCTGTCCCCACAAGACGCGACCACCACGCGCGACCTGTACGAAGCTGCATTTGCCTATTTTGACTGCGAAGGCTTCGAGTTTCTTGGAAACAACTGGAATCATCGCGATAAGATGACTCGCCTGGAGCGCCTCTTCTTGACGCATAGCGAGTCGTATCGGGACTACGAATGCAGTGACCCGGTGTTCGACACGACCAACCTCCGCCGGCATGCCGTTCACTTGCCATGCCCCCAGCTCGACGCGGCAATGGTACGTCGTTTCTGTGAATTTGGCGAGCAAGATAGCTGGGGAGCTCGAACCAAGACACCGATCGTCCTGCCACTGACCACCGCACAGCCGGCGGCCGCTGCTGCGGCTCCGGTCTAACGCAGGCGTCTAGCGAGTCTGTGCTTCCGTCGCTTGTATCCGCGGACCGCAAGCGACACGTCTCGCGTATCTCGTGTTAGCTTCTTGCGGCGATTCGTGCGCTGGCGATGCTTGTCCGCGCCGCCGCAAGCATCGCAATCAGGCGACCAGCCGATGCTCCTTCATCATGAGCTAGCTACCGGAGTCGTGTTGCCTTCAGAATCGCAGCCCACCGACCGATACAACCGTTATATCTTACGCCAGACCTGCAGGCGTGCTTGCAGTGATGGCAGAACCCAAGAATCCACGGTTAGCCAACATGGGCGTCGCCGATTCCATCACCGTAGCACTCGAAGTCCGGAGCGAAGGGACATCCGTTGGCTCCACAGACGACGATACCTTCGTGCATGCAGCGACCGACGCTGGTCATTTAGGCATAAAGTTTCTCGATGTAGCGACTCGCGTCGGCGATCACCCAGCACTGATCACGACCGACCGACTATTCAGCTATCACGAAATCGCCAGAGCCTCGCTGCGTGTCGCCGGTTTCTTGGATAGCTCGCTCTCATTCACTGCCGGCGATCGCGTCCTGTTGATCGCCAAGAACTCGCTGGCCTACATGGCCGGTCTCTACGGCACGTTACTTGCCGGTGGCGTTGTCGTTCCACTACCCGAGAAGACATCCAGAGATCGATGCGATCTTGTCGCCGGCGAATGTGAAGCACGCGTGACCCTGCTCGACGCGACGAGCCAAGGTCAATTTGCAGGCCGAGAATCAGGCACTGCCGTTCTCCTCAACCTTCTGGCGGCCAGCAATCCGAGTGGCCCTCCACTCAAGATATCGCACAGCGACGGCGACTCACTCGCCATGTTGCTCTATACTTCCGGCTCCACGGGAAAACCCAAAGGAGTGATGCTCAGCCACGGCAACCTACTTGCCAATGCCGCTTCGATTGCTGAGTTCCTGCCCATCGAGCCGACGGATCGGGCATTGACCGTGATTCCCTTTTGCCACGCGTACGGCAACTCCGTCCTGCAAACGCATATGCTCGCGGGTGCCACACTTGTGGTCGACGGCACACCGACGTTTCCGATCACGATCACCGAGGCCATGCGTCGGCATGGCGTTACGTCGTTCGCCGGCGTTCCAGAGCTATACCACTCGCTATTGTCGTGCTCGGATCTTGGCGAGCAGAATCTTCCCGATCTGCGTTACATGACGGTCGCTGGCGGAAAGATGCCCGCGGCCACGGCGAATCAAATCGCCGGACGCATTTCACCAGCGAAGCTGTTCGTCATGTACGGGCAGACGGAAGCGACCGCTCGCTTAGCCTGCCTTCCGCCAGAAGACTTAACCTTCCGCGCCGACTCCATCGGCCGAGCAATCCCTGGCGTCGCACTAAGAGTACTCGATACGGACGGATCGCCAGCAAAGACAGGGGACCGTGGCGAGCTCTGCGCTCGAGGTGATAACGTCATGCTCGGCTACTGGAACGACCAAGCAGCCACCGACGCCGCGCTTACCGACGGCTGGCTTCGCACCGGCGACATCGCCCACGCCGATAGCGAAGGCTACTTCTACCTGCATGGACGACGAAATCAGGAAGTGAAGATTCGAGGCATTCGCGTCGATCTGACCGCAGTGGCAGCGGCACTCTCAGACGAAGTCCCTGGCTGCCACTTTGTCGCGGTTGCGTTTGATGCGAATTCAATCACGCGAATCGCATTGTTCGCCAAGAGCAACGTCCTCACACCATCGATGGAAGAAATTCAGGACGCCTGCAGAGACAGGCTCGCTGAGCACGAAATCCCTTCCTACATCGAACAACTCGCGGACTTTCCGCTGAACGACGCCTTAAAGATCGATCGACAATCGCTCTCCGCCTGGGCGGCAAAACAATTTGACGCGAGCTGCGCCAACGAGTCGGTTCTCGGTGGTG
>CAYLRE010000290.1:0-6118 GCA_964385715.1 uncultured Planctomycetaceae bacterium
GCTAGCAGTGACGCCGCTATCGCTATGATCGCCCACTTCTTTCCGAATTGTTCGCGGGGAATGGCTGCAGTTACGACATTCCTTAAGTCATCGCCAATCGCCGCCTGAAGGCCCAATGTAGGGCGGTGCGAATTCAGCTTGCCGAACTGCTGCTGCAGCTCTGAGCTCACGCGGGTTCCTTTACGCAACAGCATAAGGACGTATACCACGGCACCGAGCCCGACGATGCTAAGTGCGTAGGACACCCAATATGTGACATGCATGAAGGCGGCGAACGGTAGCATAACGAACAGACTCGGAATCGCGAACGTCGAGAATCGCAAGAGTCCGGCTCGAACGACGCCGGCGCGGATACTTAAAGCCGTCGTTCGCAGAAATCGCTTCTTGTGCGGTGCCTGCAAATCATCGGTCTTCAAGTCAGGTTCGTGCGTGATCGACCGAACAACCGTTTCGTATAGGTGGGCCCACAGCTCCGGCGTAGTTCGGTATCGCCAAGCATTGAAGAATGTGACGTAATACTGATCTCTACGCAGTATCCTGGCAAGATGCTCAAGCAACGTCGTTTTCCCGCGCCCCCAACGAGCGAAAATTGCCATGCAGAACTCCCCCGACGCGGAACGAATGAAGTCGGCCAGTGCGGCTGCTTGTTGCTGGACTCCCAGGCAATGCTCGTCGGCCCCGGCGCGACGCCGGGCCTCGACACGAGCACCGACAGTCGACGGAAGTTTCAATTGTGTTTCGTCTCCGTTCCTGCCAAGCTGCTTGTCGTTCTTCCGCGCAATCGCAGCCACCTCACGCTTACTACCGAGCGATTGCATGGCGGCTTTTACGTTCGCGCTGACTTCTTCTGGCCGCGGCGACCAATTCATCGGTGCATTAGCGTGATCCTCAGCATCTCCCTGAATCAAGGCGGCATAAGCCACTAATGCTTGCGATTCTCCTTTTGATTCGTCGACAATCGCTCGCAGGCTCGCGTCGTCGTGGCGAACCCCAAGCGAGCGCAATAGGTGCAATCCTTCTTCCATCCCCAGCTTGCCAACGAATAGACGAAGCACAAACTCTCTATCCGATGGCAAACCGTCAAGTTCTGAATCGATAAGGATACAACAATGCTCAACGCCTGATTGCTCGTAGACGGAACTAATGACTCCAATAAATCGGTCGGCTACCTCTTTATCAACAAACTTTCGATTGCAGTCATCGATTACCAGCAAAGAAGGTCGTTCCAATCCCCTTAGGATCCCTGTTAGCAGGCCGGCCAACACGTCCTCCGTAGGTTGCGATAGTTCCCTGGCAGAACGTTCGCCAAATCCAAACAACACGCTTAGCCAAAGGTCTCTAGCCGCGTCTCCATTCCCCGTCGAAACCCAACTTACTTTGACATTGCTTTCGTTTCGTAATTGCTCGCTCCAAGTATGAATGAGCCGCGCCTTCCCAAATTCCGCCTCGCCGTTGATCGTTACAACCCGGAGTTCGGGCGACTCGAAGGCGGAACTTAGCTCACTCAGAAGGTGATCCTGCTCGAAAACCGCAACCGCTTGATCATCGTCAGCCGCTTGTGTTTGCTTAGCATTGTTTGCGGCATCGCTCTTCTCGGCGTCTAATGCCTTGCGCAGTTCGGGCAGATCTATGCCAACCATCTCCGCCATATCCTGCCACTGACGACTTGGGGGTATTTGCGAACCCGACAGCCAGCGTGCGACGGTGCCTTCGGTTAATCCCAGGTCGCTATCTAGGGCCTGCTCATCGAAGTGCGAGTGCTGCATGGAGGCCAGAAATCGCTTGGCCATCCGAGGCCATTCTTCGACGGCAAAATAAGAGGTATGTGGCAACTTCGAGCCGCCCTGCTCGTGTTGCTCCAGTCGCCTCTTGCATGTCTCCGCGAAACGATTCAATGCAAGAATGTCGTCCAGGTCATCTGGTCCAACAGACTCAATCCAAACTAGCCAGCTTGCAGAGTCCCAATTGGAGAGGGCGTAATCTGGGAGAAGGAACGGCCCGCCACCTCCGATCGTAATGCCCAGAGCGTCGAGTTTCGATAGAGCGTGATCGTACGCGATCCAAACGTTATCGATATCGTGGTACCAGGCGAACGCCGCCAAATCGCTGTTAGTCGGCCGAGTATTAGTCATGCTTTCGGTGCCCTTGTGTGAACGCCGGGGAAGCCGCCCAAGAATGCCTGATGCTATTGTCAGGGAGGCGACTAGGTCGCGTCCAGGCCTGCATTACATTTTCGCGAAGAAAAACCACTCTGCAGTGGCTTGTCAGTGCGGTAGACCGCCAGGTGCTTACCTGCCGTCCAGCCCCTAAAGAGCATGTCACGGACAAGTCATCCGCCGGGAAACAGGCCTGCGATTTCCCGTATTATTCACACTCACCTAATAAGCAGGTGCGTGTTAGTCTAACGCATTCTGCCCATTTAGACGGCAAAAACAACTTGCCAGTGGCGTCAGCAACGGCAAGGCACCGTCTCGCACGCGGCCTTCGCTCGCGAGCCACCGCGAGCGAATAAATGGGGACAGGAGTCTTTAATTGACGACCGTGAAAAAGGGAACGTGATGCGATAATGACTCCCGTCCCTCACCACGCGCTCAACGACTCGTCCCCACATCCATCCTGCTTCTAGCCCCCGTCTTCCGCCTCCCCCGATTCCTCTTCCTGAAGCACCTGCGTCCAGCCGATTTGTTGCTGGCTAAGATTCCCGTTCACGTCAATGACGTTGATCCAATACATGACCGGCTTGCTCTTCCCCAGCGGTCGTGGGCAGGTGAAGGTCACCGTCTTCTCAAACTCCTTCTCGCCTTTGAAGTCGATGTCTCCCACCAGGGCATCATTCCACTCCCCGCCCCGCTGCATGCAGACCAATGTGCTTAGCCCCGCATTGTCGCTGAGCTTCAGCTTGAAACGGACCGTCTCGTCGCCGACCTTCGGCGGCTCGAGGCGGCTGAACTCGTGGATCGTGGGCCCCTCGCGGTCCTTCGCGTCAAACTTCTCGCTCAAGAATCGCGTCGCCGCCGCCATGCGGGCGTGCGGAGGCGAGAAACGGACGGGACGACTCGCGGCCGTCTTGCTATCGAAACTGCGACCCAGGTGGTGGTAGCCGTAGTACATCACGTTGTTGACGTTCGCCGAGTCATGCAGCATGCCGAAGATGTGACCCAGCTCATGAATCAGCACGCCGTTGGCAACTTGCGGTTCCGCGTTGCGAGGCTGTTTTTTGTCTCCCTCACCTCGTTGAACGGGAGTGGTGTCCAGCAGGTTCTCAATCTGCTCTTCGATTGTCAGTTCCGTGATCTCGTCACGCAGCATATCGCCCGAGACGTAGGCGAAGCCGGAGTAGTGCTGCGGAATGGGCGAGGCCTCGGCGATGCTGCCGACTTCCGTCCAGACGAGGACCGCCCGATTGCGACTGAAGCCGGTGTTCTCCCAGATCTCCTGAGTCTGCGTGTTACGCATTCGCCGGGTGTCGACCGGTTCGCCCCGATAAAAGACCGCAGGCTCTCTCCCCTTCACGAGAAAGACCTTGAGCTTGCCCTGTTCGTCGGATTCCCCTTCTTCTTCAAATTCAAAGTCGAGCCCGCGCGAGTTGAGTCCGTTGCTCTTCATTTCGCGCCGGTAGATGTCGGCCACGACCCGCATTAGGACCTCGATCTTTTGGCGATAGTTCTCCTTCACCTCGCAATCGGAGGGGACGAAATAGACGAGGCGGATCTTGTAGTCGCGACCGAGATCCTCCAGCGGCGGCGGAATGATCATACGGTCCGCGATGTCAGCGGTCGCTTTGCTCTCAGCTGCGCCGCTTCCTTCTGGCGGCTGGGCAACAGCAGGCGAGGCCAAGAAGAGTGCTAGGCTGACGAGAACCAACGAGAGGGGTGCGGTTGCCCGGCTCATCGTGCGTAGGCATCTCGCGGTAACTAGGCGTGCGATCATGTTGTTCCTCAAGGTATCGTTTTCCAATGGTCGGCCGGCACTTACTCTTCAGGCTGCGAATCCTCTTGGGGCGAGTCGGTTTCCTCGACCAGTTTAACTCCGCAAAAGTAATACCGCCCATCGTGGATTCCGACAGGCGTTCGGACCCCATAGGTTCGCTCTGGTTTTAGTTTAGTCGCGGCGGCCTTTCTGTTGATCGAGATATTTCGCCGTGGCTCGAGATTCGCCGCGTACACGCTTCCGGCAATCTCGAAAGTCTTCATCTCCGGTTTGTCGTACGGCTCGAACTTCAATTCCAGAATCTTTGCCTCACCCAAACCTTGGATCACGGACGCAGCATGCGTCTTAGCAAACTTCGGATCGATATCATCCCAGAAAATTAGATCGAGCAGCGCCTCACGATCCCCCGCTTCATATGCCTTTCGATAAGCGGCTATGAACGCCTCTTCCGATTGCGGTGCGATGGGATTCGTTTTCCGCCCGGCCAGGTCGTCGAAGGGATCGAACTCACTGTTCGCCGCAGACGACTCGGCCTGAGCATCCTGGACGCCTTCGTCGTTCTGTCCCAATTCACACCCGCATAGCGGCATCAACATCAGCCAACATGCGGTGATCTGTCCAATTCGTTTCATTATCATTCTGCCCTTCGTTGATACTTCAGGTGGTAGTGCAAGCCTGGAGAACGCTGGTTGCCCGGCGGATACGAATCGACAACCTCTTTGACCAACGAATAATTGTTGGCAATGGCTGGTAACGGCAACACGAGAATGCAAGTTATCGCAGGTGCCCCAGTGGTCGAAACGTTCTGCCACACATTCTAGCAGACACCCCTGTCGATTTCCGCTCGTTCTAGAGAAAATCAGCGGCATGCCCAACAACTCATCAACACGCACACGCCGCTTTGACGCCACCACGTTGGCCGTGTTTGTCGCTGCGTATCTCGTGATCATTGCATTGATGACGCTGGCCGGCTTCCCGCTACTTGGCTTTCTTTTCTTTGGTGGGCTGCTGACCAGCGTGGCGGTTATGCAGATGCTTTTTACGAAGAGCTGGCACCCTTGGGTCGCGTCTGCCGTTATGGGCGCACTCTCGACGACGACAACCATGCACTTCGTCATGCATGAGGTAACCGGCGATGGCCTGTTCGGGCCTGCCGACCCCTTCGACACCGTCATGCTCTTCGTATTGGGAATCAGTAAGGGGGCGATCCTCGGTTGCCTGATGGGGCTGATCGTGACCGGGTTGTTTCGCCTTGCCGATCGACTGCGAAGGCCTTCTAGCCGGGAGGATTCACCTTCTGCTGGCCCAAATCGCTAACGACCGATTAGGGTCGAGGTAGTGAATCAACGCACGCCAACGGCCACGGGACCCGTCTGATGAGCACCGCCAGCCAACCCACAACTCCGAGCAAGGCGTACGGCGTACCCCGTCGCTTTGATATGGCGACGCTATTCGTCTGCGTGGCCGGCTACATGTTCCTATTTGCCGGCCTGCGTCTGCTGTCGACCCAGCCAGGAATGCTGGGCTGGATTCGCCCCACGACCTACTTCAAGATCGCCGGCCTGATCACGGCCGTCGGTTTGGGGCAAGCGGTTCTTTTCGGCGGGCGAAAGCCGCGCGAGGCATCGCTGGCGATCGGCATTGTCTATACGGTCCTACTGACGTTGACTCATGTGCTAGCGCACGAACTGCGATCGATCCGGTTGTCGGTCCATTCCTCGGAAATACTTTTCGTCGCCGTCCTGTTGGGTTGCCTGGGCGGATATCTCTCGGGGGCCATGGTCGCAGGCGTCTTCCTGGTGGCCGATCGACTGCGTCGTCGGCTAGGATGGACGTCGCTAGAGGCAAGCGAGCCGCAGGCAGTCGAGGATCGGGAAAGCAAGATATCGATTGAGGCTGCGAATAGCATTGACGAAGCGCCCTCGACGGACGGCGATCGCCTTCATCCGCTCGATCGGGAATAGATCTATCCACGACGCCAGCATGCCGACACCCTTCTTTCGCCTGCCACGCTTCGACCTGAAGACGCTTTTCATATGCGTCGCCGGTTTCTGCGTGCTGTTCGGTTGGATGCGTCTGGCCGACTCTCTGACAACAACGTATGTCGTCGTCGGCAGCCTATTTGCCACCGTCGGATTGGGCAGTGCCGCGTTCTTTGGCGGCCGTCGCCTGTTGGTCGCGTCCTTCC
>CAYLRE010000291.1:0-6081 GCA_964385715.1 uncultured Planctomycetaceae bacterium
CGGTTCGACCGAAAAAGAAATCGCGCGGAAAAAGAGAAAAATCGCCCCGTTTAGCCGACAAGGCGAACTGTGCGCACAAAAGGAGCCGATGCATCCTGGCGAGCACGTTCGTCCTTTACGGGGGCGCCTGCGATCCTAGGTTTGTGATCCGATTCGTGTTGCTCGGCAAGTCTACTCACCGCACGTCGGCCTGACAGCTCCTGGATCTCCCAAGGTTTGGGCTAAGCTCCCAATGAACATGTTTAGCGGCTCACCACACTTCGCATCGGCTCGTGAGTCGTGCGTTTTGTGGATGTGGTATCTAACCACACTCCTACCGAAGTATGCTACCACGGCCCCTGAAAACTGGCAAGCAAATTATCGTGGAATTCTCTCCGATTCTCGTTCGACATGCCCTATCTTCAAAGTGGGTAATCTGGCACCCCACGTGACGCTTTAGTTAGCGTACTTCCCTATCAACACTTTTGGCCTATTAACACTTCTGCCGACGCATGCGTTCAAGGAAAGCCGTGATTGACTTCCGCGCTCAACGAATTCGTGAACGGTCGAGGAAATGCTCTAGCGAGTCTGAAATTGCCCCACAAATCGCTAAACACGAGACAGAGTTAACTCCCCCGTGGCAAGACGGGCTTATGGAGACGGTGGGTCCTCTCTTAGCCGATCAATCTGATCACGCAATCGAGCGGCGTCCTCGTAACGCTCTTCGATGATCGCTTGCTCCAATTGAGATTTCAAATGATCAACCGGACTGACGGGGAGTTTTTGAACCGTAAGCTGCTTCCGCTGGTCGGAGGCGTCACTTTGCAGATCGTCGCGCCACTTCTCTAGATGGACCAGCTCTTCGCACTCTGCAGCACGCTCCTGCTGGCCATAGTCCTCAAGGAACTGTTGAATCGCCTCGATACCGCTCTCAATAACACGAATCGCCGCGTCCGTGTCATTCAGTTGGACCAGCGGTGTCGCCACGGCTCGTGTTCGCATCATCGTGACATAGGGTCGCCACTGGTCAAATTCAAGCCGATCTCGTTCACGACGGGCAAACTTACGCACGAACTCAAAAAGCCGTAGATTCCGGCTCGTGTCACGGGCGCAAAGCTCAAATCGGCCTAGCTGCCAGAAACTGATATAGCGGTGGTAGTACTGGACCCCTTCCTGAAGCAATTTCTTGCAATCTTCTGGCTCCAGCTGAAACGGCTTCTCGTCAGGATGGTCCGCATCGTGACGTTCTTGCGCCGCCATATAAAAGTCCAACCAGGAATCGAATCCTTCGACGCGACGGCCGTCTGGACGACCATCGACCTCCAGCTGCATAAGCCCCAGCTCGAGTCGCAATTGAATCTTTTCCGTGCCGTCGGCCCCGTCGATAACGCGGACCATCATCTCGCCCGCATCGTAAGGCCACGCCTCGATGATGCGCGAGATATCCCTATCGGTATCATTGCCGTCGTGATCGGTCACGCTGTGGACCCTGCCTGGCGATCACCCTGAATCAGGTTAGTTCAGAGTTCTGAAAAGACGAGTTGGTAGAACCTGCATGAGCAAGTCTATCCGAGGAGACCACCTGGCGGAAAGAGTAACCGACCGGCGTTTGACAACACTACAGCCCTTCGGCGACGCCACCCTCTTTTGCTAACGGCACCGTCCTTGGGCAACGATGCCCGAACGGATCACCCAGATGGGACCCGAAGAAAGCGCACGACGCCCCGCAATTACCCCTAAAAATAAGCCTCTGCCTCAGTCTGCGGACGGCTGCTGTGGCTCACGCACCAGCGTCTCAAGCGACTTTGTATTGCGTTCCAAGGCCAGAACGGTCGTGCGCTGCTCGGTTCCGTTGGCATTGTTTGCGACGATCGGACAAACCTGACGACCATCGGGAAGCGCTACTCGAAGGGTAAATGAACCGTCTTCGCGCAGCTCGACAGGACGACCCCGCAGCGTGACGTGCGAACCGGGCGTCGCCACGCCATAGACAATCATTTCGGCGTCAACTTCAAAATGAAACGCGCCGTAACTCTCGTGCATTTCCTCGCTCGCGATACCAAATCGCGTCACGACAGAAGCCCCCATCGGTCGACGTAGCCGCTCCTCAAATAGTTCCTGCAAGTCGCCAGCGCCACTTTCGCCAGAATATCCTCCGCTCAAGGCGTAGACGGAATCAAAGTTGGCAGCCACGTCGCGCCAGTTCTCATCCAGCGTATCGCACGCCCCCGCCGGCGGCGTCGTCACTCGATTGCTGCGAGCCAACGAATAGTAGCGTCCATTCTCGGCCAGATAACCAATGTCGAGACGGTAAGTCGACGGTGGATCGCTGACATCGATGTACCAATTGTTCACACCGCCGTGAATCGGGATATCGCGCAACACACGTTCGGACGCATTGGTCGTATCGTCTGCACTCACCGAAAGCAGTCGAATCACCGGTTTCGCCGTATGCCAATCGTGCCGTAACGCGGCAGCCGCTCGCTCAACTCCCTGACGTCGCAACTCCCAACAGGCGTGCAGCCAGTAGGAATCTCGCACCATGACCACAAATCGATCTTTCTTAACTTCACCACCTTCGGCCTGCTGCGAACAGGCCGTCGTCACATCCTTGGGAAGTTGATTGGGCAGCTTCAGCTCGACTTGTCGCTTCGATTCGTGATCAGCCGACTGCTTGCCCTTCCCTGTGGCCGTCTTCTTCGCGGCGGCCTTACGCGGCTGACGAGATCCCGAAGTGGCCCCTTTCTTGGCGGCATTGTTGCGGCGAACAACACGCAGAATCGCCATAATAAGCTGCTCTTTGCGCATCGAGTGCCAGCCATCAACCTTATGCTTCTTGGCAATTTGAGCCAAGTCTTTGCAGGTCTGAGTCCGTAACGAGTCAGCTGTAATCAAGCGAATACCCTCCGATAGCCGATCTCCTTAAATCCAGGAACTCGGCAGCGAATCATTTTGGTTCTCAATCGTCCCTGAAGCGGATGAAGTCTGAATGGCTGTGAGGACCAGCAGTCGTTGTCGGTCCGTCCCCCGAGGCGTTTCGTCCAGCACCACCCACTCGGGGGTCAGAATGAATCGATCCTCACTCCGCCGATCGAAGTCCTGTATCCGCCCAAGCTGGCCCAAACTTCAATCAGCGACGATGGATTTGATTGTAATTTCCATGTTGATTTTTGGCAACGAACTGGCTCCAAACCGAGGGCCAAACTAAAGCATCAACATCACCACAACCTGTTTTATAACAACATATTACAAGCACCCAACACCTCCGAACGAAACCGCCCAAGAACACCCCCATTGAGGTAGGTGCTTTTCCGCCATTTCGGGCGTCGACAACCAACCATAATTCGCATGAGCGGGTGACCTCCGGTGCCCGTCGATGCGATCGATCAGGCTGGCAGTCCGCACACCGACGCCCTCATCACTTCCACCCAATTCAACCTGACGCACCACCTCCCTACACGCCCTCCTGATGTCGTTCTGCCCCTTCGACTGAAGGCAACCCAGACCTGCTTTGACCATCGATGAGAGACCAATCCCGAATAGTCCGCCAAACCGCCACTAGCGTCGTTGACCGCAGTCTCGGCTTCGGATAAATTGGTCGGCTTGTTACTTCTCACGACGGTAACCGATGTGAACGTAACATCTGCTGGCGACCGCTCCTGGGTCTGTTGACCGAGCGACCGTTTCCACCAGATTCCCAACGTTTTTGCGGCCCTGCCCTAAGCGAAACCCGTCGTGACTAGCCCACCTGATGATCGTTCGCCACTGGCAATTGCCTATGGCTGGGCGATGCAAGTTATGACCATTTCAGCAGAGATGGTATTGCCTGGCATTGGCGGCCTTTGGCTCGACAAACGCCTGGAAACAGATTTTATATTTACCCTGATTGGTTTTGCGATCGGCTTGCCATTGGCGTTATGGCAGCTCCTGCGAATGACCCAGGCGACTCAAGATAGCGGTCGAACCAACGACGACCCGAACGACGGGACACCTTCCTCGTGACGCGTGCGACAGAACTTTGGCGAAGAGTGCGTGGGCTCAACACGCTCTCGCGCGCCGCGATTCTGATAGGCTTGTCGCTCCTGGCCTACCTCCTCGTGCTGCCCTGCGCCTGGCAGATCGGGGGCGTCGATTCGGTGATCGCCAGTGCCGTCGCCATGACGATCTGTCTGGCCGGCGCTCTGATGGCTTTAGTGTTTGCCGATGTTTTTGGTAATGTCCTGCCCGCGGCGATGGCGATCTACACAGGTATGTTGTTTCGTATGCTGGTGCCGCTGCTCATCGGAGCGATGCTCCAATTCACGAACCAAATGCTGGCCGACGCAGGCCTGCTCTTTTATTTGGCTGGTTTCTATTTCGTAACGCTGGCGGTCGAAGTCGTACTAACGCTCCCGCTGGCGAATCCGATGACGACGGTTGAAAGGAAGTAGTGCCGTGGCAGCCGACCCGATGCATCATGTGATTGACCAGACCTACTTCGAGGTGCCGACCACCTTTGTTGGCCCGGAAGGCTGGTTCAAGACAACCACGAAAGAAAACGCGGGCAAGATCAAGATTCCGCAGCCGTTCCTCGACAAAGACGGCAATAGCACGGTCGTGATCCCGCAGTTCATGAAATCGATCGGCATCGAGAAGATCCAGATCACGAAGTTCATGATCCTGGAAGTCGTGGTGGCGATTCTGCTGATCGCGATCTTCATTCCGCTCGCCAGGCGAATTGCCAAGGGAACCGCTCCGAAGGGGCGAAAATGGAACTTCTTCGAGACCCTGTTGATGTTCATCCGAGATGAGGTGGCTCGCCCCTCGATCGGCAAGAAGGACGCAGACAAGTTCCTGCCGTTCCTGTGGACCATCTTCTTCTTCGTACTCGCCTGCAATCTGGTTGGCATGCTGCCCTTCAGCGGCACCGCGACTAGCGCCCTCGGTACTACCGGCGGACTCGCCGCCGTGACGTTCTGCGTGACCGTCGGGGCCGGTTCGAAGAGCCTCGGCATCCTCGGCTTCTGGAAAGCCCAGGTTCCTCACATGGGATTGCCCATCGCCTTGGCGATTCCGCTCATTCCGCTGATCTTCGTCATCGAAGTCGTCGGTCTGTTTATTAAACACGTCATGTTGGCCTTGCGTCTGTTGGCGAACATGTTTGGCGGCCACGTCGTGCTCGCCGTATTGATGAGCTTCATCGCACTGACCGCGTCTTCGGCAGTGTGGTGGGGCGTGATGCCGGCAACCGTTCTGGGCTGCACGGCCATGAATATGCTGGAACTCTTTGTGGCGTTCCTACAGGCTTACATTTTTACGTTCCTGTCGGCCCTGTTTATCGGTGCCGCAGTTCATCCTCACTAAGTACGAATTCAATCCTCGGATTGAACTTCAAAATCGACCATTTCCTTCAACCATCGAAACACGTTTCCTCAAATTTAGGAGTGTAGAAAAGTGAACAAGGCAATTCGAATTATCGCTCTCTTCTTTGTTGTTGCTCTCATCGCCGCCCCGGCCTTCGCCGAAGGCGAAGGTGGTGGAATGCAGGTCCTGACCGGACCGGCCATTGGTGCTGGCCTCGTCATCCTCGGCGCTGGCTTCGGCATCAGCCGCATCGGTTCCTCCGCCGTGGAAAGCCAAGCCCGTCAGCCGGAAGTCGCTGGTGCGATTCAAACGGCCATGATTATTGCCGCGGCTCTGATCGAAGGTGTTACCCTCTTCGCTCTGATCGTCTGCATGATGTCCATCGGCAGCTAGTTACCCTTGGACTTCCAAACGAGCAGTTATTTGGAGAGAAACATCATGAGTCGTTGGATTTGCGTCCTAGCCATTGCCGGCGTGTTGTTGTGCGGGTTATTCTGTGCCTCGCCAGCATATGCGGCAGGCGATGCGCACGGCGAGAAGGTCAATCCTTTGGCTTTCCAGGCCGACCTCGCGTTCTTCACCCTGGTGGTCTTTCTCGTGCTGTTGGCTGTCTTGTGGAAGTTTGCCTGGGGGCCGATCACGGCCGGCCTGGATAAGCGAGAGCAAGGCATCGCCGACAACATCGCTCGGGCGGAAGAAGCTGCTGAAGAAGCGCACAAGCTCACGGCCCACTACGAGGAGAAACTTGCCTCGGCCGCT
>CAYLRE010000292.1:0-6035 GCA_964385715.1 uncultured Planctomycetaceae bacterium
CCGATTGGCAGTAAACGGCCGAGCATGATCCTGCCAGGCATTCGTGTTGTCAGTGATACGTCGGCACCTTTGTCTTGCCGTCACTCATTTCATCGAACAATCGATCGTACTCGCCGCTATCTAGCGGTAAGTCGACCGTTCGCTTGGTCATTCCGGATAGAATAATTGCGTTGATCAATTCCACCGTCGGCCGGGCGTTGTCCGCGTTCACGATTGGCTCGCCTCCGTTCCGAATGGCGGCGATGAAACTCTCCATCAAGGTCGTAAAGGCCGTCGACGCCTCGTCGCTACGCAGGACTCCAAGGCGCCTTAGGAGTCTGCGGGGTCGTGCGAACTTCGACAGCCGTGAATGATCACCAGCTACCTTGATCGATCCCCATGACACCGCCGGGTGGTAAGGGCTGCTTGGAGAAGTGGTGGTCATCGACTGTCGTAGGTCCTCGTAGGTTCCGATCCGAATGTAGTCGGTCTGGTCGTCATCCAGGGACTGCACATCTTGGATGACAATCGTGCCATTCTCGCCAGCGATTTGCCGGACGCTAAACCCGTTCGGTTGATTGATGGTGAACTGCAGGGTGCCGAAGGCGCCGTTTTCAAATAGGATGTTGACGCAAGCCACGTCTTCGACCTCGGAGCGGTGCAATTGATTTCCGATCATCGCCGACACTTGAACTGGTTTTCCAATCATCCAGCGAATCAGGTCCAAATCATGGCTGACCTGATTCATTAGGACCCCGCCTCCCGCCTGGCGCCAGGATGCCCGCCAGACGTCACGCTCGTAGTATTTCTGTGGTCGGGATGCAACCCACGTCCACAAGACGCGCATGACGTTGCCGACAGTGCCGTCGTCGATTCTTTGTTTCATTGCTTGCGAAAGCTGGTGCAATCGGTATTGATGTCCGACACAGACCTTCAGGTTCCGCGATCGTGCGGCATGAAGGATCGCGTCCGCCTCGGACACGCGAGTCGCTAGCGGCTTCTCAACAAACACGTGCAGGCCGGCTTTCAGGCAGGTCAGGGCCATCGGTGCATGCAGGTGATGGGGCGTCGCGATCGACACGGCGTCCACGACGTCCGCCTCAAGCATTGCTTTGTAATCCGTGAAGGCGCGCACGCCGAGTTTGCCCGCCTCCTCGGTTACTCGCTCCTGATCGATGTCGACTAATGCAGAAAGCTCGATATTCGGGTTTCGGAGCGCGGTGAGGATGTGTCGCTTCCCGATTCCCTTGATGCCGATGACTCCATATCGGACCTTGCTCATGCCTTCGCCCTTCGTCGTCGGTCGATCGCGGCCTTGAGGATTGACGAGTAGTCTGCCGCCGCGCGGTCATACCGGAGCCCCTGATTCGCATCGTGTATCCGCCGTCGGGTCGTCACATCGGGCATCATTTCGACTTGAAGTTTCAATTCTTGCGCCCGCATAAACCAATCGATGAATTCGCCGACAGCCCTTTCGGTCCGGAATTGTCCGACGCGTAGGAAAGCCGGTTTTCTGATGAGCATCGTTCCCGGGATGTAACCGGCGATCGGCTCCGTCGGACAACGGACCTCGGTTTTCAGTTGATCCTTCAGTTCAGGACTGTAAAACTGGTCGGCGTGACCAAACACAGCATCCAAATCTGGTCGCTCGTAAAGGATCTTCACTTGTTGCCTTAGCTTGTCCTTTGTCCAAAGGTCATCGGCATCAAGAAAGGACAGCAGGCTGCCTCTTGCCAGCGCGACACCTTCGTTTCTGGTGGCCCCGGCACCACGATTTGTGTGACGGTGGTAGCGGACATGCGGAGCGTACTCTCTTACCACATCTGCGGAGCCATCCTCGGAGCCATCGTCGACGACGATCACGTCTAGCCATTGGTATGTCTGGGCGAGCACACTCTCAATCGCTTGAGAGATATAACGCTCGGCGTTGTAGGCGGGTATGATGACACTTACCAACTCGCCCTCATGTACTTGTTTCGGAGCCGTGTCCATTACGCTACTTTCTGTCGGTGGAAAGACATCGTTTGCGACGTCAGGGGCGATGCCTCGGTTGATAACCACGAAGAGAGATCCCGTTGGATCAAGTCCTGTAACTTTGTCACGTCCTCGCGGAAGATGGACGCCAGCGCTCGCCACTCCTTGGGCGGGCATTGTGGTTTGACGAAGTCGCGTTTTTTTCGGTGGTACCAGTTAAGCAGCGCGGCCGGCGACATGCGGCGAAGGTGAGCTCTCGTCTTTGCCGGTGTGCTAGTGAGAAGTGTGCGCAATACTCTATTCTTTGGGACGCTGTAATCGCTGTTCAGAGTTTCCGAGATGTTGGCTCGAAACAAATCATTGACGTCGAGAAACCGGAAGGTGTCTTGGATCAATCCAATAGGATCGGCCTGAAGATCTTCGTACAAAAAGATCTTCACCTGCGACCGATCAAAGGAACGTAGGTAGTTTGTCAGGTGCCTGTAATAGAGGCCATATCGAAGGTAGTACGGCAATGCCCAATGCACGACGTCCTTGGAAAGATCTTTCTCCTCCTGGCGAATCAACCGCATAAAGGACTCATTTGTTCGCCCATGACGGATGTGCTGCCGGTAGTGCGAGAAAGCTCTCGTAATCGGGTTGCGTAGGACGACGATTAACTTGGCGTGGGGGATGGCCTGGTGGATGCGGGCAGGCACGCTCGCGTCGCCTAGGTAACTAGCCGACGCCTCGCCGATGGCTTTCTCGTCGGTGACGCCGTCAAACAGTGCGAGGTAGTCCTCCGCGGTTGTTGTGGATTTTTCCATCAGTCTGCGATAGAACGACTGATGTTTCGGTTCTACATTGTCGTTCTCTAGCGGGTAGCCCTCAAACAGAAAGTAGTTGGGCTCCTTCATCGAGCTGCAAAAGACTTGCGGGTGCTGGCCAAGGTAGTGATGCAGGGACGTCGAGCCCGACTTGGCAGCGCCAACGATGAAGAAGTTTGGAAGCGTGTCTGTGTTTGCCATGTCGCTTAGCTCACGTTGATCTTGTCAGCAGGCCCCGCCACTCATGCTGGGAAGTGACGTCGCGCGTCCGCCATTGGATTTGCGGCGCCGATCGAGGGACTTCTTGAGGGTTCGCAACGCGTGATGATTCGTCACCTCCACGTCACGCGTTAGATTGTGGTCGTGTCGCCGATAGAGTCGAACGACCTGGGGGTCGACTGCGATCAAGGTCCCCATTTCTCGGGCTCGCATAAACCAGTCCCAGTCGTCGCAGAATGCGCTGGAGTCGTCGAATAGTCCTACTTTGGTGAAGACGTGTCTTCTGAAGAGGGTGCTGCCGAGATTTAGCGCTGGCCAGGCTTCGCCGAAGAATTCCGGCAGGCGCTTTTCTGGGTGGTCTTCGCTCGTTCGCATGGCCTGCGTGAATCCTACTACAACATCCACGGCTGGTTGATCTGTCAAAATGCCTAGTTGCCGTTCCAGTTTGTCTTCAAGCCAAAGGTCATCGGCATCTAAGAATCCGATGACATCTCCTCGGGCATGCTCAAGCCCTGTGTTGCGGGCCGCAGGAGGGCCGCAGTTGCTCTGGAATGCATAGCGGACTGTTTCACCGAAACTAGTTGCGATCTCGCGCGTTCGGTCGGTTGACCCATCGTCGACGACGATGATCTCGGACGCTGCCCGCGTCTGGCCCAGGATGCTTTTAATTGCATCGGCCAAATAGAGTTCGCCGTTGTAAACCGGCAGAATGACGCTGACAAAAGATGAAACCGTGCTCACCGTACTGCTCCTGCGCAGGCGCCGAGTTTCTCGTACAGCCTCACATGCGATTCGATGTAGCTGTCGAAGTTGAATAACTCCCCTGCCCTTGCCCGCGCTGACCGTCCCATCTGTTCGGCAATATTCGGATGGCGGAGGAGAAAGGTGATTGCGTCTGCTAGGCCGTGGCAATCCTCAGGATCGATCAGCAAACCGGTTTCGTCATCCACGACGACTTCCGCTAGGCCGGCCACACGAGCGGCCACCGTGGGGCGGCCCATGAGTCCCGCCTGAACGGCCACCGAAGGGAGTCCTTCGTTTCGGGACGGAAGTAGTACCAATGTGGCGGAATTTAGCACCGCTGGTACATCGTCCGGTTCCACCCAGCCAACAAAATCGACCGCATGATCGATCTGCAGCTCGGAAGCCATCCGTTCGAGTTCGGATCGTAGCGGACCATCTCCGCCAATGGTCATTCTTGCCCGTGGGAACTTGTCGACGAGTGCGGCGAATGCGGTTAGAGCGAGATCAAAGCCCTTGTCACTGACGAGCCGTCCCAAGCAGAGCAGGCGTGGCTCGTCGAACGACAAAGGCGAGGGTGGCAACTCCGGGATCTCTTGGCCGTTGTATATGACGGACGATCGAGACTTGATTTCAGGTACAACTTCAACCAGATGGCGTAACACGACTTCCGAAACAGAGATCGTCCAGTCGGCCGATCGTAATGTTTTTCCGAGAAGGCTGTCGCGCTCGAAATCGTGCAGCGGCATTCCTCGCATGGCCAACAGCACAGGGGTTGTATCCGTCCCGGCTAACAAATTGTTGAAGATAAGTGCCGTCGGTCCGCTAAAGTTAACGTGGACTAGGTCTGGCTCAAAGGACCTCTTGATTCGAGCGATCTCCTTGCGAATCCGCATCAGTTCTCTAAAGTCCTGGTTTTCGAGCGCCTCTCGACAGGGGAAACGATAGACGTCCACGCCACCGACCTGCTCATGGTCAGGCAGGCCCGAGTCATGATTCGAAATGAGCGTGAAATCAAACCCTCGATCTTGCATCGCAGGCATGAACTTGGAAGCCATCTGTTCGATGCCACCGATCTGCGGCCAGATTCCTTCTAGCCAGTAGAGAATGTTCATGTGGCCAAGAATTCCCGAATCACTGCAGGGATTTGTTTCAATTCCGTACCAACCTCGAGCACGTAGCAGGGCAACGCGTGGGCACACTGCGTTATTCGCCGAAGATCGGTCGAACCGGCGTCGACAAACTGAAATATCGTACTGGGTGCCAAGGCTTTGACTGCCTCAATCCGCGGCGCTGGCTTCAGTCGAGTCTGAGGACGCCCGGTGATTTTTGGCACCAAGATAGCTCGAACGGGTGAAGAGGTAGTCACCTTGGTCGAATGATCACGATGCAGGAAAAGCACCGCCTTTTCTGTGTCCGGTCGATCGGGGTTGTCGATCGAGGAACCTAGTTCGGGAAATCGCTGCAGGGTGTTCTGGTCAGCTTTTGCCGAACTGTAAAGACTATGTGCGTAGGGAGCTGGATCGTTCTTCAGGAGACAATAGTCGTCGCCTAGATAGTCAAATCCCGCGCTCAGGCACGATAGCGCCGTCGTGGATTTTCCTGAACCGCTTTTGCCGGCTAGGAGTACGGCACCCCGAGACGTACCCACGGCGGCAGCATGAATTTGTTGGTATCCCTGTTGGCTCGACCACCAATGGAAAATATTCCGCAGCGGTCCACCTCGTTCGTGGCTGGAAATGTGTGTTGCATCGGGCAGCCAGAAGACGGCTTGCGCCAGATCATAATTCAACATGCTCAACGTGTCGTCGCCGTGCTGAAAAACACCGACGATGTCGTCATCTTTGAAGCGGATTGTTGTTTGGTCCACCCGACTTGTAGCGTTGGCCGTGTCGAGAGATTCGCGACCATTCCAGGGAGGATGTGGAAGTTCGGTCTGCGTAGATGAACTGTCGGCAAGGGAGACCGTGAGAGACGGCGACGTTACGGGTTCCGCGGCAAGATGAGCCAACGCGGGCGTGATCAACGGCACTAGGGCTGGCCCAGCAAACCTCAAACGGATTGTTAAACAGTCGATCTTGTAGAAACGTTCAATGCAGGTACCCGTCGTGTCTTCGGCCCGTTGATAGGCGTCGCAGACAAGATGGAAGTAGTCGCCTGTTTCCGAATTACTGATCCGAATCATAGAGCGGAGGCCAGCACAACTTGGTCCTATGCATTATCCTGAGTTGGTTCCGGCTTCTGGGCAGGCCAACCCGTCTCGTCCACGCTATGGATCGGATCCAACAGCAATAAGTCTTGCACGTCCGTGAATTT
>CAYLRE010000293.1:0-6033 GCA_964385715.1 uncultured Planctomycetaceae bacterium
ACTGCTTCTTTGTGTTTTGAATACTATGTGCCTTTGATGACGGACCTGATTGCCAAACGCGAACAATTGCTTGCCGAAATCGGCCGCTACGAGAGTTGTGCGGTTGCTTTTTCGGCAGGGGTCGACAGCACGGTCGTTGCCAAGGCGGCCCAAATTGCGATCGGAGATCGTGCGGTCGCAGTGACGGCTGTGAGCCCGAGTCTGGCTGAAGGTGAATTGGAAGAAGCCTGTCGTCTCGCCGAGCTGATTGGCATTCGTCACGAGATCGTGCGAACCGAAGAGATGCAGAATCCGGACTATGTCGCAAACCCTTCGAATCGCTGTTATCACTGCAAGACCGAGCTCTACACGCAGCTAGAGCCTTTGCGTGAACGTCTTAAGGTGAGCGTCATCTTCAACGGGGCGAATGCCGACGATGCCTCCGATTATCGTCCCGGAATGAAGGCGGCCGAGGAGCACCGCGTTGTCAGTCCTCTGTTGGACTGTGGCATCGACAAGCAGCTGGTTCGGCAGTTGGCCGCCGATTGGGAGTTGCCCGTCGCGGATAAGCCTGCAGCGCCATGCCTGGCGAGTCGCATCGCTTATGGCGAGGAAGTGACGGCCGAGCGGTTGCAGATGATTGACCGGGCTGAGCAATTCCTGCGCAGCGAAGGGCTCAGCTTGCTGCGCGTTCGTTACCATCGCGGAGATCTGGCAAGGCTCGAAGTTCCGCCGGCCGACATCGCCCGATTGGCCGACGAGGAGTTGCGCCGGCGGATCTGCAACGAACTGCAGGACTTGGGATTCCGCTACGTGACGATTGATCTTGTTGGCTTCCGGTCTGGAAGCCAGAACGAGGTATTGCCGATCGAACAGTTGCGATTGCCGAATCGTTAACGCCAGCTAGCAAGCGTGGTGTCGGCGGATGGTACGTCTTCGCTTGCCGGACTTGGATCGACGCGTTGGGCGGTATCCATGCTCGATAGCAAACCACTCCGCAAAGCGTTCTCGGTCGACGTAGCTGCTATTTCGCTCGTCGAGCAGGTGCCCGAGCTCGTGGATCAATATATTGTTGAGGTAGAAATCCTTGAGGGCCGCCTCCGTCCACACGAGGTTCCAGGTGTTCTTGGACTCTTGCATCCAGCGGCCTCCGTACATTTCCGCTTCGATTCGGTGGCATGGCTTGGGCGGCCGACAGTGGGATTCGACTCGACTTTCCTCCAATGGGTAAAGGAACAGGGCGCATCCCCATTGCATTCCGTAGCAGGAGAATCGCTCCTTCTTACGCGTCATGCGGCTGAGCTGGACGACTTCTAAAGGCTCAACAAAACTGGCCGGCAGCTTTGCCAAGCGATTGCGGATCTCACTAGGGCTCAGCACATGTTGATAGCCTGGCCCGGGTGGCTGGACGATGATGCGGAAATCGTAGGGATCGTTCTTTTTCGGCTCTTCGGCCGGCTCGTGCCAGTCTTCCGGTGGCGAGAAGGGGAGTTGCTCGTTGCGGTCACCGCCCCGGACTCGCTTGCCCCGTAAATTTCGTTGCCGTGGGGATGGAGCAGTGGCCGATCGCAGCCTCTGCGACGGGGAGCGAAGACCTCGGTCGGAGCTCGTCGGGGGGCAAAATGCCATGGCGCGGGCCGGTTCTGGGCTACGAAGGCAGCATCTGGGAAACGTCATTCCGTTCCAAAGCCGCAACCGCAGAAGGGAGGGCGGTCGGCTGTTCCATGCAGGCGGGCTCACGGGCCGTCCTCGAGGGCCGCTGAAGCGGGCGTGAGCCTTACAATCTATGGTAAACAGCCGGCAAACCCGCATTCAACGCCGTGTTCGTAAGTCTTTTACGTAAGGTTGGTTACGTAGGTTTCGAGCGTTCCGGACGGGCCAGAATACGGGATTTCAGAAGGGAATTCAAAGACGCGGAGCGACCGGTCTCGTCGGGGCTGATTCTGGCCGACAGAAGTGGCGGCGAGGAGAGGTTTCGGCTGAACCATTGTGGGCCCAGCGCCATTTGACCTGTTTAACTGGTCTGAGAGATTGCCAGGGCGACTAGTCCCATGACGGCCGCCGCGGCTCCGAAGATGGTGACCCAAAGCCAGACCGAGGGACGCGAGGACTTGCGGCGCGCGGCCCTTTTTTCCGCTAGCGAAGGCTGCTTGGCGGTTCCAGATTTAGCGGCACCACGGTTCGCATCACCCGTCTCAATCTGGATTTCTGGCTTGGCCGGTTCATCATCCGCCGGAAGCGGCTTGGCGACCGGCAGGCGAGATCGATCCTTGGGGGTCCCCGATTTTCGATCACTGCTGCGCGGCTTCCCGGCTCGCGTGTTGTCGGCTTCGGTAACCGTTGTGTCATCGATGCTGACGGCCTGTCGAATTCGCTGTCCACTCTTCTTCGCTGGGCGAGTTGGAGCGGTCTTCGTGCCGCCGCTGGAAAGTCGCCGTCCACCGCTGCCGGTGAGGTTGTCGGAGGAGTCGCTGCCGAGTCGAGGTGAGCTGCCAGACCCATCTTCAAAAGTCTGCCCTCGAGAGGCCAGCCAGTCGATCAAGAGGCTGGCGACATCGGCCGCTTTCTGTGGACGAGCGTCCGGCGATTTGGCCATCATCCGTTCGCAGATAGCGACCAGCTCTTTCGGCGCGTCGGGGCGATCAATTTCGATTCTCGCCGGAGCCTTCGTCTGGTGCATCATCAGCCGCTGCGGAAGGGTCCCTTCCGGAAACGGAGGATGCGCCGTGAGCAGAAAATAGAGCGTGCAACCGAGGCCGTATATATCGGCCCGTTCGTCGACCGAGTGACTGTCGAGGGCCTGTTCGGGAGCCAGATAGTCGGCCGTTCCGAGTACGTTCTCTTCGTGGGCCACGGTGAGCGAGGCCTTATCGTCGTCGACAAAACGAGCTAGGCCCATGTCGAGAATCTTAACGACACCTTTGTCGTCGACGAGAAAATTGGCCGGCTTCACGTCGCGATGAATTAGACCTGCTTGGTGAGCATGCTCCAGGCCGATGGCGCCTTGGGCGATATAGTTGGCGGCCGTTTCGTAGTCGAGAGGACCGTCCGCTTTTACGAGTTTCTGGAGGTCCGGGCCATCCACGTACTCCATCACGATGTAGTGGATATCACCATCGTTATCGACATCGTAAATGCGGACGATGTTGCGGTCATCTAAGCGGGCCGCGGCCTGTGCTTCTTGATAGAAGCGAGCGAGGTATGACGAGTCTTCGACTCGGGCACGGGGCAGTACCTTGATCGCAGCCTGGCGATGCATCAGCACGTGCGCGGCGCGGTACACCATACTCATGCCGCCGGAGCCGATGTGGCCCAGCAGCTTGTACTTGCCGAGAAAGAATCCCTTATGACGGCCTTCGAGAAGTTTCTCGGATTGCCAGGGCGTGATCACCTCACGAGCGATTAAGAGGTCAGCGAGTTCCTTGGCATCGTCGGGGAACTTCCCCCCGAGCTCGACCTTAATTTCGGCCAGCACCTTTGCGAGCTGATCAATGTGTTCGATCAGCTTGCTCCGCTTGAGCAAATCGACAAATTTCTCGACCGTCATGTTGGCCATGTGATGGCTTGGAAACGGGACATGTTTGGAGATTCTTGCGAACGGTCCAAGTTGGCAGCACGGAATTCTACCGCCTATGGTCCGAATCGTACCTCACTTGGTTCGCCATTGGCAGGCACGGCGGTCGGATTTTCCAGACGTGGTACCTCCTATACAATATCACGTAAATCGCTAATTGCAAAGAATTTGCGACCCTGCCCGGTGGAGGAGGCCTACCTTCTCTGCTCTCCGAGCCGGCTACTAGTGGCGAAGCCAGTGGCTGAGGGTGTCACTTTGCAGCACTCACCGCGAATCACTGGGACGACATTTTCATGGACGCGATCCTCTATACGCGGGTTGGCTGCCACCTCTGTGACGAAGCCAAAGAGGTGCTCATTCGCCATGGGCTCACGGTTGGCGAGGTCGATATCGACAAAGACCCGCAGTTGGTTGAGCAGTTCGGTCTGTGTGTACCGGTTGTAGAGATCGACGGCCAAATTCGCTTTCGTGGTCGCGTCGAGGAGCGTTTGCTAAAGAGGTTGATTCGTCGACGCTGAGGATTTGCTCGTAGATGCCAGGTCCGATCGAAGTAGCCAGGGGTGTAACTCCTGACGCGGGGGGCCGTCGAAGTCGTTACTGAGATAGCGGATTTTCGGGAAGACGCTTTGATGAATCAACTTGCTCTGTTTGCCAAATATTGGGAGCCGGGAAAGGTCAAGACGCGGCTCGGCAGGGATCTTGGTGAAGAGCAGGCGGCCGAACTCTACCGAATGTTTCTGGCTACGACCCTCCGGCGGTGTGAAGTCCTGGGGGCCAGGCGAACGCTCGTCTATTCACCCAGCAATCGCCGCGATGACATGGCATTGCTGGCCGGTGCGAACTGGAACTTGGAGCCACAGGCCGATGGTAATCTTGGTCAGCGGATGAAGAAGTTCTTCCGAGAGTCCCTGACGCAGTCGAGCTCGCCGGTTGTTCTCATTGGCTCCGACTCTCCGCACGTGCCACTGGAATACTTGCAGAAGGCGTTTGAGTTGCTGGAGAAGGTGCCGGTCGTGTTGGGGCCAAGTGAAGACGGGGGATACTACTTGATCGGGCTCAGTCAGTTCCTGCCCGAGCTGTTTGAGGGGGTCGCGTGGAGTACGCCGGGCGTTCTGGAGCAGACGATCGCCAAGCTTGATGCAAGCTCGAATCCGTATGAACTTCTGCCCACTTGCTACGACATTGACGACATTGGTGACCTGCGCCGCTTGGCAGACGAAATCGATCCATCGCCGCGCGATATCCACCTGGCTGAATTGCAGGCCGTGCTGCGTGGTTCATTTCGTTGAGGCAATACGGTTGGTATGCTCGTTAACAGACTTGGTCGCTACAAACCGTCTAACGTGGTGACCACAACAATCTTCCAAAAAAGCGGACGCAACGAACAAGCAGAAACACATGGCAATCGATACTCCGGCAACTATCGCCATTCTTGGAGCGGGACCGATCGGGCTTGAGGCTGGACTTTATGCTCGGTTCATGGGTTACGACGTCAACATTTACGAACGCGGTCAGGTTGCCGATAACGTGCTCTCCTGGGGGCACGTGAAGATGTTTAGTCCCTTCGGCATGAATCGATCAACCCTGGGGCTCGCTGGCCTCCAGGCCCAGGACGAATCGTGGCAAGCTCCCAGTGACGATGCCCTGTTGACGGGTCGAGAGTGGGTAGAGTCTTACTTGCTGCCACTGTCCCGGACCGACTTGGTTCGACCGCACGTCAAGGAGAATACGCACATTCTGGGAGTGACGCGCAAAGACCAGCTCAAGCACGAGCGTGTCTGCGATGAAGATCGTGACGAGACTCCCTTCTTGTTGCACTTTGAAGACCAGGAACGGATTCAAACGGCGGAAGCCGATATCGTTATCGATACCACGGGTACTTTTGGTAATCACAACTGGCTCGGCAGCGGTGGTCTGCCTGCGGTTGGTGAACGTGTAGCGGGAGATCGGATTCGGTACGACGTGCCGGACTTTCTGGGGAAAGATCGAGATACCTACGCTGGCCGGCAGACGCTCGTCGTGGGTGCTGGTTACTCCGCGGCGACCAATGTTCTCGCTCTGGCGAAACTGGCCGAAGTGGTTCCAGGCACCGAGGTGACTTGGCTGGTGCGAGGAGAGCGATCGCCAGAAGAGCCAATCAAGAGAATCGCGGACGATACGCTGGCGGAGCGAGATAATTTGGCGACGGCGGTCGCAGCGGCCGTGAACTGCGCGGACAACCCGATCCGTTTCATCTCGGGAAGCTGGGTCGACACGATTAAGCCAGCCACCGACCGTGATAAGTTGACGGTGACGACACGAGGTGAAACGGAAGTGGAGCTGAACTGCGACCAGGTCATCGCCAACGTTGGCTACCATGGTGATCGCAGTCTGTACGAGCAGTTACAGGTCCATGAGTGTTATGCCACGGGCGGACCGATGAAGCTGGCCGCTTCCTTGGCGTCTCAGACTTCTGCTGATTGCCTGGACCAGGCGGCCGT
>CAYLRE010000294.1:0-6004 GCA_964385715.1 uncultured Planctomycetaceae bacterium
CAGAGATCTTGGACTGGGGGATCCTGTACTCGCACTATCGAAAAACCAGTACACCGGAGCAGTTGGAGCATTTCCGGCAATACTTTGTTGGTCGGGCTGAAAAGGATACCGCGGGGTACACCGGAGAAGAGGCGGCTCGTCGTTGGATGGCCCTGAGGACGCTTCACTTCTCACTAGGCAAGCACGAAGAAGCGTTGCAATACAGTCGGCAGGCTTACGACGCTCTGCCGACGAGTAAGGTTACCCGGCGACTGCTGGGAACGGATCTGCTTAAGGTCGGCTTATATCGCGAGGCGGAAAAGCACCTGCAGTGGTGCCTGCGTTTGCAGCCACGCGATGAACATCTGAAGAAGCTCGTCGAGGCGGCCGTCATTGGCCGAGTCCGGAACGCGAAGCGTACTGACGAGCGGTAGCAGGAAGCTGCAAATGCGGAATCGGCCAGCGGCCTACAGCGGACGCTGGTGCTCTCAGAATTCAAAGAGGCTCTGGCGAAATGCTGTGCCAGACGGGTGCGTGTGATTCAAGCTGCCCGCGATGTGGGCCGGAGTTCTCCATCAGCCCGATGGTCAGCGGAGGCCGCGTCTTTGCCCTGTTGCAGATCGGCAAGGAGCTTTTCGAATTGGGGCATGATCTTGTCGGCACAATAGGCATTTTTAAATGCGCTGCTCGCGTTTGTGCTGAAGTGCCTTTGCTGATCCTGGTCATCACGCAACTCTATGAGCGATCGAGAGATTTCAGGCACGGCGCCGTTTCGGAAGCTCAGCCCACACTTGAATTCAACGATCGCCTCATCGACGTTGGTTTCCGTAGGGCCAACGTAAAGAACCGGTAGCCCCGCGGCGAGATAAGTGTAGATCTTACTGGGGCTCATTACGCCTCGCGAAGCAGCTCGCAACGTGATTAGCGAGGCATCGGCGGCAGCGAGTACCGTCGGGAGCACGGCTGTCGGGATATAGTCGTGGAAATGGACGTTGGATAGGTTGCGTTCACGAACCGCGGCTTGTAGTTCTTGCTGACGCTTGCCACCACCTACGAACAGGAATGTGATTGCGTCGTCGCGAACCTGCTCGGCCACGTCGATGATCGTTTCAAATTCGTGTCCCACGCCTGTGTTGCCTAGATACAGAACGGTGAATTCATCTGGAGCGGAGCAGAGTTGCGCGAGCTGCTCCGGTAACACTTCGCCAGGCTGCTGTTGTCTCGAGTCCGTTTCCCAGTTGGGGATGACGGTCATGGGAAGACTTGCACTCGAGGGGCTGTATCGCTGATCGATCAGCTCTCGCATTGCCCCGTCAAGGCAAATGGTGTGGGCGAGCCGTTTGTAAATGCGCCGATTGATCCATTGGAAGAACCGGCTCGCGATACCGTTGTGGCGGATCATGCCCGCCGCTTCGAGGACCTCTGGGTAAAGGTCCATGCTCCACAGCACGACTTTGGAACCCTTGAGTCGACCCGCGGCCAGGGCGGCGGTGACAAGCCAGGGTGGCGTCGTGAGGCAAATGACGACATCCTGTTTGGGTAATCGCATGAGCTTCCAGGTGGCGCCGAGGTAATAGCTCGCGTACTCGGTCAATCGACGCAGAATTCCTCTCTTGAAAATGCCGGGCGACCGAACGCGGACAACGCCCGGCGTGCTCTGTTGGTCCACGGTGGCGGACGGCGAATCATCGTCAACGTGAGTGGCGTAACCGTTGTTGCCGGCGACGACGGTAACCTGATGGCCGAGAGTGCTGAGGTGTTCGGCAACGTCACTCGTCAATCGCCCGGTGGGAGCGATGTCGGGTGGAAAGAACTGATTCAGCAGGGCGATTCGCATTGCAGGAACGAGTTTCAGTCGTGGGCTTTGGGGCGGGAGTTAAGCGGCACGTCTGATGGGGATCGGATCGTAGAAGACCGGAACGGTTCCCCGGTACTTGTGAATCGTTGCCTCGTTGACGAACACGATTTGACAGCCTGGGATTTGGATGCGGCCGTCGTCGACGGCAGTGGCGTCGTTCGCTCGTTCTTCAATCCGCATCTGGACAGAGTATCGGGCCGATTCGCTACGGGTAACAACGAGAATGAACGGGTGCGTCTCCGCCGTCTGGAGGAGTTCACCGATCATTCCATCTCGTGTGGCCAGCGGTTCCGCCTTATTCGACTTCGTGGACGAGGTGTGGTTCAACGTTTTCACCTTGGGACGCCGTGGCTACGGCCTGGGGGCGAGGAATGAAGTAAGATCCGATGACGATGGCGTCCATCTTCGTGCGCAGCATGCAGTCGATGGCTTGTTGCGGCGTATTGACGATTGGTTCGTTCTCGTTGAGCGACGTATTGAGGACGATCGGCACACCGGTACGATCCTCAAACGCCTTGATCAACTCCCAGTACAGCGGATTGGTCTTCTTGGAGACGGTCTGCAATCTTCCTGATCCATCGACATGGGTGACGGCCGGAATGACTTCCCGCTTCTCAGTTCGAATTGGGAAGACGCGTTCCATGAATGGGGACGGCTCATCGATTTCAAAGAAGTCGGAGACGCGTTCCTCCAGAATGCTTGGTGCGAAGGGGCGGAATTTCTCTCGGAACTTGATCTTCAGATTGATAATGTCTCGCATGTCCGTGCGGCGAGGGTCGGCCAATAGCGTGCGATTGCCGAGTGCCCGAGCTCCAAACTCCATGCGGCCTTGGAACCAGCCAATCACCTGGCCGTCGCACAGGGCGTCGACGACGCGTTCTACCAGTTCCTTGCGCTCCAGTTTGCACTCGTCGAGATCGTACGCTTCCAGGGCGACGGCACAGTCCGCATCGGAGTGTTCGGTTCCCAGGTAGGCGTGCTCTTGGACGAAGCTACGTGGTTCTCCCAGAATCTCGTGCCAAACATGGAACGCGGCGCCAAAGGAGGTGCCATTGTCGGCGGCTCCGCCCGGAATGAAGAGGTTCTTGAACGGCGTGTTCGACGTGATCTTGCCATTGGCAACCGAGTTCATTGCCACCCCACCGGCCAGGCAAAGGTTGTCGCTGGGGCACTTCTTATGCAGCTGATTGAGGAGATGAAAGAGAATCTCTTCAGTCACAACCTGCATCGAATGCGCGATGTTCTGGTGGCGACCGGTAACTTCACCGCGGGCTTCTCGAGCAGGCCCCAATAGCTGTTCGAGTTGGTCGCTATGAAATGGTTGCACGACCGGAGATCCGTCGTCCCAAGTCATCGAAATGCCGGTCTTGTGATGAGTGAAGTAGTCCAGGTTCAGCTCGAAGCTGTCGCCTTTCGGGAAGATCAACTTGCGAAACTGCTCGACATATTCTGGTTCGCCATAGGGGGCCAGCCCCATCACCTTGTATTCGTCGCCGTAGTTGTGAAATCCTAGGAACAGCGTGATGGCGTTGTAGAGGAAGCCGATGGAGTGTGGGTAATGAACCTGGCTAAGGCGTTTGACATCGGTCCCCTGCCCTGCCGCGGCGACTGTGCTGACAAAGTCGCCCATACCGTCGACGGAAAGAATCGCAGACTCTTCAAACGGCGAGACATGAAACGAGCTCGCAATGTGCGCGGAGTGATGTTCCACGTTGTGGATGGTGGCGCGAATCGCATCCGCGGAACAACCACAGGCATCTGCAAGTTGCTGCTTTAGCGATAGTGATTTGCCTTGGCGTTTCACGCGGTCGATGATCGACTTGAAGCTCGGACGTTTGGTGATCGCGAACAGCACCTTGTGCTGCAGGTTGGCGCGAGGATCGAAAGAAACGGCAACGTAGTCGAGGTCCTCCGCCTGAATGTCGCCAGCGGCAAGACAGAATCGTATCGATTCAGCCGGAAACCCGGCCCAATGCTTGATCCGATTGAATCGTTCTTCTTCGACAGCGGCAATCAGCTTGCCGTTCTGGATAAGCGCCGCGGATGAGTCACCATGAAAGGCATTGATTCCGAGAATATTCATTGGGGGCCGCCGATTCCATTCTGGGCTTTCTCGATAGGTTTATGGCTGGCGACGATAACAATCTAGGGGATTTGCGTCAACAGAGATTTGCTTGCTAGCATCTGCGGCAAGTTGCTGTTGTTGTTAGTGTTACGTGCATTAATGAAGATTGATCCTCGAAGGTCTTCCGAGGCTGCCTGCGGTGCTGGCGTACACGTTGTGAGCCTCTCCCTCGTTAGGTGAGGAGGCCTGCCCAACGAACGGCCCAATTCCTGGATGTGAACGGTTCTGCGGCCACACTCGCCCGTCGGCCCATTTCGGCAATCTGGGTGACAGAGTCTTCCATCTCGATCATTGCATCAGCCAGCGCCGATGATGAGCTAGTGGCGATGAGATGTCCGTTCCAGCCGTTACGAATGAGGTCGATGCCTGCACCACATGCGTTGGTGGCGATGGCAGGTAGTCCTGCTCCCATCGCCTCCGCAAGCGCCACTCCCCACGGCTCGTAATGACTTGGTAACACAAACACGCCGGATTCTCGAAGCATGTCGGGTAAGTCGGCGGGTTGTACGAAGCCTTTGTCTTCGACACCGTCAGCCGCGTTGACTAGATGCTGGAGCGGACCGCTACCGCAGCAGCGAAGTGGCCAAGGATCGGCCGACTTCTCTCGGTATCGTTGGTAGGCCTCCAATAGATTGACGATGCCTTTCTCTTCGGCGTACCGGCCAACGTAGAGAAAGCGTCTTGGCCAGTCGGCCGAAGCTTCTCTGGCTTGGGCGACAGGCGCGAACGTGGACTCATCCCACGCATACAAGCCACGGTGGATGTTTGGTTCAGCGAAACCCAGCTGTCTCGCATACTGCCACGACCGTTCTCCCGCCACGAACACGTCGTCCACACGGCGCAGCAGGCTTGCGTGTCGAAATCGCGTTAAGCGTTGTTTAGCTCGTTGCTGCCAAGGAGTGTCAATGCACATGATGACGCGTTTGACGACCGGTCGCAGTTGCTTGACCAGTCGAACGTAGGCGGGGCTGTGCCACCCGCTGATGACCACGATATCTGGAGAGAAAGCCTTGGCTTCGCTGGCGAGCAGGTTGAAGTCGAAACGCTCTTCGGGCTCAAGTAACCGGCAGTCAAATCCTTCGGCGATACTCTCGGAGAATTCGGCCTGTTCTTGGGTGGATGATACGTTCCAGGCGAGAGCGCGTAGGTCGACACCTGGCTGCGCAGACAGCTCGCGCCAACAGGCGCTCATGTAGCCAGATATTCTGCTCCAGCAAAATAGGACTCTCGTGTTCCGTTCGCACGACATAGGTGGATTACCTCGCCACCGCGCAAAGATTGTCGTAGTGCCTGACCCATCGTAGTGCGATCTGATCCCAGGCGAATCGCTTCTTGGTTAGTTGACGACAGTTGTCCGCCAGGCGTGTTCTTTCTTCAGGCTGACAAATCATGGTCCGCATCGCCGCGGCAAGGTCTCTTGCCCGAACCGGAGTGACGACGCCGACGCCTTGGTTTTCCAGGTAGCTGCCGAGGCCAACTTGATCGGAAAGAATGACAGGTGTTTCGCAGGCAATGGCTTCGAGCGCGGATATTCCGAAGTTTTCATGGTGGCTTGGCAGGACAAACACATCGGCCGCATTCATGGCCGCCCAAACGGCTTCGCGGTCAAGCATGCCGGTAAATATGACTTTGTCTTCCAGCCCAAACTGCCGGACGAGAGATCGGAGTTGCGTTTCGTATTGGTCGGACGATGGTCCGCAGATTGCCAATCGCGATGAATCATCGCCGGCGATTTGGCTGAACGCCTCGATGAGGACGTCGAGGCCTTTGATCGGATTGAGCCGTCCAAGGTAGGTGAACAACGTCTGTCCGTCCCGGACCCCGTATTGCTTGCGAAAGTTGCTGCGATCAGCCGGAGAGATAGGGGGACGATCAATGCCGATCGGTTCGACGATGTCCTTCTTGTGGCGAGCGTACGCGGGTAGTTGACGGTGTTCAAAGGGAGACGTTAGGTGTAACGCATCCGAGCCTTTGATCATGCGTTTCAGTCGCAACGCTGAATAGATCCATTTTTTCAGCCGTTTCTGACCGATGCAGTAGCG
>CAYLRE010000295.1:0-5996 GCA_964385715.1 uncultured Planctomycetaceae bacterium
GACGGTGTGCCCAAAACCGGCATGCCCAAGACCGGGATGGCAGTCACGCTCGACATTGGCGACCTGGACGACGTGCATCCCAAGAACAAGCAAGAAATTGGACGCCGGTTGGCATTGTGGGCCTTGGCGAAAGACTATGGTCGCCCTATCGTTCCATCGGGGCCGGTTTATCGCGAAGCTAAGTTCGAGAACGGAAGGGCCCGACTCGCGTTCGACTTTGCCACCGGTGGCCTCGCAACCAGCGACAATAATTCGCCGAGTCATTTTGAAATTGCCGGCGAGGATCAGGTGTTTTATCCGGCGAAGGCCGTCATCGACGGCAAACGGTTGCTTGTCACTTCGGAGAAAGTTGCCAAGCCGGTTGCCGTTCGTTATTCGTTTACCAGCGCCGGCGGTGGAAACCTGATCAACAAGCAGGGCCTGCCCGCCAGTTCGTTTCGGACCGACGCCTGGAAGATCCCGCTCGAGCCGTAGCAGTTGGCAATATTATGGAACCGCGATGTGTTGTTGTCGACGATCGGATGCAGAGTGGTTATGCCTATTTACTCACGCAGCCCGTTGGAAAGAACTTTGACGACGAGTTCGAGCCGCAGTTAACGCCACGGGATATGCTTGAGCTGGGCGTCTTTGGCGGCAAGTACATGACCGACTGTCACGCGGAGTTTCCCACCGCCTGGTTCCGCAAAGCGAAACTCTGTAAAGAGCGACACGATCCGACGCTCAACTTCTTTGGCGTGAATGCCTCGCAACCGCTGTCGGTGTGGCGAGACAACGGCTGGATTCACGCGGACGATCCCCGCGGTTGGTTCCAATGGTATTGCCGCTACTACATGGGGCGGCGGGGGGAAGACGATCAGCGACAGATCAAACGCTGGCGAGCCATGCGCCGTCACATCGCCCAAATCCGCAACAATTGCGATCCGGGCGACCTATCTTGTCGGCCACGCCAACGCCAGGCTCTGCTTCATTGGGCATACGATTCGCGAAACATCTGACGCCCGCGAACTACTCTCCTGCAGCGAGCCGTCCGACCAGCCGTATCAATCAGCATCCGCGCGCGAATTATCTTCTCGCACGGTGTGCTGTCCGCTGGGATGTTTGTTGCCGACGCCTTTCGTACTTCGCTGCTGACCGATGCGGCGCACAAACCGGCCGCCAGAGGCAAAACAGTCACCGACCGGCCGAGTGTGTACCACTTCCAGCACTACCTGGATCTTGTCGCCGCTAGGCGCAGCGAACTCGAGGGCAAGATACCGGGTTTCAATGGCCTGATGATGGACCATGCCGAGTCCACCGGTCGAGATATCGTGGGCGGTCCCTTCGTAGGCCTCGCCGCAAGGGACGAGATTGTCGTCCAAAGGCATCACCCGCACCGGCAAATCAACCGGTTCACGTCGATGGCGTCGGGCGTCGTGGTGGACCGCATCTGGAACGATAGGGCGGTCGCGGTGACGTTGTCTCAAGCTGAATGAGAGCGGGGCCATGATGACATTCTCCCGCAGCGACGGATCGGCCTCACGATCCAATACCGCATCGACGAATCTACCGCACGTCGCACACACCCATCGCCCAGAAGCCTCGCTCGGGTTCACCGCGCGCAAAGGAAACCGCTCGCCGCAATCGACGCAGGTGAGTAGTCCGGGAGCTGTCGATCGAGGCAAAGCAACGTCGCCCAAGGCATTGGCGAGCGACTGCTTGAAGGCATCGACGGCAACACGGTCTTCAATAGGCGGTGGCGAATCCTGCATGGCACAGACCCTACGAAGTGAGTCAACGAAATTCGCGACTCGCATCCGTGGAACAAATCGGCCACGAGAGTGAATAGGAGTCGTACACCACAAACATCGGCCACGCGGCGGTGGATGCAAGAGCGACTGCAACATTTTCGCATGCCCGCTTGGCCACGCGCAGAAGGTTTGCATGGGGCGCCAAGGTGCCTGTTAAGATTCCGTTAAGAACGTGAGGCAGGCCGCCCACACCGCTAACTATGTGCCTAGAAACGGTCGCAGCCGCTCGAGCGTTGCAGCATCGCCGAGTTCCGCTTTGCCAAATCCGGCTTCCGCTCCGGCTGCCGCGGCGTACTCCTGATGCTCGGCAAAGTTGGTGATCATCATTACCGGCGTACTGCCAAACTCGGAGTCACCCTTGATCCGCTCGATGATTGCCAAGCCCGAAGCACCGTCGCGATCCATTAGTCGATTGACCAGTATAAGATCGAAGGTGCGCTCCCCGAGCGCTGCAATAGCGTCATCCATACCATGCGTGCGGACGACGTTGACATCGAAGTTGTTCTGGAGCAACCGGCAGATCGAGCCGTGATCGGGATCGCAGTTACCAACGTCGAGAATGTTTTTTGGCATAGCTAGAAGAGTATGCGTGCGTTCATAAGGGAGTGATTGTCGAGGTCACCCAACTTAATTGACTCGCACGGCTGTTCCAACCCGTCCCAGACCATCGACGAAGATTAGATCCTTGCCGGATATCGAACGGACCTGCAGCGTCACCATCAAACCAGCGCGATCAATACGTGTCGACGTCGCGATGTGATAGACGAGTTGGCCATTTTGTACGCTCCACGTTCCGGTTGATTCGAGTTGTCGGGAAAACACGGTCTGAAAGAGCCGTATCTGAGCGACGTCGCGACTGGTCGTAAAGGTTCCGTTGGCGTTGATTGTTGCTAATAGCGGTCCCGTGCTGTCGGCGAACTGCCAAACACCTACCAGACGTTGTCGTACCTCCGCGTCGGTGAGTACTTTGGCAGCTACCCCTGACGAAGACGGCGGAGCCGGTTGCGGCGCCGGCTGGGGTGTTGGCTGTTTCTCGGTCAGCCGAGCCAAGGTCATCAACACGCGATTGGATCCCTTGGCCGCAGAGAAATCGGTCGGACGTTGATTCAACGCCGGGTCGCCCATGCAAACGATGAGTTGACCGTCTTCAAACCGATAGATGCCTTGGCTTTTTTGGTTGTCGCGGGTTCGAATCTCGATTCCCTTGGGAAACTGCGTAGCATCGATGGAAAAAAGTTTGACTTGGCTCTGTCCGTCATGACGCGACTGGAACATGATCGCGTTGTCCGTGATTCGCGCCAGCCCTCCGGACGGAAGCCACTTCTTGATGGCCTCTTCCGGAATGACTTGACCATTCTCAACAAGGCCGACAACCTTCCAGTTGCCTTGGAACTTTGCGATCTCCGATTTGTCATTCGCCGATAGTAGCGCGACGGGCAGAAACAGACAACCGATCAAGAGAGCAGAGCGAAGTAACATGACAGAGTTCCTTTCCGGCGTGACAGGGTGCGGGTCGACGGCCTGTCATTATCTCCGTCCACGCGCATCGCACCTAGATCAATTCCATCTTCGGAACCCGACACAAGCCCGCAAGCAAGGGCGGATCATCATGCATCGACATGGATGGATCACGCTCGTACGCGAGGAAGCGGAGCAGCGTCTACCGCTTCGTCAATTGAAAGTCGGCCACCAGCGGCAAGTGATCCGACGCCACCTTGGCTAGCTTGCTGCGGACCACGTGGGCTCGCCTCAGGCGAATCTTGCCCCGCATGTAGATCTTGTCGAGCGAGCCGACCGGCATCGTGGCCGGAAATGTGCGAAACCGTGAAATCGGTTTCGTGATGTGCGCGAAGCCATGCTCGGCTAGCGAACCGGCGGCCAGATTGTTGCGCCAATCGTTGGTGTCGCCAACCAGTAGGGTCGGCAGCTCGCCCCCTTCATGAAATAGGCGGTGGCCCAATAGCCGATCGACTTGCCAAACCCGTTCTTTCTCGCCTAGACCAAGATGCCAGTTGACTAGCCGCAGTAGGCCCTTGGGCGTTTCGATGATCGCGATCTGGGCACCGCGTGGTTTCTTGGTGCCCATGCGGAGCGAAATTTGGTGCTTCGACCGGAGTGGCCAACGGGATAGTAGCAGGTTGCCGTAGCCGCCCACCTTGTAGTGAACGTTCATCTGATAGAGTTGCACCGCATAGCGAAACTCGCTGCCCAAGAGTCGCGGTTGATCGTCGAAGCGGGCACGACGTGCCCCACGCACAACCTCCTGCAAGCAGACGACGTCGGGCTTCTCATGCGCAAGCAGATCGATGATCCGCTCCAGCCGATAAAGCCGATCTCGGCCACCGACCGCCTTGTGCATGTTGTAGCTCAGTAGTCGCATAGAAGCTCGCGTGGGAGCCCAAAGATGATTCCGAGGTGCTCCTTGAGAATAGCACAACGGAGCGCGAAATTCTTAGCCCTGGTAGGGCACACGGTGCCTGCCTAAATCGAAGGCCTTAAGTTGATGTGGGATAGTGCGTTTATCCACGGGCGAAGCCGCTGTTATGCCCCGAGTTGACGACCCACGCGTAGGTCCGGCGGCGCCTGACGAGCGGCACTTGCGGAGCCAGTGGCGCCCTTGTTGAATCGCAACACTAGTGGCACTCCATCCAACCAACGCCGCTGCCCAATGATCGAACCACCCAAGTTCCTGCTAGCGGTGCTAGCGGTTTTTCTTGAAGCGAATGGTCAGGTTTATGAAGAAACCGCGGTATCGGGCGCCGATACTGTGCCAAATAGGCACGCGCGATACTGCCACGTTGCGGTAAGAAAACTGCGCGTGTCCGCGAACCTGGGCCGCAGGCAAGCGGTCTCAAGAGCGTTAGTAGGCGGAAACATCTTGGCTGTAGTGATACTGTGATCCGAGCGTCTGCGCGGGCGAACTGAGGACGCCCGCAGGGTACGCCGGAGACTTTTTCAGGGATTTTTTTGGCAGCCTAAGCCTCGTGCTAGCAAGTGGTTAGCTGGCACGGGTTCGCGTCGATGGGGCATTCGATGTGACGGAAGCAAGCACCAGCGGCAACTTATAGGTTGCTCGCGGGCAAAGTGCTGTTTTCAACGCGAGACGATTGTGGTAACAATCTGACTGGCCCCGTAACAAGAAGTTATATCATGCCATTCTTGCTAGTATTTGTATCGTTGGCCGCGGCGCTTTTGACGCTCGACCTTATCACCGCTCCGCGTATCTAACGCGTTGAGCTTCTTCGATGCTTCACGCATCGTTCGCTTCCGGTGACGACAGACGCGATGTTACTGCGCGCACGCTTCGGGAGGATGCCGCTAAGCGAGATGAAAGCGCTGTGCTTCGTGGCGAAGCGTTACAGAGCCTGACGCGCGGCGCTGAGCGTGTTGAGCAGCAGCATTGCAATTGTTAGCGGACCAACGCCGCCAGGCACGGGTGTGATTGCTCCGGCCACTTCGCGGACCGCGTCGTAGTCGACATCGCCCACGAGACCGTCGTCGGTGCGATTGATGCCAACATCGATCACCGTGGCTCCTGGTTTGACCATCTCGGCCGTGATGAATTTCGGCTGGCCAATGGCGGCCACGAGAATGTCCGCGGAGCGGGTCACCTCGGCCAGGTCTCGGGTTCGCGAATGACAAACCGTCACGGTCGCGTCGCCCCCTTGGCCACGTTGCACGAGCATGTTCGCCAGCGGCTTGCCAACGATGTCACTGCGGCCGACGACCACCACGTGGGCTCCGGCCGTGGGAATCTCTTCCCGAACGAGTAACTGCTGGATGCCGTGTGGGGTGCAGGGTAAGAATCGCGGACGACCCTGAACCAGGCGGCCAACGTTCTCCGGATGGAAAGCGTCGACATCCTTATTCGGATTGACCGCCTGCAACACTCGCTCGGTATCGATCTGCTTCGGCAGCGGCAACTGCACGAGAATGCCATGTACCTCGTCCGCCTTGTTGAGCTTGGCAACGATGCCCAACAGGTCGTCTTCCGTAGCGTCGGCCGGCAGCCGGTGTAGCTGGCTATCGAGGCCCACTCGCTCACAAGCCCGCTGCTTGTTGCGAACGTAAACCTCGCTGGCCGGGTCTTCTCCGACCAGGACCGCCGCTAAACAGGGCGTGACGGCGCGATTCTCGATGAAGTCGGCAACCTCGTCGCTGATTTCATCCTTGATCAATGCCAGTACCTTCTGCGGATCGGCGAGCAGA
>CAYLRE010000296.1:0-5975 GCA_964385715.1 uncultured Planctomycetaceae bacterium
CGGCAACGGAACGACAGGCCTTCAAGAAAAAGCTTGAAGAGATCCGGCGGCTTGCCAAGAAACACCCTCTTGCGCGGCGCATGGCGCAGGGCACTGACCTGTCAGAAAACGAACGCGAGGAGCTGAAACAACTGCTACTGTCAGAAGAGACTTCCTTGCAACAAGCCCTCGGCAAGCAATTAAACGACAGCGATCTCGACAACTTCGTCGTAATGCCGTTCTTTGATCACAGCCCCTATGAAAAAGTCGAAGGAATGGCACGCGCGCCCGCACGCCCCGAATGGCCACACATCATGGGAACCGACGCCGGTGGTCGCGACATCTTTACTCGCATGGCCTACGCGTTTCGACTCTCCATCACTCTTTCCTTGATTGTGGTCGGCGTCGCCTACACCTTTGGCACACTTACGGGGGCGTTCCTGGGTTACTACGGGCGCTGGCTCGACATCCTAGGCCTGCGCGTGGTCGAAGTCTGGGGCGCCATTCCATTTCTCTATACCGTGATGATTCTCGGGCAAATATTCGGAAAGAACTTCCTTCTACTATGCGGCATCCTGGCCGCGTTCGGCTGGATGAGTATCACCTACCTGATTCGAGGTGAATTCTACCGAGAAAAGTCTCGCGATTACGTAGCCGCGGCAATCGCGACGGGCGAAAGTAACATGGCGATCATTTTCAAGCACATCCTCCCCAACGCACTCACACCGATTATTACGTACGCTCCATTTGCCCTAGTGGGGACGATCTCTGCCTTAGTCGCGCTCGACTACCTTGGGTTTGGACTGCCCGCCTCCGAACCCAGCTGGGGACAGCTGCTCCGACAGGCACGCGATGAAGGCCTAAACGACTGGCATCTCATCGTCTTTCCACTGGGTGCCATGTTCATCACCCTCCAGCTGATCGTCTTCATTGGCGAAGCGGTGCGAGAGGCATTCGATCCCAAAGTCTTCAGTAGGTTGCGATAGATGGCCACGAACCAAAATGCCAATTCGACGGAGCACGGCGGGGCAGCCGGTGGCAAGCCATTGCTCTCGGTGCGCGACCTGGCAACCTACTTCCGTGTCGAGGGTGGCATCGCCAAGGCCGTCGATGGCGTATCGTTCGACGTCATGCCAGGAGAAGTACTCGGCATCGTTGGCGAATCGGGCTCTGGCAAGAGTGTCACGAGCCTCTCGATCTTGCGATTAATCCCCGACCCACCCGGCATGATCGAACGGGCGAGATGCTCTACGAAGGGCAAGACCTGCTCAAGCTAAGCTACAAGGAAATGCGGGCGATTCGCGGCAACGAAATCGCCATGATCTTCCAGGAGCCGATGACCTCGCTGAATCCGGTCTTCACGATCGGAATGCAGATCATCGAGACACTACGCACCCACAATCCGGAAATGACCAAGCAGGAGGCCTTCGACCGGGCCGTCTTGCGGCTTAGTCAGGTCAAGATCCCAGACGCTGAAAAACGCATGAAGGACTACCCGCATCAGTTTTCCGGCGGAATGCGTCAGCGCGTCATGATCGCTATGGCACTCTGCTGCAATCCAAAGTTGCTTATTGCGGACGAGCCAACCACAGCCCTAGATGTCACCACCCAGGCACAGATCCTGAACTTAATGCTGGAACTGCGTGAAAGACGCGAGGGTGGTTCGATCATCCTCATCACACACGACTTGGCGGTTGTTGCCGAGACCTGCCAGCGGGTAATTGTCATGTACGGTGGCAAGATCCAAGAGGTCGGCAACGTCGATCAGATCTTCTACGAACCACGACACCCCTACACCCAAGGACTGCTCGAATCGCTTCCTTCGACTCAGGAAGCCAAGAAGCGGCTGCACACGATCCCGGGCAATGTGCCGTTCATCATGGACCTGCCGACGGGCTGCAAGTTTTGCACTCGCTGCGATCAGGTCATGGACCGCTGTCACAACGAAGAGCCACCACTGCATCAACTCAAGAGCGGCCAACTGGTACGTTGCCATCTCGCAGAGGAAGACTCGACTGGTTTCGCCGATGCGCCCGCGATGACTAACGTCACGCCCCCATGAACCAGATAACTACCGCGCCAACTGTGTCTTGCCACACGAACTACGTAAACGCCTCATGAGCAAACCGCTGCTAGAAATCAAGAACCTGAAGATCGGGTACCCGGTCTGGGGTGGGATTCTGCGCCACAAGATTGGCGAGGTTAAAGCGGTCGACGATGTTTCGTTTACGCTCCACGAAGGCGAAACGCTCGGCCTGGTGGGAGAATCGGGCTGCGGCAAATCGACGCTCGCCAAGGCCGTGATCAACATCCTCAAGGCGACTGTGCCAGGCGTTCGCCAAGAGGGGGAGATTCTCTTCCACACAGAAAAAGGACCGGTGAATCTTCTCGAACTATCGCGGCGAGAAATGCAACCGCGACGATCCGAGATCCAAATGATCTTCCAAGATCCGTTTTCTTCGCTCAACCCACGCATGACCGTGGGCAGCATGATTGAGGCTCCATTAAGACTCCACACGGCCCAAACTAAAAAAGAACGCACCGATAGGGTTCATTGGCTGCTCGAGCGAGTCGGCCTACAGGCGTCTCAGGCGAGCAGGTACCCGCACGAGTTTTCCGGCGGCCAGAGACAGCGAATCGGTATCGCACGAGCACTGGCAGTGAACCCTCGATTGATCGTCGCGGATGAACCGGTCTCTGCCCTGGACGTTTCGGTTCAAGCCCAGGTCGTCAACCTACTGCAGGACTTACAGGACGAATTCAATCTTACCTACCTGTTCGTCGCTCACGACCTCTCCGTGGTAAATCACATCAGTGATCGCATTGCCGTTATGTATCTGGGCAATCTGATCGAATTGGGCGAGGCCAACACGGTCTACGGCCAACCCGCCCACCCGTACTCACGAGCCTTGATTTCGGCGGTTCCGTCACCCGATCCGCGAAAGGACCATTCCGATCGAGTCCTCTTAGAAGGTGAAATCCCGACACCACTGGACAAACCGACCGGATGCGCGTTTCGCACGCGATGCCCAATCGTCAAAGACGAATGTGCGGCCAGCACGCCTCCTTTGGAGCAAAAAAAATCAGGCCAGGTCGCCGCTTGCCCCTACACTTAGCGAACAACTCCGCAAGTTGGGCGAGCCTCAAATTCTCGGGCTACAGCCAACTGCGACGGCTCAGCGGCCAGTCGCTGCTAGCACCGCTCCGCGGATGCTAGCCCAAAACGCCTCAACTCAAGAATCCTGCCAGATCCTCTGTTGCAGCGAACGGCGATAGCTTGCTACTCTACGCCACCTTTTCTCCGAGGGAGCGGCCATGCAGCTGAGCCTTCGGCATTATCGACAGCAAACAATATTGGCTTTTGCCAGTCACCTCCCTCGCGCAGGTAGCACAATGTCACAGGTCTCAAATAGCTCGCAGTCGACGCGTTCCTCGGTTTGGAAAATTGCCGTCTTAACGCTGTGCACGCTCGCAACCCTGTCTTCCGATGTGGCGAACGCCGCACTCGAGGATGCGGCATGGATTTGGGTTCCCAGCCGCCGAGAAGCTTCTCGTACCGCCTACTTTCGCAAGACATTCCAAGCGTCAGCCGGCAGTCAAGCGAGCATTGAGATCACGTGCGACGAGACTTACGAGCTGTATATCAACGGCGTCAAAGTCGCTACCGATGACCACTGGCAATCGATCGATACACACTCGCTTTCGCCGTACCTGGTTTCCGGGAAAAACGCCGTCACGATCGCGACGTCGAAGAGCAAATCGGGACCGGCGGGACTGGCCGCGTCGATCACCCTCACCGCTGCCAACGGGCAACAGCGTCAACTACCAACGAATTCCTCTTGGAGGGCCCACCTGCGCCGCCAGACGGGCTGGCAACGCGAGGACTTTAACGATTCACGATGGCCGCGAGCCCGTCAACTCGGCCGATTCGGCAACACCGCCCCCTGGAACGACATCGCACAAGTCGTGGCGCGGGTCGAAGAGCAGCAGCAACAAGCACGATTTCAGGTCGATCGCGAATTTCGTGTCGAGTGGATCGTGCGTCCAGATGACACCGGCTCCGTACTCGCGTTCGCATTCAACGAATTCGGCAACATTATCGCGTCGCAGGAAAAGGGCCCGCTGCTTCTTATTCGCGATACGACCAACGACGGAGTGCACGACACCGTCAGCACGTATTGCGATAAAGTAACGAACTGCCAGGGAATCCTGCCGCTCAACGGAGAGGTCTTTGCCACTGGTGACGGACCTGACGGTTTGGCACTGTATCGCCTTAAGGACACGGACCGCGACGGTGTCGCCGACGACGTAAAGCCGATCATCAAGTTCAAAGGCAAGGCGGTCGAGCACGGACCACACGCGATCACCCTGGGGCCCGATGGCCTCATCTACGTCGTCGTCGGGAATCACACGAACCTTGTTGACGAGCCACGCGAGAGCAGCCCTTATCGAGATTTCTATGAAGGGGATCTCGTCCAGCCAAGATTGGAAGATCCGGAGGGTTACGCTCGCGGGCGTCCGGCGCCAGGCGGCATGATATTGCGCACCGATACAAATGGCAGTTTTGTCGAGCGATTCGCTGGTGGCCTTCGAAATCCCTATGACATCGTGTTCAACGCTGCGGGCGACCTCTTCTCGGCCGACTCCGACATGGAATGGGACGACGGTCTACCTTGGTATCGCCCCACCTGGCTCTCGCATGTGACCGCCGGCAGCGAGCATGGCTGGCGTAGTGGCTGGGCGAAGTGGCCTTCCTACTACGTTGACAGCGTGCCACCAGTCCTGACGACCGGCCCTGGATCGCCTACGGGCATGGCAGTGTATGAACATCACATGTTCCCGGTTCGATACCACAATACGATCTTTGTAGGAGACTGGGCACGAGGTCAAATTCGTGCACTCAAGTACTCCGGCAAAGGAGCCACGTACGCGGCCACATCCCACGTGTTCGTAGAAGGCAGCCCTCTCAACGTGACCGACCTGGAAGTAGCACCCAACGGGGCCCTCTACTTTTCAACGGGCGGCCGCGGGACCGAAGGTGGGATTTATCGCGTTGTGTGGCTCGGCCGCGTTCCGAAAGAGATTCAAGACCGAGGTGAAGGTATTGAAGCCGCACTAAAACAGCCACAACCGTCGTCGGCTTGGGGACGGCAAGAAGTCGCCCGAGCAAAGAAACAGGCCGGAGACTCCTGGGGCGAAGAGCTGATCGCGGCGGCCAAGGATAGCAGTCGAACGGGCAAAGTTCGTGCACGTGCGTTGCAATTGATGCAGCTCTTTGGTCCCTTTCCATCGGAGCCGTTGCTGCTTGACCTATCGCGCGATCGAAGTACCGAAGTTCGCGCTACCGTGGCCTTCCTATTGGGTCTCCACAAGGGTGAGATGACGAATAGTCGACTGGTCGACCTGCTCAGCGATCCAAACGAGCGTGTCGTTCGACTAGCATGTGAATCGCTTTCTCGTACGTCCGGCGAAGCACCGATCGACAAACTCCTACCACTTCTCAGTTCCCGAGATCCTTTTGTCGCTCAGGCGGCAGCCTCGGCACTCAAACAGATCCCACGTGACCAATGGCAGGATGACGTGATCGCCGCCAAAGAGCTGCGTACCTTTCTTGTCGGATCCACAGCTATCCTTTCCCAGCAACCGGAAAAAGACATCTCCGCGGCGATCCTCGAGCGAAGTCGTGAGATCATGGGCGGATTTGTTGGCGATGATGATTTCATCGACTTGCTTCGCATCTGCCAACTTGCCATATCGCGCGGCGAGTTTACCGGGGACGATCTTCCTGAGCTAACAGCACAGCTGTCGACTGAATTTCCGGCCGGCAACGCCCATATGAACCGCGAGCTAATTCGCTTGCTCGCTCACCTGCAGGCCGCTGAACCGAAGGATCGATATATCGAGTTCCTGAAGAGCCCGGTGGAACTCGAAGACAAGATCCATCTAGGTTTGCACTCGCCAGCGTTCGTCGAGTCCTGGAACACGGAGCAGCGATT
>CAYLRE010000297.1:0-5940 GCA_964385715.1 uncultured Planctomycetaceae bacterium
AATATCGACAAGGAATTCGAGCGCAATCGTGAGCGGTACGAGTTCCTGCACTGGGGTCAGGGCGCGTTTGACAATTTCACTGTTGTCCCGCCGGCGACCGGTATCTGTCATCAGGTCAATCTGGAGTATCTGGCCAAGGTGGTGCAGGGTCGCGACGGCGTCGCTTACCCGGATACGCTGGTAGGTACCGACAGTCATACGGTGATGATCAACGGTCTCGGCGTGCTTGGCTGGGGCGTTGGCGGAATCGAAGCCGAAGCGGCCATGCTCGGCCAACCGCTCTACATGCTGCTGCCGGAAGTGATCGGAGTCGAACTCACCGGCACGCTCGCCGCGGGAGCCACCGCCACCGACCTGGTGCTGACCGTTACCGAAATGTTGCGTGGCGAGGGAGTCGTCGGTAAGTTCGTCGAATTCTACGGGGACGGCGTGAACGCGATGTCGCTGGCCGATCGAGCCACCATCGCCAACATGGCCCCCGAATATGGAGCCACGATGGGCTTCTTCCCGGTCGACGGCGAGACGCTCAACTATCTTCGTCGCACCGGTCGCAGCGACGAAGAAGTCGAACTGCTGGAGCGATTCACCAAGGAACAGAAGCTGTTCCGCGAAGATTCGGCTCCCACGCCCGAATACACAAAGAACCTGAAAGTCGACCTGGGCAGCGTGGTGCCGAGCCTTGCCGGACCGAAGCGTCCGCAGGATCGCATTCCGCTATCGGACATGCAGGCCGGCTTCCAACGTTCGCTCCGTGGTGCGACCTCGGAACGAGGATTCGCGCTCGAAGGCGACGCCCTGGCCCGTACCGCGGAAGTCAGCGACAACGGCAGCTCAACCACCATCGGCCACGGTGCGGTGGTCATTGCTGCCATCACCAGTTGTACGAACACGAGCAATCCTTCGGTGATGCTGGCCGCCGGCTTGGTTGCCAAGAAGGCGGTCGAACGCGGTCTCAAGGTGCCGTCTTACGTGAAGACCAGCTTGGCACCCGGATCTCGCGTGGTAAGCGATTACCTTGATCAGGCTGGCCTGACCGATTCGCTGGAGAAGGTTGGTTTCTACACCGTCGGCTACGGCTGCACGACTTGCATCGGCAACAGTGGCCCGCTGCCGGACCCGGTCGCCAAGGCGGTTCAAGAAGGCGACCTGGTCGCTTCCGCCGTGCTGAGCGGAAATCGCAACTTCGAGGGCCGCGTGAATCCGCTCGTCAAAGCCAACTATCTAGCCAGCCCGCCGCTGGTCGTGGCTTACGCCTTGGCCGGCACCACAGACATCGACTTGGTCAATCAGCCGATTGGCGAAGCGGCCGATGGCACGGCGGTCTTCCTCAAGGACATTTGGCCATCGCAGAGCGAGGTCGACGACGCGCTTGCCACGTCGGTGACGCCGGCGATGTTCCGTAACCAATACGGCGACGTCTTCCAGTCGAACGAAGAGTGGAACCGCATCGAGATCGGTGCTGGGGCCTTGTTCGAGTGGAGCGAAGAAAGCACCTACATCCACGAGCCGCCGTTCCTGGTCGATCTTCCGCGTGAACCGTCGCCGATCGCTCCGATCGAAGGAGCTCGCGTGTTGGCGAAGTTGGGCGACTCGGTCACCACCGACCACATCTCGCCCGCGGGAGCCATCGCGGCCGACGGACCTGCCGGAAAATTCCTGCAGAGCCGTGGCGTCGAGCCCCGTGACTTCAACAGCTTTGGCTCGCGACGCGGAAACGACCTGGTCATGACCCGCGGCACGTTCGCCAACATTCGCATTCGCAACCAGATTGCCCCCGGCACCGAAGGGGGCGTGACGCGTCACCTGCCGGGCGGCGAAGTGATGTCGATTTACGAGGCGGCTGAGAAGTACCGCGAAGAGGGAACGCCGCTGGTCGTGCTGGCCGGCAGCGAGTACGGAACCGGAAGCAGCCGCGACTGGGCCGCCAAGGGAACGTACCTGCTCGGCGTACGAGCCGTGATTGCCAAGAGCTACGAGCGAATTCACCGCAGCAACCTGATCGGAATGGGCGTGGTGCCGCTGGAATTCGCAGCCGATGGAGACGAACTGCTGTCTTCGCTCTCGGGCGAAGAGACCTTCGACATCGTCGGGCTCGACGATTCGCTGACGCCGGGTGCCACGCTCACCGTCAAGGCGACCGGCGCCGACGGCAACACCCGCGAGTTTGAAGCGGTGGCCCGAATCGATACCCCGGTGGAACTGGACTACTACCGCAACGGCGGCATCCTGCAGGCAGTCCTGCGAAAGCTGCTGAACGAATCGTAAACGTGACGGGAGCCGTGAACATCGACATCAAGCTCGGTTCACACACTTAGCCCGAAGCGTCAGCGAGGGACACGACCAAACGGATATCACCAATAGGTGAGTGCCTGCGTTAGCGTCACGCACATGCCGCACGACTTTGGCCGAATCCAAAAAACAAAGGGCCTGCACTACAAGTGAGTGCCGGCCCTTTTTCGTTCGACTCTCGTTAGCCGCGGCTCCTTTCAGCGTTGGAGCAGGCGGCGGAACGAACAGTTCTTATTCGCCCTTGATCTGCTTAACCGCATCGGCAAGAGCGGCCTTCACGTCGGGCGAAGCATCGGCGGCAGCAGCTTCCAAAGCTGCGACCGCATCTTTCGCGGCGGCACCAAGCTTACCGAGTGCTTCAGCCGCTTCGACTTGAATCGCAACTCGTTCGCTCGCGAGTCCCGTGATCAAGTGGGCAACGGCACTCTTGGCGTACTCGGCGTTTGCCGGGTCGATCTGAGCCAACGCCCAGGAGATGTAGAGAGCCAACTCTTCGTCTTCGGCCAGCTTCTCCTCGGCGGAAAGCAAAGCGAACAGGTCGGCCGCGGCGTCCTTGGCCTCGGCTCCGGCACGACCAAGCACAAAGATCGCGGCACGGCGAACATCTTCATCCTCGTCCGCGAGCGCGGCCTTGGCTGCCGGGACGGCGGCTCCGACGCCTTTGCCAATGCTGGCGATAGCACGCAAGATCGCTTCACGAACAATGGCCGATTCACCTTCTAGGGCGGCGATCAGATCGGGCACGGCAACCGCAGCGGCGGCTCCCATTTCGCCAAGCGCCTCGGCGGCGTAGGGTCGCACGGCCGGCTCCTTGAGAGCCCTCTGGAATCGCGGAATGACTTCTTCACCCAAGGTGGCGACCGCCGCGAACATGGCTCGGCGAGTCTCGTCGCTGGCCGTTTCGAAGGCAGCCAGGAACGGCTCCCGAATCATTTCAGGATCGGGCTTGAGCTTGATCAGCTCGCGCGCTGCAATGACGCGAACATGTTGTTCTTCGTGCTTGAGGGCCGCGACCAACAGATCGATAGCCTTCTGCTTGCGAGCGGCGTCGTCCGGATAAATCATAGCCAGGCTATGAGCACAGACGGTCTGCAAGATCTTGTCTTCGCTGGTGAGTCCCGCTTCGAGAGCCTCCGTGGCATCCTTCGCACCGGGGCCAATATTACCAAGCGCATGAGCGGCAACGACTTCAATATCGAAGGGGTGATCCTTGAGCACCTCAATCAACTTGGGCACCGCCGCCTCATCGCCAATCAGCCCCAAAGTTTCTACGACACGCAGCTGAGTCTCCGGGTCTCCATCATCGAGAACTTTCAGGAGCGCGGGCACGGCCGGCTTGGCATCGGGGCCTAGTTCATGCAGCACGAGCGTCGCCCAGTAGGCGGTCTTCTTATCGCCCAGGGCCACGATCATTGGCTCAACAATTGCCGGCCCACGTTCGGCCAATACCCGGACAGCACGCAGTTTCACGTGCGGATCCTTGTCGGCCAAGGCGGCGGTCAATAGAGGGACGACCTTTTCCTTGCCTGGCTTAATCTTGCTAAGTGCCACGACCACCATGCGTCGCACGTCCTCGTCTTCGTCGGTCATACGCTTCGCGAGCGCGTCGGCGGCCGGCTTGGCAGCGTCGCCGAGTTGGCCCAGCGCCATGGCCGCGTGGGCTCGCACCAAAGCACTCTTGTCCTCGAGCAAACCGGAAAGGTTTTCGAGGGCTTCAGCAGCAGCGGGTCCCATCGCTCCCAAGGCATCAATCGCGTCGCAGCGATCGGCTTCTTCAGCTGCGGAGAGTTGCCCAATAAGGTCGGCAATGCTGGCGGTCTCGGTCGAGGCTGCTGGCTGCGGCGACTCATCCGTCTTTTCCGTCTTGGTCCCGGAATTGCACCCCGACACTGTAACGACGCCCAACGAGAGAAGGAGAAGAGCAAAGGCTCGCATGGAATGGCTCATAATTTTTTCCCATAAGTGTGTGCTTGGAGAAGTGGCGGCTGGCACACAGATCAGCTAGAATTGATTCTGCTATACCCCTCATGTTACTTCAAGTGGGTCGGGGGTGGGTAATCAAAATCCCCGCTCGCTGCGGTTCCAATTTTTTCGGTTCCAACTATTTTCGGTTCTACGGTCTTTCGTTTTACGGTGGTGCCAAGCAATGAAGACAACCAAATTTTACCTGATGCTCGCCTCGGGCGTGATTCTTAGCTGCATGCTCCTGGATCAGGCAGTCGCACAGTTTGTCTACGGCGGATACGCCTATCGCCCATCGACCGCCGGGGAAAGCCTGATGCGGGGCATGGGCGACCTGACACGATCTCGTGGCGAGCGCAATATGATGAACGCGGAAGCCGCCCGCACGATGACCGAAGTTCGTTCTAATGAACTCGACAATCGCGTGAAATACACCGAGACCTACTGGGAACGCAAACGGATCAATAGCGAGAACCGCTTCTATTCGGCCGAAGAAAAGGCCGCCATCAGCCAGAAGAACCTCGAGAAACAAATGTTCTATCGGGCTCGCCAGTCACCCAGCAAACGAGTCGGTGGCGGTAAGGTCGATGCCGTGACCGGTGCTATCCGCTGGCCAATCGAATTGCAGAACCCCAGGTACGATCAGTTCCGAGAAGACCTGAACGAAATGTTTGAGGACCGTGCGGACAAGCAAGGTGCCATCGGCTTTGAGAGCTATCGCCGCATCACCGACCTGACGGACGACTGGCTACGGCAGCTCAAGAAGGATCTGCGAAACAAAGAAGGTGGCATGCGTCAGCGTGAGTACCTGCAATCGAAGCGATTCATCCAACAGCTGGCCGAAGAAGCGCGACACACGACCGCCTAGTCGCTTCCCCTTCACTTAAGAAAACTCCCAAGGCTCCGTCATCATGGCGGAGCCTTTTTTGTTGCCCCGGAGTGCGTGGCTGGATGTATCACGGATACCGTCTTCCACCGGCACTGGCAGAGCCAGTGGCACCCGCTGGTGGCACCGCGATACGGCTCGCCCTCCCGATGCGCAACTATCGTCGTCGGCGCCGGGCAATCAGCCCCAGGCCAAGCAGGGCCAGCGCCGCGAGAACCGAGGTGCTTGGCTCTGGAACCGGCGGGCCGGTAACGACTAGGTCGAACGGAATCTGCGGGCCACCCAAACTTAGGACGATCGAGTTCACCGTCAGTAGATTCTGTAGGCCAGTCAAGTCCAAGCCGGTCGGGAAGACGTTGCCCATGCTGCGCGTCGTCACGCCCGGCTCGGCGAACGAGGTCGACTCGGACAACTCGCTGTTCGTTGCGGTCGGAAAGGAGCCGAGCAGAATCGTACTGTAATTGCCCGGGATGAAGCTGTTCGTCGCGTTCTTCAGGACGTATGAGATCAGCGTGTTTCCTTCCCAGTCGATCACCACTTCACCGGTGACCGGATCGTAAATCAGGTCTGGAATTGCCGGATCGAGATCCCCCCCCGCTCCCAAAATATCGCCACTTGCCACGTCGCCAGTTGAGGCATCGAGAGGACCGGTGAAGTTGGAAAACATCGCCTGAATGTCGAGGTTATCGACGTCGCTGTCCCCAGCCAGACCGGGACCAACATCTCCTTGAGCACGTGTACGTGACAGCGTCCAGTTCGTCGTACCTGGGCCCGTAAAGTTCGTGAACGCCGCTTGGATGTCA
>CAYLRE010000298.1:0-5933 GCA_964385715.1 uncultured Planctomycetaceae bacterium
TACTCCCGTAGTCGTCGTGAATAGACATCCAAGACGCGTTGCCGCTGTGTCCAGACAAAACCATCTAGAATCGGAGTACACGATACCCCAGTCGACACGGCTGCGTCGTTCATCTTGATACTTACTCGCACTCACATCGAAACGCTCCACTAAGAAGCCTCTCGCGCGAGCCGCAATTAAGAAGGCAACGATAACAAACCTGGTTCGATTTACAAGCGGCCCGTTGCCAACAGAACAGAACCGGATTGCCCAGCCGGCAGATTCCTATCGCGGCGATGAAAACAAGCCCCTTGCGCTGGAGAAGCCCCTCACTTCCCCGTGTTTCCGCCTCTTTGCGGGAAGCATAATGGCTTGGCAAATAACCTCAGATAATGGGGAGGCCTCAAAAAGGGGCCCAAATGCCGTCAAAACGGTCATCCATATAATGCGAAATGCTTGCGTAATCGGCTAAGTACAGCTAGAATGCGGACATTCCTCATCAACACCTGCTGAAGTCCAATTCCAGGAATTGCCAAGACGGCTGAGAGCCGCCAAGAGTCTATTCGACGGTCCGCAAGAAGCAATCCGTTAGAAAGATTAATGGTGGCTGTTTTCGTATTCGCGGCAGACGAGTTCAAATTTCACAGGCGGGTTCTTCTTCCGGTGGTCCCGCCATCCCATCAGGCAAACTAACTATCTCACAAGAGAGAGACTCGCATGAAGAGCTTGAGCCTCGTAACACTCCGACTCGCTGTACTCATCGCAGTCTTATCTTGGAGCTTTGTTGACGTAGCAACGGCGTGCAACTCCTGCCTTACTACCTGTACTTTGTGTAAGAAGGACACGACCTGCGGCGTATGCAATCTAGCCGTTGAGAGTCAATCCTCGTCAGCCCAGACAACTGGATATGTGCTCCTAAATTCAAAGTGGAACCTTGGTCCCAACAACGCCACGTTCATCGACCCTAACAACCCACCGGCGACTCCAGGCTCAGTTACCTGGAGTCCCTTGCCCAATGGTGTGTCTGGAAATGTCTCCGGCTACGATGGCCACCCCGACAACTCGACAGATATCGAATTCTTGATCACAGGCGCTGTCGACGGCCTCGAGTATCAACTTTTCAATGAAGCACTAGACGTCTGGGCTTCGCACGCCAGCATCTACAATCTTGGACAGGTCGCTGACAGCGGTGCCGCCGTTGGTGCCTCGGAAGTTCAAGGCGGACACATCGGTGATATTCGCGTCGGCGGTTTCACGTTTGACGGTCCGGGCGGCGGCCTCGCACATGCCCTGCAACCGGCGGTTGAATGGATGGGAACAACCTTCGGCGGCGACGTCCATTTCGATATCGGAGAAAACTGGACGAACGGCGGTGGTGGCGGAACCGATTTCAAGACGGTCGCCATTCACGAACTAGGACATTCACTCGGCCTTGGGCATTCTAACGCCACTTTTTCCGTCATGGCCCCGTTCTACGCTGGTATCCAGCACAACTTGTATCGCGACGATATTGTCGGTATCCAAGCGCTCTACGGAACGGACTACGCCGCGAACGCGTCATTCAATTCGGGCTCGGACACCAACACGCTCAACATTGACTTTGGCAGCTTTACGTTGGGTGATCCTGCAGCTCCCATTTCTTTTGACATTTCAAACCTTCAACAGGTAGGCTCCACGGCGACGCTGTCAAGTTCGAACGTCGTTGGCTCTGGCTCTACGGTAGCGCTTACCACCGACTATTCTTCTTTCAGTTACCTCGTCGCCGGTACGACTTCAAACTCGTTCGATGCGATGATCGACACGACTGTCCCAGGGGTTCACGCAGCGACATATGAATTCAATTTCACCGACGTCACTGGAGCTAATCAAACAATTACGCTCAATTTGACGGGTGAGGTTTCCAACGTGGACGACCCGAATCGGCCAGACATGGTTTACAATGTCGCCACGGGTGAGGTAATCATCGACCAACGTGATGTGTCGACCTTGAACTCGTACAATTTTGATTCTGCCGGCCAATTCATTCCCGGAAACCACACTCCGTTCCTGCTCGGCGGAATCCCCAATTCAACCGTCAACAACATTTCAGACGTGTCGACGATCCCAAGCTCCGCTCCGACAAGTATTGGCGCGATCCTTCCCTCAGGCCTATCCCTGGGTGATCTCGCTAACCTGCTCGACACACGAACGGCGACCACCATGTTTGGCCAGCCAACTGTCGACTTCGACATCGACTTCGTCTGTGGCGGCGGCGATGCGGATTGCGACGGCTATGTCTCGAACCTGGAAGATATCCAACAAGCATTTACGAATTTCACAGGTCCCGGAACAACGACGAGCAACTTCAGTCTGTTGCGTGCAGACGGAGACGTGCAGGGAGACCTACTAGGCATCGGCGACGATGATGTTGACAACCTAGATATCCAGGCCATGTTCACCAACTTCAATCCGCCGCCGGATGTAGCAGGCGACGTGATAGGTGGTTCCGGTGACGGTGACCCGGCGATTCCGGATCTGATTTACGATCCGGTCACCGGCGAAGTCGTGATCGACTGGGAAGGAAACACGCTGATCTCGTACGTTCTGAAGAACGCGACGAATAGCTTCATTCCCGGCAATTACAGCACAATCCTGCTCGGCTCCTTCCCGACCGCGACCAACAGCGAATTGTCCGAGTCGACTTCGTTTGCCGAACCAGGCGTAACGACGCGCAGCATGGGCAACGTCTTCCCGACTGGTTTGGACCTGGCGGGACTACAGAGCCTGCTGACGGTAAACTCGATCATCCTGACCTTGGGTGGCCCGCAGCTGCCGTTCGACCTAGTCGTAACCGGCCCGCCGGTTCCCGAACCGAGCACCTATGCTCTCGCAGCAATGGCACTGCTCTCGATGATGCTGATCGGCTGCCGATCGCGCAGGCAATAGCTTTCGACTCACGGCCAAATGGTCGTCCCAACAATCAAGAGACCCAAGGCCGATGCGGGCTCAGACGCGAGTCGCATCGGCCTTTGCATGCGCAGTTCCATCTTGATGCGAATCATTATGAGCTCACGGCGGTGCCCGTAGTCGTTGTGATTTCACCACTTGCGCGGAGCCGAACCGGACGACGGCTCCCTGATAAGCCCGGCTGAAATGCGTTCTGCGGCCACTGTCTTAGAGGGGTACTTGTTCTGCCACGCTCGCCGACTAAGCTAGTCCCTCTACGGAACCTTGCCCGCGCAATCCTACCCCACCTACCGCGCGGGCTATCGAGTAAGAGCACCCACCCCAACGTCGCCGACGGCCGTCGGTGACTGAGAACCCGCAGACCGCATGCCTCTTCGCGTGTCGAGCTGGCTCTCTATCCATCAAGGAGACACGGATGATGTATTTCAGCAGGATCCTGACGAGCACCCTAATTGTAGTCCTGACCACGACAGCTTTCGCGGCAGACACCAATTCTCCCGCCATTCAGTTGACGAATGCAGAAGCGGAGTTGCTCAAGAAGACGAATGAAGTTCGCGCCCGCCACGGTCGCGCTCCGCTGAGAATGTCACCACACTTGATGGAATCCGCTCGACGTCACGCCTCGTGGATGGCAAGCGCTGGCAGCCTAACGCACACCAGTGATCAGGTCGCAGAGAACATCGCCTGGGGCCAAGAAGACGTCGACGCGGCGATCGATTCGTGGATGAACTCGCCCGGTCACCGCGCCAACATGCTGAGTGAAGAATACACCGAGATTGGCGTCGCCGGTTATTACGTCGAAGGTGGTCGCATCTACTGGTGCCAGCAGTTTCTACGTTAGTCGCTGCAGGCAGACGAACGGCTAACAACGCATCGTCGGTTGCTTCGTCGTGCCCAGTCCGTACGATGTCAGTATGTCCGAATCACTGATAATCGTCGGGGCAAGTGCGCGGGCCGCCGCCTTCTCCGCGGCCACGGCCCAACTCAATCCGGCGTGTGCAGACTTTTTTGGAGACACCGATCTCGTCCACGTTGCGCCGACGAAAACCGTCGAGCGTTATCCGAAAGGACTCGCCGATGCAGCCAGCGAACTTCCTGCCGGACCGTGGATGTACACCGGAGCGTTGGAGAACTACCCGCAGCTGGTGGACAGAATCGCTGCGGAACGTGTCCTGTACGGCAATCCGGGAAGCGTCCTGCGTCGAGTTCGTGATCCCTTCTTGTTGCGTGATGAACTGAGGTCCAGCGAGCTACGCCTGCCGGAATTAGCACGCGCGAGCGATCAGCTTCCCCTCGACGGATCCTGGCTCTACAAACCACTGGCAAGCAGCAGTGGCGATCGGATCTTCCCCTGGACCAAAGACGTTCTTGAGGAGTTGGAAAAGCGTGCGGACCCTAAGAAAGAGCGGCACTATTTCCAGCAGCGGATCGAGGGGATGCCATGTTCCGCTCTGTTTTTCGCTGCCGCCGGCAAGGCATGCCTGCTGGGAGTGACACGTCAAATCACTGGCGAGGCCTGGACCGGAGCAACAGGCTTCAAATACGCAGGCTCGGTCGGCCCACTCTCTCTTCCGCAAGAACCACTTACTCGGCTCCAGTTAGCAGCCGCTCGGATAGCCTCAACCTTCGGCCTAATTGGCCTCTTCGGGCTCGACCTCATCTGGGCAAACAACGACCTCTGGCTGATCGAAATCAATCCTCGCTACCCAGCATCGGCGGAGGTTCTAGAACGCAGCTTAGGCATCAGTGCTGTTGGAACGCACGCCAGGGCTTGTGAGAAGAACGGATCGGCAGGGGCAATGGCCTCTATTGTGTACAACAGTCAGGGTACAGAAATGTGCGCCGGCAAGGCCATCGCCTATGCCGACAAAGACTTTAAAATCACGGAATCGTTCTCCCACTGGGCGTCGGAGCAAAATGCCGAGAACGAGCGATATGTCGTCGCCGACATTCCCGCCGTGGGCACCTTCGTTCCGGCTGGCTTCCCAATTGCAACCGTGCTGGCCGATGGCACAAACGCGAAGGATGTCGAAGAGAAGCTCAAGAAGCGTCTGTCGGAACTACGACGATCTCTGTGAACAAGGAAACCTCGAAGTGCCCCCACTGCACGAAGCCTAAGCGACAGCAGCGTCGTCTTCCATACCCGGCTTCCAACGCCGACCGGCTAGCTCGGGTTCGAAGTCTGGCTCACCGGCGAGCGCCGCAATCTCGCTAAGAATCAGCAGCGTTACTTCTTGCAACACGCCGTCTTCCTTACGGCGATCGAAGTAATTCGACAGATCGATCGGCTGCCCAACGGTGAGATGTACCTTGGCCGTCATGAAGAAGCACCCCCAGAAGGTGCCATCGTACGGTGCGTCTCTGATGTAGCAGGGCACGATCGGCACGCGTGCCTTGAGCGCGACCAACGCCGCGCCTGGACGGCCACCTAGCAACACCTTCGGCGTACTATTTACGCGACCCTCAGGTAACATGCCGACCAGCTCACCCTGACTAGCGTATCGAATCGCTGCCTTAGTCGAGGCGGTATCGATCCCCGCGCGGTTCGTCGGAATGCTTCCACACGCGCGAAAGAAGGCGCGAAATGGTAAGAAATCGGTAAACTCGCGAGCCACCATCCAATGGACGACGCGTCCAGGGGTCAACTGGATAAAGAACGGATCGATCGAACTACCATGATTGCACACGACGACCGCACCCTGACCCGCCAAATCAGGAAAGTCTCCGTCGATCGTCGTTCGCCATAACACTCTGGTAAGGAGGATGTTGGCAAGGTAGATTGCCGACTGGAGCGGCGAGTAAGGGCTTCTGCGAATGGCGATCACCGCCCAACACAACAGCGCTATTCCGAATCCGGCCAGAACGATGACCGACATCATCTCCACATTGCTCAGATCCAAGATGCTCACCTTTGCTTTGCTAATTCCCGCCATCCGTCATAATTGCATCGTAACCGATTGACCACACTCGTTTCCAACGGCAGATACCCTTAACCCTACGGACGTCCC
>CAYLRE010000299.1:0-5873 GCA_964385715.1 uncultured Planctomycetaceae bacterium
CGGCCCGTTGCGGACGGATTCTATGCCTGCGAACGAACAAACTTGGCGCGACATGAAGGCCTTGCACTTGGTGTTTGGCATCTCTTCGTGCATTTTGCTGGTGGCTACGCTGTGGCTGTTGGCTTCCGATCACAATCGCGAGTACAAGACGTACCAGCAGGACTTCGAGGCGAAAGAGACCTGGATCAAGAACGCCCAGATCGCCGAGTTCCAAACGGTCCGGTTCTCCCAGGAGTCGGAGCGACTACACGACGCGTTGCTCAAGACTCGCTATCAACTTCCCGACGCAAATCTGGTCAACGAGTTTTTGGCAGCCCTGCCTGCCGATGACGAGTTCCAGACAGTCAAGCCGCTTATCGAAGCGAAGATGGCGGAGTTGAAGGAACTCTCTTCTTCTTTGCCACCTGCCAGCGCGGCCAGTGACGAGGGTGCCTCTTCTGAAGATAAGGATAAATTGGCAGCGTTTGCTGCCGCACGCCAAGATCTGTTCGCTCTGATGCGTGGTCCGATTGCTCGCCTGCAATACATTGAAGATCAGGCGGCCCAGAAGAAGAAGGCTCGCAGCGCCAAGCTCGACGAGGCCAAGAGTAAGTACGACCTGGCAGTTCGCGACGTTAAGGGTGCCGAGACGCTGCACAAGCTCGAGGCCGAGATCGATAAGATCAAGAACGGAGCGGACGAAAACGACATGACGAGCGTTGCCGCTTACACGCTCGCCTTCCAGACTGCCAATCTGCAGCGTTCGGCTCTAGAGTCGATTGTGAAGCAGTTGACCGATGCAGAGACGAATGCTCAAAAGGAACTGGCCGCCCATTCCGCCCGCCGCGACGCCCTGGTCGATGCGTTGCCACAAGCGAGCAAGAACATCATCGGGATGCCGATTCTTGACGCCTTTGGTGGACCATGGAAGCCAAAGCAAAACTGGTTGCCGAACCTGACCATTCCGAATGGTAGCTTCGGTGAGATTGCTCGCTTCGATCGTTGTATCTCCTGCCACTTAGGTATCGATAAGTCGGCGCCCGGGACGGCAGACGTGCCGGCTTATCCTGCTCGTCATGAAGTCACGGTTCTGCTCGCTACGCCCGAAGAAGCTCCTGCGGCGAAGGACGACGAGGGGAACGAGCGAAAGATCGACACGCAGTCGCTCTACGGAATCGTGCTGGCCGACGAAGGCTGGAACGAGCCGACCGACGTTTCGATTCAAGTGGTCTGGCCCGAAGAGGCCGGCGCCCGCGCCGGTTTGCAGATGGGTGATACGATCACCCACATCCGCGTTGGTGATCGCGTTGAGAAGGTGAATACCCGTGCTGAAGCCTTGCGTTATCTGGTCGAACAGGCCCCTTGGGGTGAGTTGATCGAAGTCACCGTCCAACGAGGCCTGCCGCAACCGTACAGCACGCATCCACGTCTTGATCTGTTTGTTGGTTCGCTCAGCCCGCACAAGATTGAAGACATGGGCTGCACGATCTGCCACGAAGGGCAGGGGAGTGCCACCGAGTTTAAGTGGGTTTCGCACACGCCGGATAACCCGGAGCAGGCACACGAGTGGGCTCGCAAGCACGGCTATTTCAACAATCATCACTGGATCTTCCCGATGCGGCCGAACCGCTTCATCGAGAGTTCCTGCATGAAGTGTCATCACGAAGTGGAGCAACTCGCTCCGAGCGAGCGATTCCCGGAGCCTCCAGCACCTAAGCTGACCGAAGGTTACGACCTGGTTCGCTCGATTGGTTGCTATGGCTGCCACGAGATCAATGGCTACGACGGGCCTGAGACTCGTATCGGTCCCGATCTTCGCAATGAGCCGCCTTACTTCGCGGCCGCCGCGCAGCTGAAGTACCTGCTTGGTCCGCAGAAAGAGAAGTTCCAGGGTGAACTCGCTTCGAACGGTGAAGGTGATGGTCAGGCGGCGTTGATGAATGCCGTGAAGACGCTCAGCGAAATGGACAGCCTGTCGCATCAGGTTGCCCACCATCCGGAAGATGACGCCTCGCGAAATCGTCTCTACTTCTTGTTGCAGAGCGATGCCGAACGAGCCGACGCAGCTAGCCGACTGTTGGCTGATCCAGGTCTCTCTGGCGAGATGCGAGACATTGCCAGTCAGTTGAAGAATTCGCCGGAGGGCGTTTCCTTCGCCGATCGGCAAAAGCTTGTCGATTTCCTAAGAGACGACCAAGAGGCAGGGGAGCCGACGTTGCGGCCCGATGCCAAGCAGATTGCCGATCAGTTGGCGACGCCGACCTTGCTTAGCAAGGGCGCTCACAAGTTGGGCGAACTGTTGAAGACGGTCGAATCGCCTGGTAGCTTGCGACGAGTCGGTCCGAGTTTGCGTCACGTGGCAAGCAAACTTGGTGGCGATACGCTCTATCGCTGGATCTTCGATCCGCGTTCGATTCGCCCGACCAGCAAGATGCCGCGATTTTTCTCGCATCACAAGCATTACGATTACTTGACCGATGCGAGCGCGAAGACTGCCGACAACTTCGAGACGATCGAGGCATACAGTGCCGCGGTCTACTTGCTCGATAAGAGTCAGCCGTTTGAATATCTGCCTGTGCAGGACGGGGTGACCGAAGAGCCCGACTTTGATCGTGGCCGCACGATGTTCCGCACCAAGGGCTGCCTCGCCTGTCATCAGCACAGCGAAGATCCTTCCGATCCCGAATCGCTGCTTGGTGAATCGACTCAAGGGCCGAACCTGAGCGAACTTGGGAAGAAGCTTCGTAGTGAGAAGGGTAAGAAGTGGCTGCATAGCTGGATGCTTGGCCCGAGCCACTACAACTTGCGGACGCGGATGCCGAACGTGATGCTTGAGCCGGAGGCCTTGCTCGACGAAGAGGGCAAGACGCAAGAGCAGGACGGCAAGGTTCGCAAGTACGATCCGGCTGCCGACATCACGCTTTACTTGCTTGGTGAAGATTGGAAAGCGGACGAAGATAAACTTGCCCCGCTTACCGCCGAACAGCTTAAGAGCCTAGATGCGTTGGCCTACGAGTATCTCGAGAGCGCCTTCCCCGAGGTGCGAGCGAAGCGATATCTGGCCAACGGAATTCCGCAAAAGGTTGCCAGCAAGCTCGTCGGCCACGAAGTTGAATTGGCCGTCGATGAGAATGCCGAGCTATCGGACGCCGATCGAGAAGCCGACTTGCTCGAAAAGAAACTGAATTACGTCGGTCGTCGCACGATCGGCAAGCTCGGTTGTGCCGGCTGTCACGATGTACCCGGTCTGGAAGCGGCCAAGCCGATTGGTACCACGCTGGCCGACTGGGGTCGCAAAGAATCTTCCAAGCTGGCCTTCGAGCACATCACCGAATATCTCGGCGTGCAGCAGAGTCAGTTCGGCGAGAAGCACGGCGATCACGCGGAGCATGGAGGTGAAGGACACCATGAACATGAGCACATCGATCCGGTGAAGTGGGATTTGAATGGCCGCGACGCCGGCTACTTCATCGAAGCGATGCACCATCATCAGCGTGAAGGTTTCTTGTGGCAGAAGTTGCGTGAGCCACGCAGCTACGATTACCACAAGACCGATGCCAAGGGTTACAACGAACGGCTGCGAATGCCGCTGTTCAATTGGAATAAAGACGAGCAAGGTGAGCTGACCGAATCGGGTCGCCGCGAGATTGAATCGGTGATGACCTTCGTGCTCGGTCTCGTGGCCGAACCGCCGGCGCCGGAGTATGTCTTCGATCCGGGCGAGCGTGGTAATGCGATCGTCGAAGGTGAGAAGGTGCTGGCCCGCTTCAACTGTGCCGGCTGTCACGTGCTGACGCTCGATCGCTGGGATATCGATTTCGATCCGGCTTTGCATGCCTTTGAGCCGGTGTCTTCCGATCCAGGTTATCCGTTCGTGGAACCATTCTTCACGCCTGATGAGATTGCCGCCACCGTGAAGACGGCCGCCAATGGCAAGCAGCAGGCAATTCTCCGTGGTATGCCCCGTTTGGACGCTTCCGGCATCCCAGAAGAACTCGTCTACATTGAAGACGACGAAGAGTTTATCCCGACTTCTGAATTGGAAGAGGGAGAGGACTTTGACGAAAACAGCCTGTTCGGTACCCCGGTTGAGCTTTGGCAGCCGGCGGTGATCAGCGGCAATGTGTTCGATGTAAAGGCACCATTGCCGACGATTCCGTCCGATATTATTAGCCGGCACACACCAGGCCGTGGCGGAGCGTTCGCCCGTTGGCTGATTCCGCAGGCCTTGGAGCTGGAGAATAGCCAAGGCGGTAGTGAGGCCTGGGCTTGGGTTCCGCCGCCACTGATCGACCAAGGACGCAAGACGCAGCCTGAGTGGTTACACGACTTCTTGCTCGACCCGCACATGATTCGCCCCGCGGCGATTCTACGGATGCCGAAGTTCAATATGTCGAGCGATGAAGCGACCAAGTTGGTCCATTACTTCGCGGCTCGAGATAACTCGGAGTACCCGCATCAGTTCAACTACCGAACGCGTCGTGAACATCTCGAAGCTCGTGAGGCGGAGTACGCCGAAAAGTTGGCCGCCGATGGCGAGACGGGCACCCGTTTCGAGGATGCCTTTGAGATCGTGGTCAACAAAGAAGGCTGTGTGAAGTGTCACTTGGTGTCGGACTTCGATCCCGGCGGATCGCCACGAGCCAAGGGACCGAACCTGGCGGACGTGACTCGACGATTGCAGGCGGATTACCTGAAGCGTTGGTTGGCCAAGCCGGATTCCATTCTGCCTTACACGAAGATGCCGGTGAACTTCCCGTACGGACCGGAGGGCTTCATTATGAAGGATCCGGAGACGGGTGAGAGCGTCCAGCTCTACCATGGTGATAGCACGCAGCAAATCGACGGTATTGTTGATCTGCTGATGAACTTGGATACCTACCTAGAGGAGCAAATTTCGATCAAGGATAAGGTCAGCGGCGATTCGCCCCCCGCCGAGCAGTAGTACAGCGGATGGGGGCTGACGAAGCTCTCGCCTTCGAGTCGACGAGAATGTCTCGGGGATTCAACCCAAAACGGTCGTTCAAAGCGTGCGTTGACGGCACAGCTGCGACCTTCGCGGGATGGTTGGTTGTGCCTAGCACGGCTATAATCACACAGACCGTTTGGGTGGTTTTTCGCAGGCGTTTGTCCGAAGTTGGGCGAGGTGCGAGCTCTCCACAATCACCCCGCGACGCCGCAATGACGCGGCAGCGACTTGGCGCGGATCGCGGCTCAAGAAACTTGATCGACCCCGTGATTCGCGGATTGCAGCTGACAGGGGACCACCGGACGTTTCCCTCGAGGCATTGATCCTGACTCTATGGAGGCAATTGGAACGATGAAGAATACGACACAACGACGATGGCTGCTTTCCTTGCTCCTGCCGGTAGTTGCACTCGGCTGTGGACAGAGCTCGCTTACGGATCGTGGAGATGATGCCGAAAATCGGCTCGCTCAACTGGACGTCAACCATGCCCTGGCGACGCCTGGCGAAGCGGAAGTCTCGCTCGTCGCCAACGAATGGGGAACGCTCAAGGGCAAGTTCGTCCTCGATGGCAAAGCTCCCGCCGCGGCCAAGTTGAAGATCACCAAAGATCAAGCGTTCTGCGGTCCCTTTGGTTTGACCAGTGAAGATCTCGTGGTCAGCGATGATGGTGGAATTCGTGACATCTTCATTTGGGTTCGGGTCAAGAGGAGCACGAAGCTCAAGATTCATCCCGACTATGACAGTGACGCGGACGCGACCATTCGCATTACGAATAAGGACTGCCGGTATGAACCGCACTCTCTCGTTCTGCGAGCAGGTCAGAAGCTAGAACTGGGGAATGACGACAAGGTGGCCCACAACGTCAACCTACCGTTCACCAAGAACCAACCCTACAACCGCATCATTCCTCCTAGCGGCACGGATA
>CAYLRE010000300.1:0-5742 GCA_964385715.1 uncultured Planctomycetaceae bacterium
CTGGGTGAAGACGAGGCGGACTGGCAGATCTACAACGAGGAACTGGGGTACCAGGGCCTCGATCGCCGCATTCGTCGCCCGATCGTCAGCTACCGCTACAGCAACCCGTTCGACATGTTCGACGGACACACCTACGCCAAGGCGGGCCGCATTCTCCACATGCTGCGCTATGTCCTGGGCGACGAGCTGTTTTGGAAATCGATCCGTCACTTTGTCAAGAAGAACGCCAACCGTTCGATCGAAACGGCCGATCTGCGAATCGCGATCGAAGAGGCGAGCGGCCAATCGCTCAACTGGTTCTTCGATCAATGGCTACACCATGGCGGCTTCCCGGAATACGAAGTCAAACAGGAATGGGACCAGGAGTCGAAGCTGTTACGCCTGACCATCAAGCAAAATCAAAAGGTCGATGGCCGCACCCCGCTGTTCCGCATGCCGGTGGAGCTAGAGTTTGTGCTGCCGAATCAAACATTGATTCGCAAGGTCACCGTCGACAAGGCGGAAGAAACCTTTAGTTTCAGCTTCGACGAACGCCCCCGCCGGGTTAATTTCGACCCCAAGAACTGGATCCTCAAAACCCTCGACTTCAAGAAGAGCAAGCAAGAGCGAATTGACGGCCTGCTGCATGACGCGCATCTGCTCTGCCGCATCCGCTGCGCCAAGGCGCTGGCGGAGTACAAAGATGACGAGGACGTGACAGCCGCTCTTTGCAAGGCGGCTCGCACCGACAGTTTCTACGGAGTTCGCCAGGAAGCGACCAACAAACTCCACGGACGTGAAGACGATCTCGTTCGAACCACGCTACTAGAACTGGCCCGTAATGATGCTCGTGCCCACGTACGCCGGGCCGCAATCAGTGGTCTCGGCGAATTCAAGGAGGATGAAGTCCGCCGGACCCTGCGAGACATTATCGCTAAGGATCGCTCTTACTACGCCATTGCTGACGCCCTGCGTGCCTTGGCCAAGGCGGACGAGAAGAATTGTCTTAAAGATCTCAAGGCGGCGCTGAAACTACGCAGCGACAAGGAGGTCATCCTGCAGGCGGCTGCCGATTCGCTTGCCAATCTCGACGACGAAGCCGGCAAGGAAGCCGTACTTAACGAATTCAACACCACTGACGACGCCGATCGACGTGCGGCCGTGATGAACGCCGTGGCGAAGCTTGGGGCCGACGATGACGAGATCATCAAGCAGCTGGGGGAGCAACTCGACCACCCGCTGCAACGGGTTCGTCGGGCGGCCGCGCGAGCACTCGGACAAACTGAGAATGCCGAAGCGCTTCGGCTACTTCAGCAGCGGAAGACACGTGAACGCCGTTTTGTAGTCAACCGAGACCTCAAATCGGCAATCGACTCTCTGGAAAGCAGCCAGAAAAAATCCCAAGAAATCACGGAAGAAATCGAGAAGCTTCGTGAAACCCAGAAGCGGCTTGAGGAGCAACTGAAGAAGCTCGAGCAAGAGAAACTCGAATCGGACGCAGCCGAATAGTCTTCGCCGCACGTCACACTGACCGGCAAGTCCCGAATCTTAGAGCAGCCGGTGCCGTCAAGGATCGACGGATCTCCATTCCCACCCATTGCACCAAGCGCGAAGGCAACCGCAATCGGGCGTTGTAGGTAGATCGTCCCACGAGCCCCCCTGCCAGCAACGCATGCATGCGATCTGCCGCTGCAATGCTTGCTTTCCGCGCTTGCGTACTATCCGGCGTTTCCCCGAGTTTACGCACATCCCGCACAATTGCTAAAGGCCGCACCAACTTGGTCTCGATACCAAATGTGTGAGCCCGTAGATGTACGGGTGCGCATACCCTATCGCCCTCAATACGAACACACCCACGTTGGCACCCCATGGTGGTGCCGAAGGCCGACTTCGGCCTGTCCCGCAAGGCACAAAGGAGCCAGTCATGAAGCGGATCCTCTCCCTCAACATGTTCGCCCGTGGCGCCGTCATGGCGGGTGCACTGATCGCACCGGCGTTCGATACCCAAGAAGTAACCGCCCAAGAACCGGTCCTCACCGGAGAGGTCGAATCTCCCGCTTTCGACCAGGATGTCACGGTCGACGAGGCAAGGGCCGACGAGGTCGCGATCGACGAAGCGACGACCGACGAGGCAGCGCTCGACGTGGAGGTCATTCGGGAGCGTTATCCGAATCGCGCCGTCAAGATCGAACGGGAAGTGATCCGAGACGCCGACGACAACTATGTCAACCATGGGACGTGGAAGTACCGTGCCCAGAACGGAACATTGCTGGCCGAAGGTCGTTATGAGAATGGCAAACGACAAGGACAGTGGAAAGCCTGGCTTCGCAAGGGTGAATCCAAAATCTTCAGCCAAGCTGGCTTCGAACAATTCAAAGGCCCGTTCGTCTCGGTCGCCAACTTTGAAGAGGGTCAACTCCACGGAGCTTGGTCGATTCATGATCGCCAGGATCGCAAAATCGGTGAATGGAATTATGCCGAAGGCCTCCGCCACGGCTCCTGGACAACTTGGTTCCCCAACGGCAAGAAGAAGCGACAGGTTCAGTTCGAACACGGCGAGCTAATGGGCGAGGCAACGACCTGGAATGCCAACGGCACCATCGTCCGTAAGGAAGCGTTCCGCAATGGACGCCGCCTGGCCACCAAGACCACCAACTACGTCAAGGGCGTCAAGAAGACAGAGGGAGTCTACCTCCTAGCCAAGCAGCAGCTCGTAGGCCAAGACGACTGGAGCAAGGCTCGCTTTGCGAATTTCAAGACGATCGGCCAAGACGAACGACACGGCGACTTCAAGGAGTGGTACACCAACGGCCAACTCCGCATGCAAGGCAAATACGAGAACGACCTGCCCACCGGAACGCTTACCTGGTGGTACGAAAACGGACAACGCTCGGCAGAAGGGCGTTTCCTCGCCGGTCAAAAATCGGGTCGCTGGACTTGGTGGCACGCCAACGGCCAGAAGTCAATCGACGGCGAATACCTGGCCAGCGCTCCTCACGGGGCATGGATCTGGTGGAATGCGAAGGGCCAGGTGTCTCAGCGCGTTGAATACTCGGCCGCTGGCTCACCTGTCGACGCGAGCCCGGTCGACACACCTGCCGCCGAAGCAATCGTCCGTGAAGCGGACTCCCAGAAGGCCAAACTGCCACCTCAGGTCGCAGAACGACCGGAGCGGGGAACCAGAACTCGCTAGCCCTCTTCGTATCCGGTCGCGTGCACGCGACGGCTAGTAACAATCAACGCAAGCGGTCGACGCAGAATGGCTGTGTCGACCGTTTGTATTTTGATGGGGCACAGGTGTGTCCACGCGGCCCACTCCGCCGCCGGTGGCCCTTCGTCCGGGTCCCTGTGCCGGTCCTGGCTAGGGGCACTCCTTTCGTGCGACCATTCGCAACAGTTCTGCCACTTTTCTCGGTATTAGGCGTTGCGGAAGTCGCGCTTTGAAGGCCCTGCTCCTTGACACGTATTAGCTTAGGAGCGACTATTGAGCTACGGGCCATGCCATGGATTGGAGAGGGATGCGAGGCGATTGACCGCCAGTAAACGCAGCTGGTGATTGCTCTCGAGCAGTCTCCGTTCTATCTCCCTATTCGCAGCGGCGATCTGGCCCTTCTCTGTGAACATCAAACGTCGCATAACCGAACCGTGAAGGGGATTTCTGATATGGCACGCCGTTGTGATTCGACTTGGTTCCGCTACCTCTTACCTCTAGCTTTCCTTGTCGCGTGTGTCATGCCGGTCACGGCAGTCCTCGCCCAGCCTGCCGAAGACACGCCCGCGGCGACGGGCGAAGTCGCGGGTGAAGACAAGGGGACCGATGCTGTCGACGCGAAGGACGACGCGACTCAAAGTAACTTGTCGCTGGATTCGATCGTCAATCGTCATCCGGAAGTTAAAGACGTACTCAAGACGTTGGGCCAAGGTGAGGGAAAGAAGGCACTCAAGGAACTCAAGGCCCTGGCCGCGCAGCACGACGACCTGCCGCCGGGCGAAGTACTACTGGCAATCATCTACGGCGCCCAGAAGCCGCCGCAGGCCTATCAAGCGGCCCATCGCCAGGCACTCGAAGACGCGATCCTTGCTTCCCCCGATGACCCCGATGCCTACCTGATGCTTGCCGGTGTGGCCGTCTCGCAGCGGCGTCTGGCCGAAACGGACTTGTTGCTGAATGCGGCTGAAAAGCTTGTCGGATCTTTTGCCGCAAATGCGGATCGCAAACAGAGCATGCAGCTCCGCTACCATACGATTCGGGCACTACTTCACGAGCACCGCAAGCAGTGGAAAGAAGCAACGGCAGAATGGGATAGTCGACTCAAACTGGACGACACGGCAGCGAACGTACGCTATCGATACGCCCGCAGCCTCTTCCACACGGGCACCAAAGAAGCACGTGGCAAAGCCTTGGAGGAAGCGACAAAGGCCTACGCACAGGACGACTCGGTACTGAAGCCGTACGTCGCCATCGCGTTGCTTTACGATGAAAACCAGAGTGAAGACGACCCAAAAACGAATGCCGCCAAAACGAAGGAGTGGTGGGTTGCCGCAATCCAACAGTACCCCAAGGATTCCAATACCCAACTACGCTACGCTCAGTGGCTCTGGAAACAGGGCGACGCCGAAGGCGTGATTCGTCACGCCCAGTCGGCAGTCGATCTCGACGAAGAAAATGTCGACGCCAAGTTCCTGCTCGGTTTGGCGATGAAGAATGCCGAAGAGCTCGAAAAGGCAGAGGACCTATTCGTTGAATGTCAGAAACTTCGCCCGGACTCCACGGCAATCCGAAATCACCTGGCCTTGGTCCGCCTCGACTTGGGCGACGCGACCAGTACGACGATGGCCCTCAGCATGGCCAGAGAAAACTTCTCCAAGAACCAGCGTGATCCGTTTACGACGGCGACGCTTGGCTACATTCTCTTCAAAATCGGACAGCGAGAGCAAGGCATCAATGCCCTGAAGGCCGTCTCCCGAACCCGCGACAGCAACATTCGCTTCTTCCTGGCAAGCGTGATGGTCGAGGTTGGCGACTCCGAACAAGCGAAAGCCATCCTCAAGCAAGTCCTCATGGGCAAAGCACTCTTCGCCTATCGCAGCCAAGCGGAACGACTGCAGAGCAGCTTGGAATAACGGCCCAATGCCACCCGAGCCGAGAGCGTCTGCCTGTTTACTGGCTACTATCCAGATCGGGAAGATCATCGACGGTGATGACCCCTCGTGACGCGTCAACCGCGGCGCGTTGCACAACGCGCTGCAGCTCCGTCACGTTCCCTGGCCAATCGTAGGAAGCTAACTTCGCCAGGGCCCGCGCGTCTAGACGTTTTGCCGGCTGCCTCATATCCAAGGCCATCTGGTCCAAAAACGCGTCGGCAAGAGGGGCAATGTCCTCAGGCCGACTGGCCAACTCAACCGTGTGCAGCGAAACCGCCTCCAGTCGCGCATAGAGTTCCGGCAAGAAGCATTGCCCTTGCACCTCTTTCTGCAAATCGCCCAATGAAGACGCAATGAAACGGACATCGACATCGAGGGCCTGCGCGACTCCCATGGGACGTGCCCGTCCAGCACTCACCACGTAGAGCAATCGTTCCTGCTCCTCCAGTCCAAGCGAATCGATCCGGGAAAGAAAAATCGTTCCGCCATCGGCCGCGCGAAGCGATCCGAGGCCAGCGCCCGTTGCGGTCGACACCGCCCCCGCCTCATGCCCGAACATCTGGCTGATGAACATTTCGCCTCGTAGCGAAGCACAGTCAACCGGCACAAACGGCTTGC
>CAYLRE010000301.1:0-5731 GCA_964385715.1 uncultured Planctomycetaceae bacterium
GGGCTTCAAGAAGCCGCCGACGTTCGAGAAGCTGGAACTCTACAATCTGAGCAAGGATCCGCGCGAACAGAACAACTTGGCGAGCGAGAATCCGGATTTCGTCAAGCGACTCATCAAAGCGTACGACCACTGGTTCGACGATGTTTCGAGCACTCGCGAGGACAACTACGCCCCGCCGCGCATTCACATCGGCACGCCACACGAAAATCCCGTCACGCTGACGCGACAAGATTGGCGTGACGGAAGATGGGACCGCAACTCCAACGGCCACTGGGAAATTCATATCGCCGAGGCTGGCAGCTATGACTTTGAGATCGTCTTTGCACCGTCCAAAGAAGAGGTCGGTGTCGAATTGGAAATTAGCCGCGACGACGCCTCGGCAGACGTCGTCAGCGAACTGGCCCCACACGGTGCGAATCACCTTGTGATTGAAGATGTCGAGCTCGATGCCGGCGATGCCCGACTAAAAGTGACACTCACCGACGGCGACAAAGAGCGTGGTCCCTTCAACGTGCATGTGCGACGGCGGGAAGAGTGATCGCAAGGCGGTCGGTTCACTCCAACTCGTCCATTTGCTTACGAAGTCCCGCCGCCTTCTCTTCTGCTTCCTCAAGCGACAGACCGGCCTTCACCCTTGGCCGCTTGTGGCCAACTTCACTCAGCCAGGCATCTCGCAATAGCTGCTGCCGCTCGCGCACGAGCTTCAAGAACTTCTCGTCGACTTTCACCTCTTGAAAATCCTTGTAGCCGAGACCTTGCATCAGCGCCTTGGCGATTGCCGAATGGCCGTCGTCGTTCACGTGGACCCCGTCGCCGGACATCGTGTACTTGGGGTCCTGCTTCCGTTTGGCTGCCAGATGCTTGTTGATGGGCGTGTGAATGTCGACGACCGCGGCCACGTCCTGGCGTCCTCCTCGTTCGACGATCCATTTCGCGTAAGGAGCGATCACCTCGGCATCGTAGTTCTTGTAGATGTCGCGGTAGCCGAACTCGTTGGCATCCGCGGCAACGAGACCCTTGGGATTGGCCAGCGGATCGAAGGGGGGCGGTGTCACCAGGATCACTTTTGCCCCCGCCTCATTGCAGCGTTTCACCAACTTGTCGATGCCCGCTTGGTAACGGGTGAATCGCTCTTCCGAGGCCGGGTGATAGATCCCGTCGTTCATTCCGTAGCACGCGACGACCACCGCCGGTTTCATTTTCGTGAGCAGCCGGCCAAGCCGCTCGTGAACGTCGGGCCGCGGGAACGGATGATACGGTTCGCTCAGCCCGCTGACCGTTTCACTCGGCAGTCCTAGGTTGATCAGTTCGTACTGCTCACCGGGGCGCGTGGCCGCAAGGTAAGCATCGATCAGGTCGATGTACCCGCCGGCAAAGGTAATCGAGTCGCCAACAAAGACGATCCGCTGGTCCGGCCGGAAAAGTGGTTCCTCCGCAACTAAGGGCAGGGCCGTGAATGCCATGATGAAAGTGAAGGCGAGCGAGCGTCGCCTCAGCTGAAAAGGGAACATAAAATCGCCGCTTATCTCGTTTAGGGGATGTAGTTTGCACAGGCCATCGATTGTACTGGCATGTCGAACCGACTGGCACCTTGCCCGGTTTGTCAGGGTGCAGCGTCATTCGAGCCGGACACAGCAATAAGTCCTTGTGACGAGCCACTTCGGCCCGCTATTCTGACACGCTAGATGGACCGATACTCCGATATCACCACCCGAACCGAAAGCCAAACTCGTGCCGCGAACCACACGACTTCTGACATCGCTCTGCCTGCTCCTTATACTCGCCGCCAACTTGGCCGTTATCACCGAGGTGGCGCGTGCTGATGAACCGAAGCGGCCAAACTTTCTGTTCATCCTAGTCGACGACCTCGGCTACATGGACGTCTCGCCCAACAATCCTGGCACGTTCTACGAAACGCCGCACATCGCCAAGCTCGCGGGCAGCGGGCTGCGGTTCACCAACGGTTACGCCGCTTGTCCCGTCTGCAGCCCCACGCGGGCGAGCATTATGACCGGCAAGTATCCGGCTCGCACGAAGACGACGAATTACTTCTGCGGTCGTTCGACGAAGCGACCACTGCTGCCGCCAAATTACCTTTGTCACCTTCCGCTCTCTGAAGTCACCCTGGCCGAGGCGCTCAAGGATGCCGGCTACGCCACCTTCTTCGCCGGCAAATGGCACCTCGGTCGCAAAGGCCGCTGGCCGGAGGACCAAGGTTTCGACATCAACAAAGGAGGCGTTTATCAAGGTCGCGTGTTCGGCGGTATGAGCTACTTCCCGCCTTACCACAATCCGAATCTTTCCGATGGTCCCGAGGGCGAGCACCTGCCTGACCGCCTGGCGCAAGAAACCGTGAACTTCATCGAGGCGAACCGCGACGAGCCGTTTCTGGCTTACCTTTCGTTCTATTCGGTGCACACGCCGCTGATGGGTCGGCCAGACCTGGTCGCCAAGTACCAGCAGAAGGCGAAGACGATCGACCCCAAGCTGCCGCGATCGGAGATGGAGCGGAAGCGAAAGAACCGCCTCGTGCAGGAGCATGCCGTGTACGCGGCGATGGTCGAAGGGATGGATCAGGCGGTAGGCAAGATGCTCAGTGCTCTCGAGCGACTGAAGCTGGCCGACAACACGGTCGTCATCTTCTTCTCGGACAACGGTGGGCTCTCCACCAGCGAAGGCCACCCGACGAGCAACATCCCGCTACGGGCTGGCAAGGGCTGGATGTACGAAGGGGGGATTCGCGTGCCGTGCATCGTTCGCGCTCCCGGCGTAACGCGGCCAGGCACCGTTTGTGACGAGCCGATGGTGAGCAACGACTTCTTCCCGACCATGCTCGACCTGGCCGGCCTTCTCCGGCAACCTGAGAAACACATCGACGGCGTTTCACTCTTGCCGCTACTCAGAAATCCGCAGGCAACGCTCGACCGCGAGGCGATCTACTGGCACTACCCGCACTACGGCAACCAGGGCGGCGCCCCCAGCGGCGCGATCCGCCAGGGCGACTGGAAGCTGATCGAGTGGTACGAAGATGACTCCGTTGAACTATTCAACCTGGCGGATGATATTGGGGAGCGCAAGAATCTGGCCGCTGAGCAAGCTGTCCGTGCCGAAAAGATGCGGCAAATGCTCCACGACTGGCGAACGTCGGTCGATGCCGACATGCCGACGGTGAACGCGGGTGTGGGGCGTTAGGGAGGGGGGGTGGTGCGACGATGTTCTCGACATCACATAGTGGAGCGGCACGTGTATCGCCCCTAGTCTCCCACATACCAACGGCCGTCGATGCGGCGAAAGGTGATCGGCTCCGCGACCGGCCGATCCGCGAGAATCTTGCCCGTGGGGATTTTGACTGGGGAATACCGTTTACCGTCTACGGTTTCGCGAAAGAACATCGTTACCATCACGTGGCCGGTGGCTCGGTCGCCAGAGACTGTCACGCGTTGCAGATCCCCAATGTGAGGTTCCAGTTCGCTAGGTTCGGTCGCCGTGGTCGCTTCGGTGATCGCGGCAAAGAACGCCCGTTCGTCTCCGGCCAATTCTTGCATGCTCTGGTGATAGAGAGTGCGATCAAGACCGGGCACCTCGGGCTTAATATTTTGAAAAATCTCGCCCGGTAAAGGTTTCGCCAGTCCATTCTTTTTTGATTCTTCAAAAATCTCAGGATGATCCTTGCGATACTGGGCGAGCACCTTTTCTTTGTTCCTCTCGTGCTCGGCCTCGATCTTCTTTAAATCGACGCCGTGCTTCTCTTTGTATTTTCGATAGTAGATCGCTTCAAATGATTCATTGTTGATGCCAAACTGTTCCAGCACCGCAATGACTTTCTGGTCGTCCGCCCGCCAAACAGACGCAAGCTCATAGAGCCCCCACCAGTGCATTTCGCGCGTGGCCGGTGTCATGGCATCGTACTGCGTCTTCCAGTCACGCGCTTTGCCGGCGGTCACGTAGGCGTCGTATGCCGCCTGGGGCGTGTCGTAGCCGGAGGGAATGGGCTCCAGGGCGGCCGGTTCTTCGCCAAGACAAACGCCCGGTGAGAGAACGCCTGGCAAGAGAACGCCCGACAAGCAAGACACAATCAGAACGCTAACCAAGACTCGCATGCGCTGCCTCCTTGAAACGATCTCGTCGAGAGAGTGCCATCAAAAACCTGCCCCCGGGTGCCAGTTCACATTTTATTGGGGATCGCGATGCAAGGTCTACGCCGATTACGAGAGGGGCGATGCTCGCAGAGCTGCGCACAACTGCCACCGTAAAAAGGCCACTGCAAAAAACTCTTACGACCCGAGCTGTTTGGCCACTTCCACCGCGAAGTAGGTGAGAATCCCCGCGGCGCCGGCTCGCTTGAAGGCTAGCAGGCTTTCGGTCATCACGCGGTCACGATCGAGCCAACCCTGCTCGGCGGCCGCGGCCAGCATGGCGTACTCTCCGCTCACCTGATAGGCGAACGTCGGCACGCCAAACTCACGCGACACCCGCGAGACGATGTCCAGGTACGGCATGCCTGGCTTGACCATCACCATGTCGGCCCCTTCGGCGATGTCGAGGGCGACCTCACGCAGGGCCTCGTCCGTGTTGGCGGGGTTCATCTGGTACGTTCGCTTGTCGCCCTGGGCCAGGTTCTTCGCCGAACCGACCGCGTCGCGAAACGGACCGTAGAAGGCCGAGGCGTATTTGGCCGAGTAGGCCATGATCTGCACGTTCTGATGGCCGGCGACATCGAGCGCCCGGCGGATCGCCCCGATGCGACCATCCATCATGTCGGAAGGTGCAATCACATCGCAGCCAGCGGCGGCTTGCGTGACCGCCTGTTTGCAAAGCACCTCGATCGTCTCGTCGTTTAAGATCTCGCCATCACGGAGCAGTCCGTCGTGTCCGTGACTGGTGTACGGGTCGAGAGCCACATCGCAGATGATGCCGATCCCTTCGACCGACTCCTTGATCGCGCGGACCGCGCGACAGACAAGGTTATCCGGGTTGAACGCCTCTTCCGCGGCGTCGCTCTTCTTGGCTGGATCGGTGGCGGGAAAAATGGCGACCGCGGGAATGCCAAGATCGCGAGCTTCGGTAACGACCTTGATCAGGCTATCGATCGAATGCCGCACCACGCCCGGCATCGAGGGAATCGGCTGCTGCACGTCGTCGCCTTCACAGACGAAGACGGGCCAGATCAAATCGTCGACCGAGAGTTTGTTCTCTGCAACGAGGCGCCGCGACCAGTCGGTCTGACGATTGCGACGCATGCGCGTGTCGGGATATCGCCCCATCGAATTGCCGGAGTTGTCGTCGGTCAAGGTGGTTGGTCGCTCGTCGTGTGTTCGAGTACGCCGCTAGGTCGTCACCGCATCGGCCGCCAGGGCGGCGCTGGTGCCGTCGGCCGAGACTTCGATGCTCGCCTCGGCGAACGAATCTTCGGTCTCCCAGATGACCACCTTGGTCGCGGTCACCTCGGTGTCGGAGAGCAGCTTTGGCGCGACGACGTCGAGCAAGTAACGGGCCATGCTCTCGGCCGTGGGATTGTACGGGAGAAGATAATACTTCGACGGCTCGACCATCTTAATGGCGGAGATGCCGTTTTCGTCTTCCTCGAAGAGCAAGAAACCGTGGTCCCAATGCTCATCGATCCAGCCTTTGAAACGAGCCTTGAGATCGGCGAAATCGATCACGCGTCCGACCGAGTCGACCGACTCGCCGGTGACGTAGAAGTCGGCGACGTAGTTGTGGCCGTGGAAGA
>CAYLRE010000302.1:0-5721 GCA_964385715.1 uncultured Planctomycetaceae bacterium
GTAACAAGGTAGCCGTAGGGGAACCTGCGGCTGGATCACCTCCTTTCTAAGGATTTTTAATCTGACAGATGGTGACATCTGACAGATAATAATGGGGACAGTTCTCATTACTGAGCCGAGGATCGTTGAAGAAATCACTTTCGGGTGACGAATCAACAGCTTCCAATTGACAAGAAATCAACCCGGCGCGAGTCAGCCAGCTCGCGTTCGGGTTTTTTTATGCGCTCAACGAATCCAAAGGATCTCAGCGTGAATAATCAGCCGTGGGGAAAGCTGAAATTGCTCGTCTGCGCACCCTTTCCCTTTAGCGGGCCCTATGTTACGTTGCTTAATTCACTCGCGGGATAGCCCCGCCGCAGGAGATCTGAGATATGCGACAAGCGATTGCTGGCGTTGCCCCGCCGGAAGTACAGGAAGTAACCGTAATGACCGTCTGGCCAACCCTTGGCGCGAGCGGTATGGGGCGTTGGTGGGGGCGAATGTACGCCATTAAGGCTGGGATTCGTATCCTAGGGATACCAGTGACCGTCGGTCGATTGACTGCGTTGGCGTCCATCCCGCTGATCGTACCGCCATTCTTTCTCTCGATCGCTCCTGGTTTGGCCCGTCGCTATCGGCTGACGAATCGGCGTGTGATCATCGAGAGGCAGCAATTCTCTGGCAAGTACGTCGACGAGGCATCGGTCCCGCTTGATAAGTTTGATCAAATCGAGGTCGTCGAACTTCCCGGACAAGCCTGGTATAAAGCCGGGGACTTGCTCTTCCGTGACGGTGCTACCGAGACATTTCGGCTTGCCGGCGTGTCGCGCCCGGAAACATTCCGCGTCACCTGTATGAAGGCGCGAAACTCCTTCGTTGGCGTTCAAGCCGCGATGGCGAACTCCTAGACCTGGACTCTGGCACGCGTGTGCCTTGTTTCTTCCGGCCTGCGGGCTATCTTTTGCGCCGCTGTAGATAGAGCTAGCAGGCGAGGATTAGAGCTGGTCCAACTCTTCCAGCAGTAGGCGGACCGCCTTCGCGCTCGTTTCTGCAGGCAGAGTAGCTTGTTGTGGCGTCTGCGGTGTCAGCTGAGATGGCGCCAATGGAAGGTGCAGGAACAGCGATTGGGTCGGCATCCCCATTTCAATGGCCAGGTGCTGCGACCAATAGTAGACCGCATTGCAGAGATACTCGCCCGCGTGATAAGAGACACGGGCCGGAATGTTCTCGCCCTGAAGTCTTTGAGCGAAGTCGGCGAGAGGTAGCGAGGTACGATAGGCAGCGGGGCCATCGGCGACCAATGGCCCAAACTGTTCGGGCGATTGAGCCCGATCGCCGCGAACATTGATCGCGATCGCCTCCATTGAAACCTGGGCATCACGCGGCGATTGCCCGAGGTGAATCGCATAGTCGTAGCCGTCGGCCAGGTCTTTGGCGAGCCGCTTACGTACCTCATCGAAATCGACCGGGTAACGCCTGGTGGTAACGACAGGTTCCTCCGGAAGAGCCTTCGTCAACTCGACGAGTGCCGTCCAGCTGGCGTTTTCCGGCCAATCGTCGTACGGTTCAAAGGCAGTGACGAGCACGGATGCCATGGAACGCTGCTCCGAGAGTTAGTCTTGGTTGAGTGGTCGAATCGATCTGTCTTTCCGGCACGCCCATCAAGATAGGCAAGTCTCTTGATCGTCGTCCGGCTCTTGCGTCATTCTGGCGCAATCCACGGAGTGGGCGAGTTCACGGGATTTCCAAGTGTAGCACACCGATTGAACGCTACACGGCCTTCATTTCGGCCGGTTTGCCACGACGAGCCAGGGCTGCTGCAATCGCGTCCGCCTGTTCTGTCGATAGCTGCCATCCCAATGCCCCGGCATTGTCCCGCAATTGATCTGGACGCTTCGCACCACAAAGGGCCGCCGTAATGCCAGGCTGGTGAATTGTCCAATTGACGACGAGTTGTGCTACCGTGTGCCCGGTTTGTGCCGCGATCTCACGCAGCTCGTCGACCAGCGTCTGGTTCTTTTCCCATTCTTCGCCCTTGAATTGCGAGTACTTGTTGCGGCTGTCGCCCTCGGCGAACTTGTGAGCTCGCCGAAGTTTGCCAGCCAGCAGTCCCTTCATCAGCGGCCAGTAGACCATCACCGATACGTTGTTTTCACGGCACCAGGGGAGCACGTCGGCTTCAATGTCGCGCTGGATCATGTTGTAAGGCGGTTGGTAGGCCGAAAGTGGGCAGGCGGCCGCGAACTGCTCGAGCTGATCGAGGTCGACGTTGGAAACGCCGACGCTACGAGTCTTTCCTTCTTCCAGCAGGCGAGCCAACTCTCCGGCAGACTCGGCGACGGGCACTTCGGGATCGGGGGCATGCAAGTACAGCAGTTCGACTCGATCGGTTCCCAATCGCAGCAGGCTTTCTTCGCATTCTCGCCGCAATGTTTCGGGGCGACCATCTTTGACCATCTTCCTGTCGTCGGTCCAGTGCAGGCCCCCCTTCGTGGCGATCACAACTTTGTCGCGACAAGTGCTGACGGCACGGGCGATAAGTCGTTCGCTCTCGCCCTGCGTTCCGTAGGAATAGGCTGTATCGAGAAAGTTGATGCCCTCGTCGAAGCAAGCCTCGATGGTAGCTAGGCTATCGGTATCGTTGACGCCTGGACTGGTCATGCCTGCGATCGGCCAGCAGCCGAGGGCAACTGCGGAGACCTGGATATCGGTTGAGCCAATTTGCCGAAGATTCATAACGTCGATTCCGTCGAAGAGACTGCGGGGCTGGGACGCCGGGGCAATTCGCACGCGGCATAGGAGCTGCCCTTCGAGTGTAGTGCCATCGGTTGCCAGCACAACAGGGTGTCTGGTGGCAAGCAGGTCGTCTGCGGCAAACGGTGCCCGGCGTGCTGTCGGCCGCGAATTCGCTCCCGTAGCAGGGGCTAGTCGGTCGATTGGACTTCGGCCAACTCAACTTGCGGCAATTCGACACCGGGCGACGTTTTCGTCTCGTTGCGGCATGCTTTGCGGATTGCTACAAATGCAAATCCGAGCAGACCGAATAGCGACACGAAAATCGCGGAGGGCTCTGGAACGGCCATGCCGATCACGACGATGTCGAATGTCGTGGGGGCCGTTCCTAGGGACTGGCTAACACTGTTCGTCGACAGTAGCGAAGAGACTTCCTGTTGCGAGAGGCCGCGGGGGAACACGGTGCCGAGACTGTGTTGGCCTGTGACTGGCGACAACGTCGATTCCGAAATTTCAAACGCTTGCAACGTCGACACGCCATTGAGAACCGACGATTGATCGTTCGGCGAGAATTGGTTTGCCGAGTTGCGAAGTGTGTAGGCGAGTATTTGCGAACCGCCCGCGTCCAGGATGACTTCTCCCGTTGCCGCGTCGTAGATTAGATCAGGAGCATCCTGAGGCTCGGCGCTATGCATGTCCGCAGTAGCGAAGAGCGTATCCCCTCCTTCTCCTGGGCCAGTGAACTCTCGAAATATCAATTGGATATCGCTATTGTCGACATCGCCGTCTCCGTCTGGGTGCGGATCGACGTCTCCCTGCTCGCGCGTCTTTCCCGTTCCACTGGGGCCGGTGAAATTAGTGAACGCGGCCTGGATGTCGGTGTTGTCGACATCGCCATCGCCGTCGGTGTCACCCAGGACAGGTTGATTATTTCGGACGTCGTTGAAGAACCAGTCCCAGTCGGTATTGAAATGAATGCCCGTGCTGTACATCGTTTTGTGTCCGGCACCCGCATATAGCCCAATGCCGGTTGTCAGCGCGAACGATGTTTCATTGTCAAAGTCGACGACGACGTCGGCGTCGCTGTTGAAACCCGCGTAGGTGAGGTTGATCACGTAGTCGTCCGCCGTCCCTTGGATCATGTCCTGCCCCGTCATGCCAAGCCGAATACCAGCAACATCGTCTTCCGTGAGGGTTCGCTGCGCTTCGTCAGGCCGTGCCCCTTGCTGCATGACCGATTCGGTATTCGTCAGTCCGAGTGTCGACGCCACAGCGCGCGATCCGTTGGCTGAAAAGCTGTCGTCGGCGGGAAGATCTGAAAGGTACGGGCTAAAGGTTGTCGTGTCGTAAACTCCTTTCGAGTTTGCGGCGAACGGATCGTTAGTAGCGACGTTAAACCAGTTGAGGTTGACGTCGTCTCCTCGCAGGTCGTCTCGCGAACCGATTACCCCGTCAGCTCCAGCGTTCAGGTTGTAGACGCCGTTGGGACCTGCTTCAGAAATCGTGTGGTCCATATTGGAGCCGGAGACGCCCTGAGCCTGTCCGATATTGGAGTGGTCGAGTCCGAGTACGTGACCGATTTCGTGGAGAACCACGGACTCGAAGTCGTAGTGGCCGGCGGGGATGTTGTTTGATTCGCCGTAACTCAAGTTTCCCGTCGTTGATTCGAGCGCGTTCCAAGTGTCGATCGCGTTTTGGACCGATATCTCCATGTCGGACGCGTTGGGGCTTAGCGGGTTAATGCCGATCGAGAGTTCGATTAACCCACCTTGGGAAGAGTATCCATAAGGATGCGTGACAGTGGCCTGTCCGCCAGTGCCGCCAGAGAAACGGTAAGCGAAGGCTCGCGCCTCGCGGCATGTTCCACCGATGATTAGCAGGATGATGATCACAAGCGTGATCGGGATGAGAAGCGAGCGTTGGCGGCTGCCAGTGGCAGGCCGAGACGGTGCGTTGTTGCTACTCAATTGGATCGCTCCGGTTCTGTCATCGACATCCCCGGAGAGGAGGCGTGCCGACTACCGATTCACAAACAAGAGCCCCGCAAGTCAATGGAAGTTCATCTGGCAGTTAAGGATATGCTAGTAGGGTTCTCGGATATGAGCACCGATAGCGTCTGCAACATAACGTATATTCGCGGCGCAAGCCAATAGTTCGTACGGGTGATGCGCCAATTGGTCTGCGGTGTTCCGCAATTTAGGTGCGCCGGCAAGTACTAAATTGCCCGTTGGAATTGCGGGTACTTGATGGGTTTTGTAGAGAACGCATTGTTCTTGCGCTGTTCGCGCAGCTGGAGTGCGGGCACGGATTGCCTTGGGAGCTGATCGTCAATTGCGAAAGGCTCAGGGCGATGGGATGCGGCGTCGAATCGCGACGAGTAAGCCCAGACCAAAGAATGCTGGAATCGCGAGGAGGAAGGTGGATGGTTCGGGGACCGCTCCCAGGACGACCAGGTCGAAGGGAACGAGCGGTGCCCCCAAATATCTGCTGACTTCGTTTTCGGCCAGCAATGCCGATAGACCGGCGAGATCCAACCCTGTTGGAAACACGAATCCGATCGAGCCTTCGCCAGCGGAGACGGAAGTCTCGCTCAACTCCGCTGAGGTTGATGTGGAGAGGTCATTGAGGATCAAGCTGTGATTCGCAGGGAGGAAATCGTTGCTCGCACTGATTAATCGGTAGCCAATGATGCTGGAATTATCGGCGTCTAGAATGACCTCGCCGGTAACCGGATCGTAAATCAAATCCGGAATAGTTGCGTCTAGGTAATCTTGCGTGCCGTAAAGCATCACCTCAATGTCCGCAGTATCATTCGAGATGGGGCCCGTAAAGCTAGAGAAGAGATTCATGATGTCTTCGTTGTCGACATCGCGGTCACCTACGCCGACGGGATGCACGTCTCCCTGGGATCGAGTTCTGTCGAACGTCCAGGTCGTGGTGCCTGGCGCCGGGAAACTCGTGAACGAAACCTGGCTGTCCTGGTTGTCCACGTCGCCGGCGGGATCGAGG
>CAYLRE010000303.1:0-5713 GCA_964385715.1 uncultured Planctomycetaceae bacterium
ATGCAGCACTTCTTACGGCAACGCGACTTGCAGCAGCTCTTTTCGCAACCGCACGTGGGGGCAGCTTCGCAGCCGCAAGTGGCAGGGGCTTCGCAACCGCAGGCCGGAGCCGAATCGCATCCGCAGGACGACTTGCAGCAGCCACGCTTGCAGCTGAACAGACCGAGCGGATCGAGGTTGATGCAGCACTTCTTACGGCAACGCGACTTGCAGCAGCTCTTTTCGCAACCGCACGAGGGGGCAGCTTCACAGCCGCAGGTGGCTTCGCATCCGCAAGTAGCGGGAGCCTCACAACCGCAGGCCGGGGCAGCATCGCAACCACAGCTCGCTTCACATCCACAACCACTTCCGCCATAAACTAGATCCTCGAGCAATCCAGCGTTGGCACCGGTTGCTGAGCTGACAAGGCCGATGGCCAACAGGGCAGAAAATAGAATCTGATTCTTCATTGTCGTTGAACTCCTTTGTGTAGACCGGGAACAAACGGTCGCGTAAAGAGTGCTTCCTTCACGGCCCGTTTTCCTTATGGCCCTTCACGAGCATCTTGCCCGCATCTGTTTGCACTCACTTCTGGATAGTGCTATCGTCGCGTGACTTCAAGAAGCTCAACGTACGTTGCCCGATCGGGCAAGATTTTCTCACCGAGCGAGACAGATGCGCATCAGAATTCGCTCCTGCGGCTCGGGCAAACTTCACGCACAAGAGCCCGTCGCTAGGGACATACGGAACAGAACGATCGCCGGCGAGTTTACCGATTGTGCCGAGGGGGTAAAGAAAGAGGTCGTCGCCTGGACACCGTCCAAAGATGGGCTCCATTCAACGCTTGGCGCGGCTGCTAGAAGTACCAGGCAAAGGGCCTTTTGGCCGCTAGGCCGCATGCGGATCGCACTACCGCCCGGCCTTGGCAGACTCGGCGATCTTGAAATCGACGCGAGATAGGGCCGTCTGCTGTCCGACGTTGTCCACCACTGACAGTTGCAGCGTGTACTCGCCGGGGCCAATCTGGGCCGCCGGCGGCATCGCGATACGATAATGCAGGAAGAAGTCTCGCCGCGGCCGCTGAGCCCGTTCCTCGTATTTGGCCAATTCCCGGTCGACGAGAATTCGCCCGTAGGAATCGAGAATCTGGTAGCTACCGGCGAAGGAGAGCCGCTTTCCCTTACTCGTATCTTCACTGCGGAAGTTGTCGAGTTCGATATAGACGAGCGTCGCCTGCCCAGGTGCGAACTCAAATTCGCCAAACTCTTCGTAGATCCCAAACGTGCTAACCGCACGGCAGAACGTCATATTGTTGATGACCAAATCGCCCAGCGAGCTGAGCTGTTCATTCGCCTCACGAAGCTCGGCCACCGCTTCTGTCGCGCGGCGGGGAATGCTCGCCTTGCGACCTTCGTCCAACAAGATCGACAGGCCATACATTTCATGGGCCCAAAACTCACGCTCCTCGTCGGTGGCTGCAGATACCGGCTCGACGGCGGCATCGTGTTGTCCGTCCGCCAGGTACAGAAGACGCAAGATTGCTTCATTTCGAAACGCGTGGTCAGCGTTCTCTCCCGACTCGAGTTCCGCCTCCAAACCAGCGATGGCTCCAGAGAGACGGTCACGCCAATGCTCGTTCGCGACGGACTGAGCGATGGCTGCCGATTGCTCTCGATCAACCACTCGATCCTCGGCTGCAGATACAAGCGAGCCCGATCGAACGAATTCGGAACGACTTGGGTAGGTGCGGAAATCGCTTCGTATGTTCTTGGGGCGAATCGTTTGCTCATAGGAGGCGGGTCGCACCGGTGGCTTACGCGATTCCTGGCTTCGCCTAGCGAACTCCGACTGCTTGCGAGAGTCCCGCGCTCGCGGAGCCGGCGTTTTGTCGCGACGAGCATGACGCGATTCCGTTTCCCCTTCAGCCGGCTTATTAAAGAACCAGTTCTTTTGCTTCGCTGCAGAAGCCTTCCCTTCGGCCTCCACGACTCGAGCATCTTGAGCGTGCTCTTCCGTTGATTTTTCTGGCCGACTTGGCGGGCGATTGGCAGTCACACTTTGGGCGGTGGTCTTATTTTCTTGAGCCAAGGCCTCAAGGTCGGCGCGATCCTGCGATTTAGGCTTGGGTTTCGCGGGAGCGGTATCCGCCGAATCTGCGGTCAGTTCGCCAAGACGACGTTTCAAACCCGCCACGAACAAACGTCGAAGCCGAGGACGGCTAACGGGACTGGAATTCTCTAGGTTGAAAACGGCTTCTTGCCACTGCGCAGTTAACTCGGTGTGAGCCTCTGGCGAGGTTTCGCGAATCTCGCTCAACCCCTTCTCGATCTCGGCAACATCTTGCGCCGGAACCCCGGCGGCCAAGGCGGCCGCATTCGTGGCTCGCAGCTCCTCCGATTGTCCTTCCGGTTCCAGACTCACGTGACGAAGCGAACTTACGCAGCCTGTCACACAGAGCATCGCGCATAGCGTGCTACACCAGAGTGCGTAGCGACTAAGGTTGGCGAACGACTGGGGCATGTGGCAATTTCTTCGCGTGCGATGTTGCGGGAGAACTCCCGCCAAAACGGGTGGCAGATAGTACGCGAATCAGGGGACACCAACAACACGGAATTAGCCACCTCTCCAGCCACTGGTGACCACGCCTATGAACCAGAGAGCGAGAGGAAGAAAGAAACGCTAGTGGTGCTAGCGGTGACTGCCGGCAAGACGACTCGCCGGACGAGGGGTACTTGCTCGCGAACGACCGGCCACCTGGGCAATCAATCGCTCCACGGTCAAGCGAGCACGATCGGGCGAACTACTACCACCCTTGAGAGCCAGATCGATCTCCAACAGCGAGCGATGCAGCCCCAGAGCATTCACGCGGCCCATTCGCTTAAGCTGTCGCTCGGCATCCCGCACCTTAAACGGCGGAACGCCCGCTTGCTTCAGAGCGTCCTGTAGGCCCATGCGGTGGCCAGATGCTTCCGACTCGGCAAAGATCTGTGCAGCCGTCGCGAAGCGCCTGAGCGACGAAGAGATCTGCCCCAGAATGCCGACCGGGTGTTCGCCAGACAATAACAGGCGGTCGAGATGCGACAAGGCGTCCGCCGCCTGGCCATCGCAAGCGGCATCGAGCATCTCCCACACGGTACGAGTCCGCCAGCTGCCGGCTGTCTCTCGAATAGCGTCCTCGGTGATCTCACCGCCGGGGGCGACGAGCGCTAACTTGCTAAGCTCCTGCTCCAACAGCCCGAGTTCTGTGCCGACCAAGTCGACGAGCAATTGAGCGGCGGCCGACGACAGCTCAACCTGATGTTTCTTCTTCGCTTGCTTGGGCAACCACTTGAGAACGCCAGCGGCCGTCGGCTTCTTGCAATCGATCGTCAGTCCCGTTTCCGCGACCTGCTTGGCCAGCCGGGTATTACCAGGCCAAGAGTTGACCAACAGCAAGAGCACGCCGCCGTCGCTAGGCGACTGAGCGTAGTCCTCCAACTCACTCCGGTAGCGACTGACAAAGTCGTCCGCGTCCTGGACTTCGACCAGCCGTCGATCGCCAAACAGCGACACCGTCCGCAGCTCGTCCAGCACGTCGCGCAGCTCCACGTCACGTCCCACCACCGTGGTTAACGACATGTCGGCGTTGTCGCCTTCGAGCACCTCATCACGAAGGGCCTCAACGACTCCACGCCGAAGAAACGCATCGTCGCCAAAGGCCACGCAGACCGGAAGCGGCGGATGCTTGCCTGGCGAACCCAGATAACTGAGCGCGGTAAGCGACTTGGTCTTAGCGGCGGCCATCGATTCGGCAAGCTCATGCGGGGCAGGGGAGGGCGGAATACGTGCCCTCAGTATATCGCTCCCTACCGACTGGCGCTAAGATGACGCCAGCAGAAGATGCCCACCACAACCTAGTTGATCGGCGGCGTGTAAGCCTGAGTCGCCCGTGGGCCGGCCGAGCTCGGCGGTGTCGAAGCAGAAGGGGCGGCAGGGCGGACGCCTCGCAAGGTTCCCCGCGGTCGGGCTCGCTGCAAGATGACCGGGTTCGCGGTCACGACCTTACCTTCGTTACCGGCTGCATCTCGAACACCCAAACGAAGGTAGATCTCTTCCGGTAGCCGCTCGTGCAATTGCCAGATGTACTGGCCGTTGTTTTCGAGCTGCGACGCAATCACGAACCACTCTCCGTCAGGACGGTTGCTGTAGTGCAGCGAAACGGGACGATCGGCTAGTCGCTGGTCGCGGGCCTGCCAACGAATCACCATCTGGCCTGGTGGCTGGTTCATGGTTGCCTCGGCCCCGATCAAGTGAACATCCGGAGCCTGGCGATCGACCGTCACGGCCATCTGCGGCTGATCACCACTGCGCGGCCGCGGATCACCTCGACCGTTAACGTCGTCGATGATGATTTGAAAACCATAGTGTCCGTCGGCATCGACCGTCACGTTCACCGGCGATCGACGATCGGTGTCGGTCGTGAAGAGCTGCCAACTACGGCCTCCGTCGCGAGTACCCCACAGTTCCACGCGGGCGATGCCTGGGGCGTCGCTAGTGTCAACTTCATAGTCGAGTGAGAAGACGTTCGAATTCACGTAGTGCGACAGGCCGGCCGTAGGGGTTCCTTCTGTCGGCGTCGTGGCTGGCGGCGCCGGCGAATGTGTCGGCGGATCGTATGACTTCGCAACGGGAGTCGCGCGCGTTCCCGATGGAGCAGGACTGCGTTGAGCCTGTCCACCAACACGCGGGGCACCATTGGCAATGAGCGGAGGTGCGCCACTGCCGACATTTCGGTTAGGACTAAAGAGCGGACGTTGGGCCGTTTCGCCAGCGGGCCAGCGGGCCGATCCGTCGGCGAGGTGCGGAGTCGCGTTTCGATTCGGCTCGCCAAAGTAAGGCGGCGCCGGATGGCCCGCGTTCGGAACTCCACTTCTTGGCGGTGTGTCCGCGGAACGCGAGGCAATCTGAGGAGCGGCCGGGCCGTTCGCGATCTGGACAACCTGTTTCACGATAGCCCGATTGCCACAGGAATCGGAGACCATGGCCAGCACCTCGACCGTACCGGTTCCGGTAACAGCGGAATTCCAGCGGGCGGAGCCAGTTCGACGATCGGGCTGCGTGGGATCGGTCGGCGGAACTTTGATTCCGCTATAAGGAACCGGCACCGGCTGCCCGCCACTGGCAACCTGATACTGAATCCGAAACGTCGTCGGATCGATATTGGGATCCTGGAAATACCACTTCGCTTCAATATGCGGACCGTCGCTATTCACATTGAGTGTTAAACTCGGCTGTGTCGTATCGACCAGTACCCGCAAGTCGCTCTGTTTGGCTGAAGGCTGCTCTTGCCCTTGGTTGTTGATCGTTTGCACTTTGAACCAGAACTCACCATCACGCGGGGCGCGAAAGGTGAAGTGCCGCGTACGAACGTCTTGCTTGTTGTCCTTTCGCCAGCGACTCTCCAGTCGCCAGTTTTGACCGCGGTCTTCCGAGACGTGCAGCCGGACCTCTTGAGGCAAGTCGGCGGCACTGCGGACTTGGTCGATATGAAAGGGAATCGCGAAGACCTGTTGACGCGTGCGAATCAGGCCATCGGCGGCAGGGGCCTGGGCCTGTACCGGTACTGTCGCAAAGGCCATCGCGATCAAACCGGCGATCGTAAGAAACTTTGTTGCGATTCGCATCCGTGCTCTCGTGCGGCGAGTTGCTGTCAATGCGCGCATATTGCGCCCAAAGACTAGGGTTCACTCGTCTT
>CAYLRE010000304.1:0-5700 GCA_964385715.1 uncultured Planctomycetaceae bacterium
TTTGATTCACATTCTCGACAAGATTCTCCCCGCCCGGCAGAGCGGCAGCATCTCCACGCTACCAATCGCTTGGAGCGAGCCGGAGCTGACGCCGGAACAATTCACCGCCGCGGCCGAACACCTTCGCGCGGTGGCCCGCGAACTGGCCGAGCTGGAAGCGAGCAGCGGGCGGCGGATCACACTCGCCTTGGAACCGGAGCCGGGCTGCGTCTTGCAGCGCAGCGGTGACGTTGTGCGACTGTTTGAAGACTACCTGCTGACGCCCAAGGATGAGGACGTCGTACGGCGCTATTTGACGGTCTGTCACGACGTTTGCCATGCGGTGGTTATGTTTGAAGAACAGGCCGCGGTGCTCAAGCGTTACGCTCAAGCCGGTATCGCCGTCGGCAAGGTGCAGGTCTCGTCGGCCGTCTGCTGCGACTTCGCCCAGATAGCCCCGGCACAACGCGCGGCCGCCATCGCGCAGCTTTCCGCATTCGCGGAAGATCGCTATCTGCACCAGACAATGATCAAGGAGGCGGCGACTGGGGAAGCGGCAGAGCCAGAGAGCACCAACACAGTGCCGGTCTTCTACGAGGACTTGCCGCAGGCACTTTCCGCTGTGGAAAATCCGACGACCCTGACGAGTGAGTGGCGAATCCACTTTCACGTGCCGGTCTACTTGCCCTCGTTTGGGTCGCTCGGCACTTCGCAACAAGCAGTCCTCGACTGCCTGGCTGCTTGCCGGGCGGATAGCAACGTGGAGCACTTTGAGGTCGAAACGTACGCCTGGGGCGTATTGCCTGAAGAACTACAGCAGGCGGACCTGGCCAGCGGAATCGCGGCCGAGATGAAGTGGTTCGGCGAGCAGATAAATTAGGCGAAAAGACTTCAGATTAGTCGACGTCGAATTTAAACATGTCTTCGCCGTCGTCTTCTTCGGCGACATCGTCGCTGGCGATCTCTTCCGGCTCGTCGCCGGCGTCATCGGCGGCGGCTGGTTTGTCCTCCGGTTCGCCTTCGGCGTCTTCGTCACTTTCATCGGCCGCGGCTTCGGCCTCTTTCTGTGCCTTGCGTTCTTTCTCTTTTTCTTCGCGCTCCTTGCGAGCTTCTTCCTTCTCTTTGCGTTTTCTGATGAGAACGTCGCCAACCGCTCCGCCAATGATCATCAACACCACCACGATCATCATGATGGAGAAAGCCAGCGGGGCGCCAAATCGAAACAGTTCGCTCATCGTAGAACGTTCTCGTGCAGTGCGTCGGAAGAATGTCTGAAAAAAATGCCTCTGTCCTATTGTAATACGAGGAATTGGGCGATGCGCGCCGAGGCGCTTTGTGACGGTCGTAGGGGCGTTTGAGCCTATGGAATCCGGCAACCGGCCCTGGCGGTGACCGCCTGATTTCCCGCTCACCCAAGGCCTCGCACCGTCACCGCGACTTGACGGAAAGGAACCGTTGCCGACAATCGCATGCGAGTGCCATGACTTGCCTGGCACCACCTTATTCCTTGGAGATTCGACCATGACCGATCGGGAACGCTGGATCATCTACCCGCTCTTAACCCTCGCGCTGGGAGCTTCGCTGCGTGACAAACTCGTCCCTCAGAACGAGGTCGAATTTAATCATCTCAAAGCCCGCTCGATCGCGATTGTCGACGACCAGGATAAATCCCTGATGCGAATGGAATTGCGCGAAGAACGTGTCGACGCGGATAGCAAAGCCACGATCATGCGTCCCCAAATTCTTTTGGCCGACGGCCAGGGGCGACAGTCGAGTGTGTTGCGGTCCGATTCCGTTCGATCTTCACAGGTGTACGCGCCGGTAATCCAAGGGCAGCTGATCAGCGGACAGGTCGTGCAGGTGGTAGATGAGCGCAATAAACCGCAGGTGGTCCTCAGCACGCAAAAGGTCGTTCCCAAGACAACTCCGATAACGAACGAGTCCGATGAGGATCCGAAGAAACCGCAGCCCGTGACCCAGGGCTCGATCACCGTTCTCGATGACCAGGGCAACTCCAAGGTGATCCTCGACGCGGTGCCGATACGTACGGTGCGCCAAGTTAAGGCTCAAGAGAACGATGAAGCCCCCAAGCAGGAGATTGTCAACGTCAGCCAAGGTCGAATTCGCGTCATGGATGCCGTTGAACAGGCGAGTGCCACGATCGATACCAAGACGAGTGTGACCAATTTGTGGGCCAGGCAATTGAGCATTCGTGGTCCGGGCGACAAGCCGGCGGTGCTGATCAACGCGATGCCGACCATCGATGATCAGGGTCAGTTGACCGGCAACACCGTCGGCCGTCTGACGATCTTCAGTGAGAATGTCAAACCGCTGGTCAACATCACGGCGACCAGCGATCGACAACATGGCGCGATCCAGATTCAATCGGTCGATGGACGACCTAAAGCGGCCCTCTACGGCAGCGAATCGGGTGGACAGCTGATTGCCAATCATAGTGAGCGACAGCTACAGATCGGCCTGGGGCATTCCGCGGCCGCCTCGGGGCTATTCATCCAGACGGCCGGCAACACACCGATGCCGCTGACGCGACTCATTTCGCCAGACCAGATCAAGAATCTGCCGCCATGGCCACTGCTGCAACAAGCTCCATCAAAACCGGCACCTGCGGCCGAGACGAGTAGCGACCAGCCCGAAAATGATGCGGTCGCAGACGAAGATGCCGACGAGAAGGCAGCCGACACGGAAGCGACCAAGGAAGAGCCCGCGAATGAGCCGCCTGCGGAAGAAACGCCTGCCGCCGATCCATCGGCCGCGGATGATGACACCGCCGATCAACCAACTGACGAAGAATCGGCCGCAGAAAGCGAAACCCCCTAGGGCTCGCTACTCGGTCTTCGTCTCATCATCGCCATCGGCCTTGGCACTCGGCAGCGAATCTGCCGACTCGTCCTCGTCCGTTGCGGAAGACGGCTTTTCGCCCGCCGCGGCAGCGCTCTTCTGACCCGGGTAGGGCCAGGCCCCGAAGCGACGCTCGCGATACTCCATCAGTCCGTGAGCGGCGTGGTAAAGGCCGCCACACTCCAGGTTGATTTCGCGAGTCAGGCGGAACAACTCGCAGAGGTTGACCGCGGCTTGAGTCACCCACGGCTCTTTGATCCGCTCGTCGTCCATGGCCAGGGCGAGCACTTCTAAAGTGTGTCCACTCTTGTTGATCCGCACCGCGACGTCGGTCGACCTTGACGCGCCACGAAAGTAGGCCGTCGAGAAACAACCGTCGTGCTGCTGAAAATCTTGAGCCTTGCGAATCGCGTCCTGAATTTTGTCGTGGGCCGCCTTCCAACCGCCGGTCAGCTTATCGGGGGAGATGCCAGTCTCCTGCTGGTATCGCCTCAGTGCCATGGCCATGCCGATCAAGCGATGCGTTCCGCCACAGGCGCTGTTGTCGATGTTCTCGTTCGCTTCCATCTCAACGATGCGCTCGACCGTCCATTCTTCCCCGTTGCTGTTTGGCCAGCTGGTGTTTTCGGTGAAATACTCTGGACCGAGGTAATTGGTCAACCCGATCAGCGTCCAGCTGCATTCCTTGCCCTCGTAAACGTCCCACATCACCTGACGAACGATGTCGCCCATTTGGTATTCGTGACCCTGAAAGATCACCGGATAGTCGGCCGGGTAATCCTGCTTGCCGCCATAAGGCCTGGACTGCGAGATCACAGCCAGCCACTGATCTTCGTGGCCTTGGCCGGTCTTGGAACCTGACTCAAGCACCATCTTCAGTCCTCGCCGGCCGCCCAGATCCTTTGAGCCGTGGCGAACGGTCCAGCCAGTCATCTGATTGCCTTCGAGCACCCAGTCGATGGCCGAAACCGGTTGGTCGCCGTTGTAGACATCAAAGCGCTTTCCGAACGGCAGTGCTCCGTGCAGAATCTGCCAGGCCGCGTTGTCGACCAGATTCAAGCGACGTCCCGTGAAGGTGTAGCGTAGCTCTTCGTCGATCATATCCCGCAGCTCGTCATCGGTGACGGTGGGCGCCTGGACCGAGACCTTCTTCGTCTCGACTTGGGATTGGGGACTCTCCGTGCAGCCCGAAGTGATACTGAGGGCGAAGAGAGCCAGAAGGATTCGCGATGACCGAGAGGCAGATGACCAAGAGTTCGTCAACATGATGACTATTCGCTCTGTCGTGTACGTGTAAATGTTTCGAACGACTAACCGTAAAAATAACGCGTTTCACTCAGGCAGACTAGGCAAAGCGTGCGGCCTCGCTCCGTTCGGCCAACGGCCAGGGGAAAAACGCCACAATCTCGCTCGAATACCGCTGCTGGGTCTCCCTGGAAGGGAAAAACGGCTCAAATCGGCCAAAAGTCCGCCGGCCTCTGCCGGCCGCTACAACCGAATTGACCGCACCGGTTTTCGCAACGCGGAAAACCTCGCCGGTGGGCGTTCCACCACGGTTCTGTGGTCATTTCGACCGACTCATTTAGTATGACAATCACACAAAACAACGCCGCCGCGCAGATCCCCTCCGTCCTTATCGTCGACGACATACCAGAAGCGGGAGCCATTTTTCGCGATTTGATCCGCGAACAGCTCGATCCTCGCACCCACGTGTTTGAAGCGGCCGATGGCCAGACCGCGCTCACCCTGGCCCGTCGCCACGCGATCGACGTGGCCCTGGTCGACTATCACCTGCCCGATATTGATGGACTGCGTCTGATCGCCCAGCTGCAAGAGACAGACTCCAATCCGGCCACCATGCTGGTCACCGGAATCGGTAGCGAACAACTGGCCGCCGAAGCGATCAAACGGGGAGCCCACGAATACATCGCCAAGGCCGATCTACACCGCGCCGACCTCGGCACGCGAATTCGCCAGGCGATGGAGGCCAAACAAGAAGAGCGACGAGCGGAAGAGGAATCGCAACAATTGCGTCGCGATCATGAGGAACTGGATCACCTGGTACGTGCCCTGTCGCACGACATGAACGCCAACTTCATGTTGCTGTCGAACTCCTTCGCTCAACTGAAGCGGGCCTCAGAGCGCGTCGCCATGCCCGAAGTGCAGGAGAAGATGATCCACCTCGACGCCTGCTTGGCTCAGTCGAGGCGCTTTCTCGGCGATCTTATTACCTTGGGCAAAACCGGCCGCGTCGATATGCAGCCGGAAGTCGTCGATCTGGCCGACATCGTGCAGTCGATCCGTTTCGAGCAGCGCGATCTGCTTGCCGAGCGCGGAATCACGTTCTCCGTCGAAGGCGAACTTCCGCAGCTATGGAGCAACGCCGCACGCGTAAAGCAGATCGTGACCAATCTGGTGCGCAATGCCGCGCGCCACGGGTGCGACGCGATTCGACCACGCATCACGATCCGCGGCGGGCAAGCGTTCGGCCCCGGCGCAATGGCCTGGTTCCGCGTCGCGGATAACGGTCGGGGTATCGATCGCAAGTATCGCGAAGAGATCTTCAAGCCTGGTGCTCGGCTTCCGTCGGCCCATCCGCAGGGCTCCGGAATCGGTCTGGCAATTGTCGACAAAATGGCCCGAGCCATGGCAGGTTCGGTCCGTGTCGTCGATGCTGCCGAGTCCGCGGGGAGCGATGTTCACACCCCGCGAGTCACCTCGGGCGCGGTGTTTGAAGTCCGTCTACCGGCCGCCTCTGTTGCGGCGCAAGATACGATCTCAGCACGGCCGGCTCGCTCGGGCGACTTTTCCGCCGGCGGAGCCCGTGTTGATGGGGCCGAGACAGGTCGCCCCGCCAATAGT
>CAYLRE010000305.1:0-5664 GCA_964385715.1 uncultured Planctomycetaceae bacterium
TCGAAAGTGGAGCCATCGAGGCGGCCACGCAGGCAGCCGCACCGCCGCTCGATCGACCTGGGATTCGCGTGGTATCCCAAGGATTCGTCGTAGTCTGGTAGGCCGAGTTTTCGCACGAACCGCCCATGGCGAATTCGTCCATGTTGGTGCGACCGATCAGGACCGCGCCGGCCGCCTTGAGCCGAGCCACCACGGTTGCGTCGTAAGGCGGGCGATAGTTTTCCAGCATCTTCGAGGCACAGGTCGTCGGCACGCCCTTAGTGCAGAGCAAATCCTTGATAGCCACCGGCAGTCCGGCCAGTGGGCCAACCTCTTGGCCCGCCTGACGTCGCTTGTCGATGTCGGCCGCTTGCGCTCGGGCTGCTTCGGGATCGACATGAATGAATGCCTGCACTTCACCGTCGTGCTGGGCAATCTGATCGAGATAGGCATCGGTGACGTCGGCGGCCGAAACATCTCCGGCCTTCAACAGCGTCAGCAACTCGGCGGCGGTTTTGGAAATGAGCGACATGGATGTTTGGTTTTCCGCCCGAACTTAGTGCCGATTCATGAAACTTAGCGGCAGATGTTGGAACGCGGGAGAACAGAGCGAGGACAAAGAGTCGATCATACGAAATTAGTCGCCCAAAACCGGCGGCACGAGGTACGACTCGTCGTCACGATTCGGAGCCTGTGAGAGAGCCTCATCACGAGGCAGGCTGGGACGGACCTCATCATCCGCTAAGACATTGACCAACTCGACGGCATGGGCAAGCGGTTCAACATCATCCGTATTGAGCGAAGAGAGCTGGTCGACGTAGTCGACGATCTTCCCTAACTGCGAGGTCATCGAATCGATTTCCTCGGAAGACAGCATTAGTCTGGCAAGAAGCGAGACTTTTTCGACCTCGGCTGACGTAAGCGACATCAGATTTTCCGGTCGGGCCCCATGATAGGCATCAGGCGACAGCGGGCGAGTAAAACGCTCCGAAGCAGCGCCACTTATGCCCTACTTGGCTGCCGCTTTGTTATCGGTCTTGGGAAGACGGAAGGGAGCCACCTTAACGCGTTTGGTGACCGCTCCGCTACGGATGCACTGCGTGCACACTCGCATCGACTTGTTCGTGCCGTTGCTCAAAGTAACGCGAACTTTCTGCAAGTTCGGCTTGAACTGACGCCGCGTAATACCGGTAATCTTCGTACCGACACCGCCGAGGTACTTCGCTTTACCGCGAGTCTCGACCGAATTGCCCATCTGAGGGCCTTTTCCACAAACTTCACAGGTCCGCGCCATTTTCGCCGACTCCCAATACAGATCCGCTACGTAAATCCAAGCTCTGTAATATAATCGGTTCCCAGCCCGCGACAAGAGGGATGCAGGGCACCAACCCAGGAGAAACTACAGAGCCAGCCGCAACCAGGGGCATCCATTCGCCACCAGAGGATTGTCGGCCTGCTGACAGCGGATCTGTGAGAAAATTGGCCGCCTGCGTCTACTGCGTGGCAAGCAAATCCGGTGCTGCGGGCCTACTTTCCGGCCAGATGGGCCAAGACCTCGTCATGCAGGGGACCATTCGTGGCGACCCCCTCCTGACCCAAAATGGTCGAATTCCCCTTCCAGTCAGTGAATTTGCCGCCTGCTTCCTCGACAACCGGCTTCACGGCACAGGCGTCCCAGATGTTGAGAATCGGGTCGACCATCACGTCTGCCCGGCCGGTGGCCAGCAGCAGATACCCGTAGCAGTCGCCCCAGGTGCGAGTTAAGCCAGCGGCTGCCTGCAATCGATCATACGCCGCGGCACCGTCTCCGTCGCTCCTCTCGGCGAATGTCGGAACCTCACTGGTACAAAACAGGCCCTCTGAGAGCTGATTTCGAGCAGAAACGCGGGCCGGCTCCGGCTCCTGGCCATCGAGCTGGGTCCAGGCTCCATGGCCAACGGCCGCGAAGACGCATTCACCGAGGGCCGGAATTTCAATGACGCCGGCTACCGCTTCGTCCCCCCCACGCGAAAGACCGACCAGGCAACCGTAGAGCGGAACGCCGCTGATGAACGACTTGGTTCCATCGATCGGATCGAGCACCCAACGGTACTCGGAACTGCCCTCCTGCTGGCCAAACTCTTCCCCAACGATGCCATCGTCCGGGAAATGCTTGGCAATCTCCGCACGCATGAATTGTTCCGATTCGCGATCGGCAACCGTGACGGGGCTCGCGTCCGCTTTGCGATCAACCGCCAATTGCGGATCTCGAAAATACTTCAGCGTGATGCGTCCGGCGTCCGCCGCAATCTGCCGGGCCAGCTCCAGTCGAGCCAGAAGTGGATCGGATTCGTGGGACACCAGAAGCCTTTCGAGAGAAAAATCGAACGAAACAAAATGGATCTGCACGGCTCTCAGCCTAAGGCAGAAGATGCCACGACCAGTCGACCGCTAGCTGCACCCGTATTGTGCAAAGCGAATCATGCGCTGGCAATCCGGCACCGGCAGAGCGTGAAAATAGACGGCCGAAATTCCCACGACCGCTGATCGACGTCAAGCAACATCCAAGAGATCGGCAATCTTGACGGCGTCCAATTGAGCCCTAGAAGCGGCCGCCAAGTCGGTCAGCGCGATCTCCATTCTTGCTCGCGAGGCATCCGACAACCCGTCGCCGGATGGCAACTTGGGATTGAGCGGACCTTCGATCGCCTCGATAACATCGAGCACGGAGATTTCGCTGGGAGGACGTCGAAGCCGGTAACCACCATCGACACCACGAGTAGAATCGAGCACGTCGTGAGTTACCAGATTCCGAAGAATCTGCAGCAGAAATCGTTCCGGCATATTTCCCGACTCAGAGAGTCGGCTACAAGGAACGGGAAGATCACTTCCAGATTCAGCTAGAAGCAAGGTGGCCTGTAGCGCGTAAGCTACTGTGCGAGAGATTTTCATGACGATTTGCCAGATGACCTGCGACTGCCAACAACAGTCTTGGCTCCCAAGGATTCATAAACCGAACCGCTGATAACGGATGCTCTTCTGTTGCAAATCTGCCGTTGAATTTTCCTACGCTACTGCGAGTGCTGCCCCCTTCAATTTCTATGCCTGATCTTCCATGGCCCAGCCGTTGCGGAGCCCATTCCAATGTTCCTGATCCATTTTTCTGTGCGGCGAGCGAGCGTCCCCCTCACTCGCCCTACCCCCCATTATTCGGTGTGGCCAATGCGTATGTCAAGAAAACCGGTCGCAAAATATGGGTTATTTAGCGGCAAGGACGAATCTGGCCCGCGACGACCCACGGAGCGGGCTGATTGCCGACTGCGACCAGGAGATACCAACAGGCCTATAGGGAGCGAGCCAACCTCCCGAGCGGACAAACCAACTGCCGCCGGAGGCAAGATTAACCGGCTGCCGCCGTCTCTTCGCCTGTCGCGTCCGACTCCTTCGATCGCCGGCGATGGTCGCGAACCCCTTCGATGGCAATCATGATCGCTCCGCAGACCAGCAGAGCATCGGCAATGTTGAAGTTGGGCCAATGATTGATGCCGTAGATACTGGGCCAAGGCTTGTCGCCGTAACGGACCCGAATCCAGTCCCGCACAGCGTACATCGGTTCCCCTTCTCGGCCGAGACACGCCGCGGCACCGGTCCCCTCAGGCCACTCAAGCCCATGCAGGGCAAGGCGATCGTAAAGGTTGCCAAAGATGCCTGCCGTTACCCCGGCCAAGGCAATGCAGAGCCAAAGACTGCGGGCCTCGCCCAGCCAGAAGAGCCAGTAGACGACGCCCAGAAACGCCAGCACCGACAGACCAGCAAACAGCCACACCAGCCCCTGGCCGACACCAAACAGAGCTCCTTCGTTGTAGCTGATCTCCCAGGCGAGCTCAAAATCGCCTGCGCTGAAAACAGGCTCTGCCTGCCGAATTTTGGCAATCTCAGCAGGAGTTAAGGGCAGCCCGTCCGGGGAGACGTAATGAGCAAACGGCCAAACACGCCGGTCAGGCCACTGGCGATCAAAGATCCAAGTCTTGGTCGCTAAATCGACGAAGGTCCCGACAACTGCAATGACGCAGAAGAGTAGATATCGGCTCTTCGGGATCGCCTTCATGGCTGACCTTCCCGACTCCGTCCGCGAAGCTCGTGCTTATCTCTATCCGCGGACTTAACCTTGCTCACGCAGGCTAGCGCAGCTGATGCAGAGCGGGGTGTACGGAATCGCTTTGAGACGCGTCTTCTTGATCGGCTTCTGGCACTCTTCGCAGGTACCGTACGTCTTATCTTCGATCCGCTCCAAAGAGGCTTCGATCGCTTCCAGGGTGCCTTCCTCGGTCTCCATCAGGCTGAGCGTGAACTCCTGCTCGAAGTTATCACTGCCGATGTCCGCCATGTGAATCGGCATGCTCGAAAGATCGCCGTTGGCTTCCGACCGGGTCTTATTCAAGGCCGCATCTGCCATTGCGGAAACATCTCCGCGCAAACGGGCTCGTAGCTGAATAAGCATTTCCTTATACGGTTTCATCTCCGTCTTTTTCATCGCGATCCTCAATGCTGAAATGACTTCTCACGGTGTGCCCACTTCTGGAAATGACCAGACCCGTTATTCTAGATGCCCTCAATCTGGGTGTCAAATGGCGGGGACCAATGGCGGCAGAAGCCGGTATGCCGATCTTCCTAACCTGCTACCTTGAACGGCAGAAAAAGCTTACCTAGACTGGAATTTCTGCGCTGCTTGCACAGCAAGTCACGCCCATTTGTTCTTCAGCCTCGAGGGGCGACGCTCGCGTGAATGTCTCGACCAAAGTGGATGTCGCGTTTCAACGTTGCATTAATCCCCAATGCGCCACGACCTACGGCGTCGATGAGGTACGAATTGCCTGCGGAAAATGCGGCAGCCTGCTCGATGTTGTGTATGACTGGGACCGAGCCACCCCGCCCAAGAGTCTCTCCGATTTTGAAGAATTGTGGAGCCGTCGATACGATCCACTGGCTCTCAGCGGCGTGTGGCGATTCCACTCATTGATGCCGTTTGCCCAAGCGGAACAGATTGTCACCGTGGGCGAAGGGCAAACACTGCTTCAACATTCGCTGGCCGTGGCAAAGTATGTCGGCCTGACTTCCGGTGACCTGCACCTGCAATACGAAGGCCTGAACCCCTCCGGCAGTTTCAAAGACAATGGTATGACGGCCGCCTTCACACACGCCCGTTCGATCGGAGCAAAGCGAGCGGCCTGTGCATCGACGGGAAACACCAGTGCATCGCTGGCAATGTACGCCTCGGTCACTCAGCTGATGAAGGCGATCATCTTCATCGGCTCGGGAAAGATCTCTTACGGCAAGCTGTCCCAGGCGCTCGACTACGGAGCCCTGACAGTCCAGATTGCCGGAGATTTTGACGACGCCATGCAGCGTGTCGTTCAGGTTACGGAGAAGCTCGGCATTTACCTGGTCAACAGCGTGAACCCCTTCCGGCTCGAGGGGCAGAAAAGCGTGATGTTCCGAGTTCTCGAAGGCCTTCGTTGGGAAGTCCCCGACTGGATCGTCGTCCCCGGCGGCAATCTCGGCAACTCCAGCGCGTTCGGCAAGGCGTTCATGGAGCTCAAGGAACTAGGGCTCATTGATCGAGTCCCTCGACTGGCCGTGATCAACGCCTCGGGAGCCAATACGCTATACGAACTCTACGAGAAACGCGGCCTACGGTGGAACGAA
>CAYLRE010000306.1:0-5651 GCA_964385715.1 uncultured Planctomycetaceae bacterium
AAAAATTTTTTGATGTTTAAAAAAATCTAGCGAGGCCAATTTCCGACGGGTTTGGTCGGCGATACTCGCTTATTCACCGACCTACGTGTCCTTTGGAAACGCTCGGCGATTGCGGTCGGTGGACCCCCGGAACAAAATGAAGGGCTTTGAGTATCCACGCAGCGGCGAATATCGTGTCCTCTTTTGTCGCTCTGGCGGCGTTGGTGGGGCCTGACACGATCAATGCCTCGATTGAGAACTCTGATTAGCAGTTAGGTATGGGATCTGTGAAACATCTGTTGGACATGACGCAGGACGAGCTGATCGAGTGGCTAGCCACGATCGATGTGAAGCCGTTTCGTGGTCGGCAGATTCGGCGCTGGTTGTATCGCTCACAGGCGGATTCGTTCGAATCGATGACCGACCTGCCAGAAGCGTTACGGCATCAGTTGGCGGGGCAGTTGCAATTGTGGTCTGCCGAGGTTGCGGCCCATAAACTGGCCGAGGATGGAACGGAGAAGCTTCTCTTTCAGCTGAATGACCGCGAGAAGATCGAGAGTGTGCTCATTCGCGATGGTGCTCGCCGCACGATTTGTATCAGCACGCAGGTTGGTTGCGCGATGGGCTGTGTGTTTTGCGCCACGGGTTTGGACGGCGTGGTTCGCAACCTCACGACCGGCGAAATCGTCGAGCAGATGTTACGGCTTGCTCGGCTGCTGCCACCGGCTCCTGAAGGCAAGCCATTGCCGGAGCGACTGAGCAACATTGTTGTGATGGGCATGGGAGAACCGCTGGCGAATTTGGATTCGCTTTTGCCGGCGCTTGCCGAAGCGGAGAGCGACCATGGGTTGGGGATCAGCCCGCGGCGAATCACGATATCAACCGTTGGCTTGCCGGCCGCCATCGATCGTTTGTCTGACATGGGCTGCAAGTACAGCCTGGCCGTCTCGCTGCATGCGGCGGACGATGACTTGCGAAACGAGTTGGTGCCGGTGAGCAAGAAGATTCCGCTGGCGGATATCATGTCGGCCGCGGATCGCTACTTTGAAGTTTCAGGTCGGCGCCTGACGTTTGAGTATGTGTTGTTGGGCGGCATCAACGACCGAGAAGAAGATGCCCGCCGTTTGGCGAAGCTACTGTCAGGTCGTGGCGCGATGCTCAACCTGATTCCCTACAATCCGGTAGCGGGCTTGCCTTACAAGACACCGGAGGTGACGCGAGTTCGCCGCTTCGTCGACATCTTGGGAGAGCGATCGGTGAACGTGCAGATTCGACGACGCAAAGGTGCCAAGATCGACGCCGCCTGTGGCCAGCTGCGACGCTCGCAGGCGTCGCAGCCGGACACGGTCGTTCAGTTGCCCTCGTAGTTAGGCAACGTTTTGCTTCTATTGTCCAGGGAAGGGACCACCCTGTGCACCCATCATCATCATTTGCATCGGCATCTGCATCAGCTGAAGCAAGCCTTCTTCAATGATGATCCGAGACTTGGAACCGTCGGGAATGCTCTCGGCGGTGATACGAAGGTGATCTTTGCCTTGGCTGGCTGCGAGCGACTGCGCGAGCATCTGCATCATCATCATTTCTTGTTGGCCGGGACCGGCTCCGTTTTCGTCGTTGGCCATTCGTGTGCCGACATCGACTAGCCAGTCGAGAACCGACTTCGCGGAAACGGTCATTTCAAACGGCAATCGTTTCTTGGAGGCCCCCGCTTTCGACTCGGCCATAACTTTCTTCAGCAGTTCCTCGGGAGCTCCTCCGGCAGCCATGAAGACGCTCTTATCTGCTATTGCCGCGATAATGGTGAGTTCGTCGATGTCGTATAGTACGGGTCCGAAGTCATCTCGTTCATCTTCCGAAATAGGAATGGATACCCGATGGATGGAGTGTCCGTCGATCGTATCGGCGTCCCAGTCGATCTGTGGAATTCCCTCGCCGCCTTCGAGAAGTTTGCCCAGGCGTTTTATAGCACCATCGACCGCTTTGCCATCGACGACCGAGCCGCCGGCTACGACATTCGGGCTGGGCGCCAATTCAGCGCGATAACCAAAGTCGACCGAGCCGGACTTGAGCGTGTCGTATCCGACATCGATCAGATCCGAAAGGGCTTGGCCAATCATCGCTTTCGCCTCGTTTGGAAGGCTTTCGTCTTCGTCGAGCGAGGCGATTAGATTCGCCTTCAACTCTTCTTGCTGTTCACTGAGAGCTTCCTTCTCTACGCCAGTCATTTCACCTCTTTGGGCGACCAATAAGGAGAATGGAGCATCGAGGGAGAGTAATCCGGAAAAGGCACTCTCCGTTTCTTGATACCGATTGTAGCTTGCAGCGAGCGCAGAGCCGTCGACGGCCGTCGCTACAATTTCCATGACGAGTTCGTTCTTCTGGTCGTCGACCAAGAGACCAACCTCGTAGTCTTTCGATTCCTCCAGCAACATTTGAATTTGCTGAACCTGCGCCGGGACGGGAGCGTCTTCGTCAGCTTCGCCAAACCCGCCAGGACCAAATTGTCCGCCAGCGTTCGACATCATGTGGAAAAAATCGACCCACTGCTGACGAACGTCTTCCGGAATCTCTTGTACGGCGAGTCGGGTAGCCACCAAGTACTTAGAAGGCAGTTCGCCGAGCAAGGCGGCTGGATCTTCGGGCAATGATTCAAACGCGGATTCGGCGCTGGTCAGAAAGGCCCAGTCTCCTTGCTGCTTGACGAGCAGCACAGCGGCTGGACCGCCCATGTTGATTTCGTAGATGCCGCCGCCAACGTCTTCAGCAGGAAGTGGGCTAAGCTTCAATAACGCTTGAAAATCGGTTACGGGAAGAAAGGCGAGCTGGCTGACGGAACCTCCTTCGACGAAGGTGAAGGTTGCACCCCAGGGGCGCTTGGTGTCGACTCCCGCCAGTCCCTGGCCCTGGGTTAACTGCATAATCGGACCCTGGACCATCATCGCGGCTTGGGGAAGACCTACGATCTCGCCGATCTTGCCGACGCCATCCATAAGGCCGTCGTAGCTCTTCACCGATACGACGGCAAACGGTTTGTTGTCTTGTGCGAAGGATGGACTTGCCAGCAGCGTTGCGGCAACGATTAACAATAGTGCGAGTGCAATTGCTTTTCTCATGATGGACATTCTTTCTTGAAAGCGATGTCAAGGAGTTACGAGTTTAGAAACCAGGCTTGTCGGACATGACCGTGAATCGTCAACCGATGCTAGTTCGAGGTTGAGCATGTTCGTCGTTGAGTGAGAGAATTCACCTTGTCGTCGAGTTGGCTTGCGATATAGGACCGCACAGAGATCCATCAATATGACGGATGTCGGAATGATTGTCGAATATTTCCAGGGGGAAGTTTCGTCGGGCGTGAATTCGCGGCCCACGCGAAATGGTTGGCAGGCCGCGGTCTCGGCAATACGCCACACAGAACGTGTCGACGCACGTATTCACCGACGTCTGCACTGAATGATGCCCCGCGTAAGAAGTGCCCCAAAATTTCCCAAGTACGCGCCGCCCCTTGCCCCGGGGAAATTTGCGTACGATATCGATTTATCTCTCGCGAAATGTAATTCGACCCTTGGTGAGATCGTAGGGCGAAAGCTCCACGCGCACTTTGTCACCGGGAACGATACGGATAAAGTGCTTCCGCATCTTACCTGCAACATGGGCAATGACTTCGTGGCCACCGTCGATTTCGACACGAAAACGAGTATTCGCCAAGGCCTGTGTTACTGTGCCCTCAACTTCGAGCGCTTCTTCTTTTTGCTTCGCCATTAAGATCTCCAAAACATCCGCTATATCGTCTGGCGTTGGCGTCCCATTTCTGTCGGAAGGCCGCCAACGCGAATTCCCCCTATCATACCTGTACTTGGGCCTCGGTCCAAGGCGACTGGACCGATAAGGAGTGGTCACGGGTGGCATTTTGTGCCGGGAAATCCCAGCTCGCGAGCGGTCGACAGGGGAGCAGCGGTCCTAATATCTATATATCTATGTTAAACGCTGGCCGCCGCGGCTAAGCCCGTTTCGAGTGCGGACAGGATATGCTCCGGTGACTCGACCCCAATCGATAGCCGGATTGTGCCGTCGAAGATATCGAGCTGTTCCCGGTCTTCACGATCAAGGCCGACATGGCTCGTGGTCGCCGGGTGGCTGAGCGTCGTGCAGAGCTCGCCAAGTGAGGGGCAGAAGGGAATCTCTTGGGCCGCTTCCATGAATCGACTGACGGCCGCGCTACCGCCTGGTAGCGTGAAAGTGACCATGTTCCCGGCTGTATGGAGTTGGGAACGGGCCAAATCGCGGTCGGGGTGATTGTCGAGACCAGGATACCGCACGGATTCGACCGTTGCGTGTTTCGACAAGAGATTGGCCACCGCCGCGGCATTCTTGGCTGCACGTTCCATTCGTAGGGCGAGCGTGCCAAGTCCACGTGTGGCCAGCCAGCAATCCCACGGACTGGCGAAGAAGCCCCAGGTGGAATAGGCCAGCTCAACGCGATCCCAGTCTGCATTCTTACCGGTGAGCACGCCGAGCATGACGTCGCTGTGGCCATTCATGATCTTCGTAATGCTCTCCATGACGAAGTCGGCGCCGCATTCAATGGGGCGGCAAACCACCGGCGAAGCAAACGTGTTGTCGACCAAAAGCCGGGCACCGCCTCCGTGGGCAATGTCGGCCAGGCCCTGAATGTTGGCGACCCGCAGCATCGGATTGGAGATCGTCTCGACGACGACCAACTTGGTGTTCGATTCGATCGCTGCCTGAACGTCCTCCAGATTGTTGGCATCGACGAGCGTGCTGGTAATGCCGAGCCGATTTGCCTCCCGACCGAATAGCTGAAGGCTCTTTCCGTACAGTTCGCGACTGACAACAACGTGATCTCCTTGTTCGAGGAGAGCGACCATCGCCAGGGAAAGCGCGGCCATGCCTGATCCGGTGACGGTAGCATGATCGCCTCCGTGTAGCTCAGCGCACTTTTCGGCCAGTTGCTGTTGATTCGGGTGCGTGTAGCGGCTGTAGACGTAGCCATCGGTCTGGCCGGTCAGCAACTGTTCTGCGTGCTCCGGCGAGTCGCAATGGTAGACGGTCGATGGGCAGAGCGGCGTCGCCAGCGGTCGCGAACCAGGATCGAGAGGGCGTTCCGGTCGTACGCAAATGTCGTCAGGTCGTTTCGTCATACTCGTAATTCTTCGATCGCTTGGCGTCGTTGTTTCGGTGGATGCAGATATTGTTCTAGTAGACGTGCTCGGGGAGATTGCCCGCTTCGTCCCAGGGGAAATCAAACGGTTCGCCAAGCACTTCCAGGTCGTCTCGAGAGTTGGCTTCGTCGAGGTAGTCGATGGAGCAGGCGAGTTCTTCGAGGTCTTTGGTGTTTCGCGCCCAGATCATGCGAGCTTCTTGTGGGGTTGCCAGGCCAATCGTTCCGAGTGCCGCGTGAATCATTTCCCGGTCGGCTTCGTAGTCGTGCGGCAACATGCCAGCGGTCGGATGATTCGAGGTCAGGCTGTTCACGCGGGTTTGCACCAGGTCGGTTCTCTCGATCGCCCGTTTCGTGCAGAACTCGGCAATGCCGATTCCGTTGCCGTTGCCGTGGATGACGTTGCGTACTGCGATACGCTTGATCTTGGGCGTTTCGCCTTCGGTCGCCGCGTGGTCGTTAAATTTGCGACCCACCACGTTGGTGTCCATGC
>CAYLRE010000307.1:0-5646 GCA_964385715.1 uncultured Planctomycetaceae bacterium
TGCGACTTTAGAGATCTCACGTGATTCGGGACTGACCGAGGAAGATCTTGAGATGTGGGCCGCACGAATCAAGGAAAATCGGTTGCTTCCTGAGCCCGGCGACATGGGGGCAGGAGATGACGGTGACGAAGAACTGGCTGCCGTATTCGACGAGGTCGACGAGGATGAAGACGATCTCGATAGCGCCGTCACGAGGATTAGTCGACAGCCCCAGGCGGGCGGCGAATTAACCGAGAGGGATGCAGTCGATTTGTTGTTTGAGAACGACGATACCGATGTGGAATCGCCTGCGGAAGAGGAGAAGATGGATCTTGGTTTTCTCGGCGATGAGGCGGAACCAACTGTCGGAGGTTCCTTCACCGGCTTTGAAGAGGAACAGGACGAACAGGTCGACACCGGCGACGATTCTCAGTTAGGCGACTTCCTCAAGGGACTCGAGTAGCAGGCGAGCGTTTCTCTTTATTGCCACCGGGGCAGCCGTTTCACGCTCTGGTGAGTCATTGGGAGTCGCTGTCTGGGCGACAGAGCAGCGATCGCTACGACTCCCGCCACAAGCATGCCTGAAATAGATGGCATGGCCGAATTACACAGTATGCCCGAGTCACAACATATGCCTGACGATCAGCAACTCGATGTTATCGCCGTTGGCGCCCACCCGGACGACATCGAGATTGCCTGCGGAGGTACGCTGGCGAGTCTGGTCCAGCAGGGGCATCGCGTCGGAATCATCGATCTAACCGACGGCGAGCCGACGCCGAATTCCCCTGGGCCGGAAGTGCGATTGGCGGAAGCGAAAGCGGCAGGCGAGGCGCTCGGGGTTCATGTTCGCAAGACGCTCGATCTGCCCAATCGCCGGCTTTTTGATTGTTTCGAGGCACGTGTGCAGTTAGCCACTGAGTTTCGCCGGCATCGCCCCCGGCTCGTGATTGGTCTCGGCGGCAGAACGCCCATGGCCTCGCCCGATCATTGGCAGGCGATGCAGATCACCGATGCGGCCGTCTTCTATTCCCGTTTGACCAAGTGGGATGAGCACTTTGACGGCTTGCCGGTCCACACCATCGAGCGGCAATTCTATTGCACGCTCAGCGTCGGCCCGGTGCATGATTTTCCCGCCGATGCGGAAGTGGTGGTCGACATCAGCGAGCAGCTCGACGCCAAAATCGCGTCGGTTCGCTGCTACCAGACGCAGTTCCCGCCCGAGAAAGAGTACGTGTTGGATCGCGTGCGTGCGATTGCCTTGCAGCAAGGGGCACGTGCCGGATTCGCCGCCGGAGAAGTGTTGTTTAGTCCGCGAGTTCACGGCACAACGGACCTGATGGGCGATCTGTTTCCCGCCAAGTAGTCGCGGGCCAACAGCGTTGTGAGTAGGCGAGCACCCAGGTCAGCGGGGCGCCGGGGTGATCAGTTCCCTGCAAGGTTCTGCAGAACGTCGATCACGCTCTGCATGTCGGGCGGAATCGGCGCTTCTATATCGATCGCCTGTTCCGTAATTGGATGGGCCAGTTTCAGGCGTCGGGCATGCAAGGCCTGACGCGAAAGCAGCGGTGTGGTTTCGCTCGCCGCACCCTGGTCTTGGTTCTTGGTGAGGTCCGCGGTCGTTATCTGCGCTCGTCCGCCGTACAGTCGATCGCAAAGGATGGGGTGCCCGATGTGGGCGAGATGGACTCGCAGTTGATGCGTGCGTCCGGATTTGGGCATTAGTCGTACCGTCGCGAACCCGGGATATCGTTGTTCGGTCTCGTAAAAGGTATGTGCTTCGCGAGCATCGGGGTGGTCGCGTCGGATCGCCATCTTTTCACGCTGATAGGGGTGAATGCCAATCGGCTCCCGGATCTCACCCCGATCGCGGTCGGGGACGCCAAGCACAATGCCGAGGTATTCCTTCTCGACCGTGCGTAATTCAAATTGCTTGGCCAAGTGGTGGTGGGCCACGTCCGACTTGGCCACAGCAATCACGCCGCTAGTGTCTCGGTCGAGCCGGTGGACGATGCCGGGACGATTGGGACCGCCGACGGTGCTGAGATTTTGAAAATGGTACGAGAGGGCAGAGGCGAGTGTGCCTTGCCAGTGACCTTTGGCGGGATGGACGACCATAGCCGGTGGCTTGTTGATGACCGCGAGATGCTCGTCCTCAAACAGAATGTCCAGCGGAATCTCCTCCGGTTCGGGGCCTTCCTGCGGTGGAGAAACAAGCTCGACTGTGATCGCGTCGTGCAGCTTAAGACGATAGGCCGCCTTGACCCGCTTGTCGCCAACTTTGGCGTGCGTGTCGTTGATCAGCCGGCGCAGGAACACACGGCTGTAACCGGGGAGCTGCTGACTGAGAAAGACATCGAACCGCTGGCCGACGTCATCTTCTCCTACTTGAAAAGAGAACGATTCGGGCGCGGATTGCGGATCGGTCATAAAAACGCTACGCAGCAGTGATTCTTTGCGAGCCGGGATGCTTGGAGAGAGGAGGGCCGGAGCGAGGACACGTCGAATAAGGCAGCGCCAGACAATCCGTGCTTTGGCTCGTAGCCCGCATGTAGGTGACGGGGCCCGCTTGTAGTTTGCTGGACCCCGGTCGTTCGTTGCTTAAGCGGTGCGGACTACTCAGCGGGTGCCTTGGCAGCATCGTCCGTCGCGGCGTCCGCGTCCGTGCTATCGTTCGCCGACTTATCTTCGGAAGCAGGAGTCGAGTCCTCCCCAGCGGCGTCGCTACCTTCGGCATCTTGCGTGGCGCTGTCTTCCTCGGAGGTGGCGTCGTCGGTCCCAACGCCAGCATCGCCCAGCGCGTCTCGCAACGTCTTCTCAAGCGCGTCGGCGTCTTCGGAGAACGGCTGCTCCGAGAAGTCCTGGAGCGGAGTCACTGGCCGCTGGGTTAGATCGAGTTGATCGAACTCGTCGTACCACGCGGTGGCACCATTGCTCTTGAGGAAGGCGACTTGGGTGGCGGCCTTCGTCGCATAGGGGCCCTCGGTTGCTTCGTAGTCGGCGATCGCGTCGCTCAGCATGTTTCGCCATTCGTAACTGCGACCGCGGCGAAAACGAGCCAAATTGACCAGCATGCTGTCCGCCGACTTGTCTTCGATAACCATCGTGTACGCGTTGGCTGCCTTCTGAAATGCCTCGTTCGATGCCTGGCGACTCCGGCGCAGGTAGAGATTGCCATGAAACATTTGCAGATCGGCCAGCGACATTGCCGCCATGGTTCCTAGGCTACTGCCACTGTTGTCACCGGCAAGCTTTTCGAGCGTGGTTGTCGAGTCATTGAATTGTTGTTCGTTCGGTTGGAAGCCCCCGATGGCTTGGTAGCCGGCGGACTCAACAGTGCGAAGCGTGGCCCAGCCCTCTTGCTGCGCCTCGGCGGAACGATCTCGGGAAACCTTGGCGAAGATCAATATCAAGACGATGGCGATTCCACCGGCGATGTACCAGGTGGAGTTCTGGCCGATGGACTTGCCCTTCTCGGAGAGCCAGATTGCCAGGGTATTGGTCTGCAGTTCGTGTCGTCGCTCAGATTTCATGGGATAATCGGTCCGTTAGGACCGCGGTAAAGGTTTCAGTGGCAGGGCCGGTCTCTCAGGGAGCCACCCCCGGGCGCGCTTAAGCGAGGGGCTTGGTCGGTACCCACGGGAAGCCCAGGGCATTCTGAGGAAACACGCCGGCCGCGAGCCGCAAATCCCCAGTATTATCGGCGAAAGTATAGCGCCGGGCAATTGGACGGGTCAAGGCCGAACTGCCACCAGTGGCGGGCTCGCACGCTCGGCGGGGGGATTGTCTTTTTCCGCCGGAGCGAGTCTGCTGTTGTGCTGCGCGACGGGCGCCCTTGGCTTTGGCATGCCTGGGCTGGTCCGTCCTCAACAGCTCGCGGCACGGAAGCTCCCCATGGCACCCCCCCTCAGTCCTCCTCAATACGAAGCGGTTAACACGCTCAGCGGGCCAATGCTCGTTCTGGCCGGCGCCGGTAGTGGCAAGACCCGGGCCGTGACGTACCGCATTGCCGAACTGATCCGCAGCGGGACGGACCCTTCGCGAATTTTGGCGGTCACGTTTACGAACAAAGCAGCTAAGGAGATGCGCGAACGTGCCTCGCAGCTGCTAGGGAGCAAAAGCAAGGCGAAGCCGGAGATTTCCACGTTTCACTCGCTTTGCGTTCGTATTCTCAAACGACACATCACCCATCTCGGTTATCCACAGCAATTCGGCATCTATGACCGAGGTGACCAGGAGAGTACCGCCCGCCGAGCGCTCCGCGAGATGAGCGTGCCGGGCGAGTCGCTACGGCCGGGCGATTTGCTCTACTTCATCAGCACATGGAAGTCGCATGGAATTCGCCCCGAGCAGGCAGAGCAGACCGTGCGGACCGACAAGGAGCACCTCGCGGCGCTTGCCTATCGGCGCTATCAGGCGGCGCTTAAGGAGTACGGCTCCGTCGACTTCGACGACCTGCTACTGTTGACCGTTGAACTGTTCGAGAAGTTCCCGAAGGTTCGTCGGCAAGAGGCTGCCCGCTTCGATCAAGTCATGATCGACGAATATCAGGACACCAACGGTAGCCAGTATCAGATCGTCAAGTCGCTCGCCGCCCCGCATCGTAATCTCTGTGTGGTGGGGGACGATGATCAGGCTATTTACGGCTGGCGCGGGGCCGAGGTGACGCACATTCTGCGATTTAAGGTCGACTGGCCAGAGGCCAAGGTCGTTCGTCTCGAGGATAACTACCGCAGTACGCCGGAGATCCTCGATATGGCGAACACACTCATCGCCTACAACCAGGAGCGGCACGACAAGGTTCTCCAGCCGGCTCGTGCCAACGGGCTGAAAGTTCGCGTCCTGCAAATGGAGGACGAAACCGAAGAAGCCCGTCAGGTGGTCCGCGACATTTTGAATCTGATCGAGGCGAACGAGATTCGTGCCAGCGACGTGGCGATCCTGTTCCGGACCAACGAGCAGCCACGCACCTTTGAGATGGAGATGCGGCGCGTCAATTTGCCGTATGTCTTGATCGGGGGAATGTCGTTCTACGATCGCAAAGAAGTTCGCGATCTGTTGGCCTATCTGAAGGCATTCACCAATCCACGCGATGAAACCTCCATGCTGCGGATGATCAATAACCCGCCGCGAGGTATTTCGCAGGGCGCGGTCAAAGGCCTGCTCGCCGAAGCGGTCGTTAAAGGCTGTCCGCTTTGGGAAGTGCTGGCGAACCCGACCGGAATCGAAGGTGTCACCAAGACGGCGGCCGAAGCCGTGGGGCGTTTCCGCGAGATGGTCATGCGGTACGAAAAGCGGTTCGAGCGGGGCGACCTGGCCGGCGGCGTCAAGGAACTCTTGGAAGAGATTCGCTACCGCAGCGAGATCGATCGAATCTATAAGGAAGCCGACGATCGCGACGCCCGCTGGGGCGCGGTCGAACAGGTGGTCAACTCGATCGCCGAGTACGAAGAAGACGCCCCCGACGCGACGTTGCATGGTTACCTAGAAGACCTGGCCGTGGCTGGACGTGAAGACGAGAAAGACAAGGAGTCACAGCTCAACCAGGACGCGGTGGCTCTGATGACGCTGCACAGTGCCAAGGGGCTGGAATTTCCGCACGTCTACATGGTCGGCCTGGAAGAGGGCTTGCTGCCGCATCATCGAGCGGCAAAAGAGGGCGGCAAGGCA
>CAYLRE010000308.1:0-5643 GCA_964385715.1 uncultured Planctomycetaceae bacterium
CAGGTGTTGGAGAAGACGCTCGGCGTACCGATCTTTCAGGAGCAGGCGATGCGACTGGCAGTCGTGGCGGCCAACTTCACGCCGGGCGAGGCGGACGAGTTGCGCCGGGCGATGGCAGCCTGGCGAAGAACGGGCACCATCGAGCGGTTTCGCGTCAAGTTGCTTGAGGGGATGAAGTCGAACGGGCTGTCGGACGAATTTGCGGAGAACGTGTTCCGCCAGCTGCGCGGCTTTGGCGAGTACGGTTTTCCTGAGTCGCATGCCGCCAGCTTTGCGCTCTTGGTGTATGTCTCGGCCTGGCTGAAGTGCCACTATCCTGAGGTGTTCGCGGCGGCGGTGATCAACAGCCAGCCGATGGGGTTCTATGCTCCGGCCCAGCTAGTACGCGACGCCCGAGAGCATGGTGTCGAAGTTCGCGGCATTGACGTCAACTACAGCAGCTGGGACTGCACGTTGGAGGAGAGTGCGACTGAGGGGCAGGCGACTGGCAGTGGTGGTAGGGAGATGGAGCGCAGCGGGAACCCGAGCAAAAAGAACATGGCTCTGCGGCTTGGCTTTCGCATGTTGGGCGGTATGCGACGCACCGATGCTGAAACTATTGTGCACGAGAGAGCGGCCGGCCCGTATCGATCCATCGAGCAGTTGGCGGTGCGGACTGGGCTGCCGAGGTCGACGATCGTGCGGCTCAGCGATGCCGATGCGTTTGCCTCGTTGGGGCTCGATCGCCGCGGGGCTTTGTGGGATTCCCTCGCCCAGGAGGCGTCGGCTCGTGAGTTGCCTTTGTTTGATCAGGTGGCCGGGGCCAGCGATGCCGCGGACGGCGATTTTCTAGATGCAGAGGATGAATGGACAGCTGCTGGAATCGCAGAGTTGCCGGAGATGGGAGCCGAGGAGCAGGTTTACGCCGACTATCGCGCGGTCGGGCTCTCCTTGCGGGCTCATCCGGTTTCGTTTTATCGGCAGCAGTTGGTCAAGTTGCGGGTTTCTCCCAGTTGCGAGTTGCAGACCCGGCGGGCAGAGCGCCCGGTGCGTGTAGCCGGTTTGGTGCTACTGCGACAACGCCCCAGTACCGCCAAGGGGATCACGTTTGTGACACTAGAAGACGAAACCGGCACGGCCAATTTGGTAATCCGCCCGCAAATTTGGGAACGCTATTACCGGGTCGCCAAGACTTCGTCGGCGATGATTGCGCACGGCAAGCTCGAGCGAAAACACGGTGTGATTCACGTGGTGGTCAACAAGCTCGAAGACATGAAGGGCCGCATCCACGCGATGAGTTCGCAGTCGCGCGACTTTCGGTAGGTCTTCGTGTCTTCTTCTGCTCGTCCTCATCTGCGGAGAGGAGCGAATCGCCACACTTAACGGGCTCCGAATACAACCCGGAATCCAAGCGACTCCTTCTTCCTGCGACCGCTCTTTATCGCACGGGCGGCACTTCGGCAGAAGCCGGCGGCGTTGTCGAATCCGCCACCGCGGTAGAGACGCGAGCCAGTCACTCCGGGGCCCTTGGGATCGACCCGAGAGTCAGGTCGGTCAAAGTAGCCGTCCATATAGTAGTCATTGACCCATTCGGAGACGTTGCCGTGCATGTCGAACAGGCCAAAGTCATTGGGGGCGAAAGAACCGACCGGCACAGCATAGGTGTTGTCCCTGCCAAAGCGAGCGTGCGACGGTTCGAGCCGATGGCCAACATTGAACGCCGAATCGGTTCCAGCGCGGCAGGCGTACTCCCATTCCGCTTCTGTCGGTAGGCGGTATGCCCGCCCGTCCTTGACCGACAGTGCCTTGAGGAAGTCCTTTGCCTCCACCTGGGTGATATTCGAGACAGGCGCTTTCGGATTGGCGGGCGACGGGCTGGGGTTGAATGTGGAAATGGCTTCAAACTGCTCCTGCGTCACTTCAAAGATGCCCATGAAGAAGCCTTTTGTTAGACGAACGCGATGTTGTTCCTCGGACAGCGGGATGTTCTTCTCCAGGATCTCGTTCTTGATTTTGAATCCATGGCGATGCGGTTCACTTTCTGGTGAACCCATCGTAAACTCGCCGGGCGGAACGTAGATCAGCCGCATACCGATGGAATTGACGAGTAGCAACTGCTCTTTCTTAAGCACGGCCTCGACGTCGGCCAGAATCTTCTGGGCGGGGCTGCGGTCCAGCTCTTCGTCCATTCGCATGTAGCCCTGCAGGGCATCGGTGTACGCACGGACGAGCCAGTAACGACCACGTTCGTTGAGGGCCTGTTTGTACTTCTGGGTCTTGCCTCGCATTTTGCCAGCCGCCGCGCGCCAGGCCTCGCCTAGCTCGATCATTTCGTCAGAGGTCCGGCTTGCGCTACTTGCTGCATTGTCCATGGCCGCGACCTTGGCTAAAGCCTCGTTGTCGCATTTTGCCATCTCAGCCAGGCCTTGGGCTTTCCGACCTCTCACAAAGTAGTAGTAAAGTCCCAATTGCTGTCTGGCCTTCTTCTTCTCGAGCTGTTGCCGTTCCGCCTTGCGAGCATCTTCGGCAACGTCCAGGTCGGGCTCTTCAATCGTGGCGAGCCACCGAGACAGATCCTTGGCGTACTCGCGCGCTCTTTCGATGGCCACGAGTCGCTTCTTGAGTTCCCGTTTCAGGGCAGCCTTTTTCTCCTCTGTGTCGTTGAATGCGTCGAACAGATCGATCGCCAGCTCAAGACGGTCGTTCAGCAGGTGCTCGTCGAGCAACGACATCGCCTGAAGAAGAAAGATCTGGTAATTGGATGCCTTGGGATCGATGAGGCGAACGAATTCGACCATCGTCGACGTACGTAAGGCGTCCCCATCGATGTCATACGTTCCCTCGATCAGTTCAACGGCGTTCATGGCCACAAGGAAGTCGAGATTCTTTTTGGCGAATTCGAGGGATCGTTCAAGCAGCATGTACTGCGTGTGGGGGCGTCCTTCGTAATTATCAAGCTGGCTGATCAAAAAGCGGGCGTGGAACTTCTCGTCCGCTTTTTTGATGCGGCCGAACTTGTCCTTGATTTGCTGCAGTGCGACCTTTCGTTGCTCGGTGTTGGGCAGCGGTAACTTGGGGGCATCTTCTTTGTCCGTCGCAGCCGGGCTCTCAATGGATGGCAGCGAACCACCGGGCCCTTTGTCTGGTTTTCCAGTGCCTGGGGCGATCTCTCTGTCTTCTGGCGCGGTTCGATCGTCAAGGATAATCACAGGCAAGTCGCCCTCGCCGGCGGCCGGGTTCTCTGCCACGACGGCCGCATCCTCCTTCTTAACGACTTCTGCAAACTTCTTCGCCAGCTCGTCTTCCTCTTCTGCGGCAACCGCCTGTTCGCGGATTTGCAGATCGGCGGTGGGCGACTCAAAGGAGGCCACGGCGGCGACTTCGATTTCGATGCCGAGCAGTTTGGCGCGAACCATCGGCGCGGCCCAGAAGACACCGATTGCCAGAAGCAACATCGCGGCGGCCACGTAGACCGGTAGATGCCAGGTGAGTCCTTGCGGTTTCGGGCGTGGTTTCCTGGCGGTCCGCTTGCGAGTCGTAGGGATCGTGAAGTCGGTTACGGTACCAAGTGCAGCCGCGTCCTGCTGTTCAAGGTTGTCCGATTTCTCGGCTTCCTTCAGTTTGGCATCGTATTTGGCTTTTGTATTCGGCTGGAGCAGCTCGATGCGGGCCGTGGAGATGTGGTTGAGGATCTGTTGCGACAACGCTGAATGCGGTCCGGTCGCGCATTCACGAACGTACGACATACGCTGGTTCGCGGCCGCTTCGATCACATCGAGGTCCGCTTCGTAGTCCGCCAGGGCAAGCAAGCGATAATGATTCGGCGGTTGCTCGTCGGGGGGGATGCCGAGCCACTTGTGGTATGCGTCAAATTCTTGAGCCATGGTGCGCCTGACGGTTGCCGCGTTACTTAGGAACGCGAAGATACTTGCCCCGCTTGATTGACTCCGGACCGTTGCCGAGGCCGCTCCCCGTTATGGGACCGAATGTCGTTGCTGACCGCTTGGTAGTATTATCGACGCCGGCTGCGAAAAAGACAACGGGAATGGGTTTTTCGGGGTTCACGGCCGCGGGGACCGTCCCCCAGGGGCATGCATTCTGGTAAGCTGATGGGAAGGGCCGGCCAGTAATCAGCCCTTTAAATCATGGGTGCAAGGCGGTTATCGCATTGAGTGCGGAGGAGTAAGAGCGACGTGAGTGAGGCAAACGCACAACCACCGGTCGGAATCGATTTGGGAACCACCTATTCCGTAGTCGCGATGCTCGATTCCCAGGGCCGGCCGATGACGATCCAGAATTCCGAAGGCGACGTCACGACGCCCAGTGTGGTTCTTTTTGAACAGACGGGCATCGTGGTTGGGCGTGAGGCGGTCAAGCTCGCGGCGCACGAGCCGGACGCAGTGGCCGCCTACGCCAAACGAGACATCGGAGCCTCGCGTTTTGGGCGGGCTCTGCGGGGAACTCACTTGCCGCCGGAGGTGGTGCAGTCGTTTGTGCTTGCCAAGCTGAGAGGCGATGCCGAGCTTAAGTTGGGTGAGGTGCGAGACGTGGTGATTACTGTGCCGGCATACTTTAATGAGCCGCGACGTAAGGCGACCCAGGACGCTGGCCGGCTGGCGAACCTCAATGTGCTCGATATTATCAATGAGCCGACGGCCGCGGCCATCTCGTATGGCGTCGCCCAAGGATTTCTCTCTGGCACCGGCGAGGCCAAGGCAAAAGAAACGGTCCTGGTCTACGACCTTGGTGGCGGTACGTTTGACGTTACGTTGATGAACCTGGAAGGGCACACTTACACGGCCGTGGCAACCGCTGGTGACGTGTTCTTGGGTGGGCTCGATTGGGATCGCCGCATTATCGACTTTGTTTCCGAACGCTTTATTGAGGAGCATGGTGGCCCCGATCCACGGGAGGACCCAAGTGCTTTGATTCGATTGGCCCAGGAAGCCGAGGATGCCAAGAAGTCGTTGTCGGCTCGAGAGGAAATGAAGATCACCTTCGAGCATGCAGGTAAACTGCTGCGTCTTCCTTTCTCGCGGCGTCAGTTTGAGTTGATAACGAAGGATCTCTTGGAGCGAACCCGCTTCACCTCACGGACCGTGCTTCGTGAAGCAGGGCTGGAGTGGCAGGATGTTTCGCGGCTGCTTCTGGTCGGTGGCTCAACGCGCATGCCGATGGTTACGAAGATGCTGGAACAAGAAAGCGGTCTCACGCCCGATCGCTCTTTGGCGGCCGATGAAGCGGTCGCTCACGGGGCGGCAATCTATGCCGGCTTTTTGCAGACAGAGGAAGGGCGGTCCGTTCACACCAGTACGGTGGGAAAGATCACCAACGTCAGCTCCCACGATCTGGGTGTGATGGGAACCGAGCCGGCGACCGGACGGCCTCGACGACGCATTATCATTGCCAGAAACACCAAGTTGCCGGCCAAGGGTGGCGGGCGATTCGCTACACAAAAAGCAAATCAACGCAGCGTCGTAGTCAAAATCGTGGAAGGGGGCGACGATAGCGGAAACAACTCCACCGCGATCGGGGTCTGCAAAGTTACCGACTTGCCGCCGGATCTGCCCGCGAAGACGCCGGTCGACGTGATCTTCAAATATGAAGAGAACGGGCGCATCACCGTTCGTGCCCGCCTGACCAATGGGGATCGCGATGCGACTT
>CAYLRE010000309.1:0-5603 GCA_964385715.1 uncultured Planctomycetaceae bacterium
AATGACGCTCCGCCCGTTCCTGAGCCCGCCGCCATCGCCATGGCTGCCATGGGTCTCTTGGGCATCGGCCTCATCGGCTGGCGTCGTCGTCGCAGCTGCTAAGCAGTTGTCAAGGAACTCTGTCGCAAGACAGATTGGAAAGCAAAAATGCCCCGTCCGCTTCATTGCGGCGGGGCTTTTTTCTTGCGCTGATCGCTCGAATACGCAGTCTGTGTGGACTTGGCACGTGAGATGGCTGGCGGCACTTCCGTTCAACCCGCTCTACGGTTTGACCCAGGCAGGAACCTTGCCATTGCCTGTCGGTTCGCCGGCGAGTAGCCAGCTCAGGTTGAACCTGGCCAGCTTCATTTCTTTGCCGGGATCGCCTTCGTAGTGGAGATAGATCCAGCCTTCAGTCTTGGTGCCTGGCCGGCCAGCCGTCAGTGCCGAATAGGCGCTGCGGCCCGAGTCGACGAGTCGTTTCACTGGCCACGACTCTCCTCCGTCGAAGCTGGCCCAAACGGTGATCCGCTCACGCACGTCGTTCGGCGTGTCGAGGTTGCTGAAGATCAGCACGTCGCGGTCTTTTACCGGAAGTCGGGTTAGCCCGCCCATGCAGCCGTAGGAGCGATCCTGCCGGCCGTCGGGCAGCGCTTCGACGATGCGCCACTCCTTCCAAGTTTGGCCACCATCGTCGCTGATCGCAGAGCGGCGGCGGGTATGTTGTTTGGCTGCTTGCCAATGGACGCGAGAATTGTAGTAGAGCCGACCATCGGACAGCTCCACGATCGCTGCCTCGCCGGTGCCATTCTCTGGAAAAGGGTCGCTCGTCTGCCAGGTTTTTCCACCATCGTCGCTGTAAATGGCATTCGTGTAGTGGTAGGGCCACTGATCGCGATGGTTTCTCTTGGCGTAATCGCGACTCGGACGAATCAACCGGCCGGCGTGTGCGCCGTGGCGAAGCGTGATACCGTTCTCGTTCATATGCATCGAGGGGATGCGGCCATTCTTATCCTTCCGAATGACCGGCTTCTCGGCCTGCCACGTTTTTCCTTGGTCGCGACTGCGATACATAGTCAGCGGGGCAGGGGGGTGCTGCTCCTCGGCGAACAGTAGCAGGTCACCCGTATGTTCTGTATCTGGTGTCTCGACAACGGTTGCTCCGCCGCCGTGCCAGGCGTTCTTGTCGACGACGATCTTTGCGCCCCACGTCGCACCGCCGTCGTGGCTGCGGCGGATGCTCAAGTCACCTTGCCCGCGGACGACGATGACCGTTCCGTCGAGCGTGACGACAACGTTTGGGTATCGCTGCGAGTCGAAGATCTGCTGCACCTGGAACCTCTCTTCTCCCAGAAACGGGGTCAGTGGTCCTTCGAGTGGTTGTCTTGCTTCGCTTGCCTTAGATGTGTTTGCGTCGTCGGCGATCACGGGTGCCGGGGTGACGGTCGAGAGAAACGTCAAGAGCATCCACACATAGAGGCAATGTTGGCATTGAAGCATAAGAGAACTCTCCGTTGAAAAGGTTTGCCTGGACCGTTTGGCCGCGACTGCTCACGTGTCGGGTCTCGCGACTGCAGGTATATCGCCCACAGACAGAAAACTGCAAGTAGTAAACAGAGCTAAAGAGGAGCAAAAATGCCTTGCCTTCTGCCCAAACGCCGATGAGAATAGCACAGCCGGTAAGGGCCGCCCGCGTGCCGGGGCAGGACTTTCGACCTCGCAGACGCAGCAGGCATCGACCGGGCGAAGAATTCGCGGGACGATTTACCGTAATCTCAAACCAGACTAGCAGGAGTCCTTATGAAGTCACCATGGTTCGTAATAAGCTTGGCGCTAGCGCTCTTTGTGTCACTCTCTACCGTTGGCGTCGCTGATCTTGTCGCCCTCTCTGACGCAGTCGCAGACGCGGCCAATCAACAGAAGGTCACTTTTGTTGTGCCCGGCATGCAGTGACCGGTCGGCTGTCCTGCTCTCGTGAAGAGCCTCTTGGCAGATGTGGCAGGCGTGCGATCGACCGAAGTCGATTTCGAGAAGAAAACGGTAACCTGCACCGTTGATCCCGCGACGTTCAAAGCGAAGGCCGCCTTCGAGGCGTTGGCCAGCAACTTTCCCGGTACGACGTTCAAGAAAGACGCCCGTTAGGAGTCGTTCATCATGCGAGCGACGACGAACTGAAATGAGTTTGCCCACAGGCGGTCATCGGCTTCTTGCCGGTGGCGCCTTTTCTTGTGGGATGATAGCTTTAAAGACTCCCTACAAGCAAAGCATATACGCAACCAGGTCTTGCTTCTCCTGGTAGGTCAGCTGAAGTTCCAGCACGATGTTGAAGAACTCGACTACGTCGTGCAGTGTCGGGCAGCGGCCATCATGGAGATAGGGCGGCGTGTCCTTGATGCCTCGTAGCGGAAACGTCTTGATGGGGCCTTCGGGGCGGCCGACATAGAAACGTTCCACCCGCAAGTCGTGCATGTAGTCGTCGACAAACGCCGGGCCGGAGTGGCACTGGGCACACTGGGCCTTGCCGTGGAAAAGTTTCTCGCCGCGCAGTTCCTGTTCCGTGGCCAGGTCGGGAATCAGCCGCATCAACGGATTCAGCTTGGGCGCCGGGGGATAATCGATGATGGAATTGAAGTCGCCCATCCGATTGGTCACCTCGCGTTTGACGGCGCGTGGGCCGATCGACTGTTGCATACCAGGATCGCCGTCAAAGTACTCTTCCACTTCGGCAAAATGATCCATGCTGCGAATCGATCGCTTCGACGATAGCTGCATGAGATTGAAATTCCCACGCATCGTCGGCGTGTCGACGCGCAGCCGGCCCATGTTCGGGCGGGAGTCGGGCCCCAGTTCAAAGGCACCGTTGGTGTGACCGTTCACGTGGCAATCGAAGCAAGCGACTCCGCCGGACGGCTGTTCGGTGACCCGATGGTCGGTATGGTTGAACCACGTGGTGGCCGACGGTCGCAGCAGTTCCTTGAGCCCCTCCATTTGTTCCGGCGAGAGGAGGCCATCGAAGATCTCGTAGTAGTTTTGCAAAGTGATCTCGCGTCCGCCGGTAATGTCTCCGAGTTCCTTGTGCGTAGTTAAGTAGAGCGGAGGCGGAAATTCCGGCAGATACTCGCCCGGGAAATCCATGTCGACGTCGATTCGCCGGTGTTCCGGGTGGGCTTTGAGCCAGCTCTCGGGAAAGACCATGTGGGCGGTCGTTTGCAGCGGATGCGCCAGCGGCTTGTACGGAAACAGGTCTCGCTCGCGAATCTCGTTCGGCGTTAGGCCAGCGAGCTCTTCAAACGAGGCAACATCCGAAGGCAGCCGCGCGACCGGGCCCTGCATGATCGGTTTTCCGCCAGACATGGTGACGTCGGCAATGGCATCCTTGGAGAAATCGAATCGGCTCGCCATGTACTCGCGAACATCCGACATCAGCTTCGGCTTTTGTTTGCGGTGAAATTCGAGCCATTGGTCGAACCGCATCGGCAGGATGGGAGAGCCAAACGATGAAACGCCGCGCCCATAGTACCGCCAGAGATCAAACGGCGTTCGCATTCCTTTGGTGATCGAAGGATAGAGCAGCAGTCCGTCCTTCTTGAACGGAGGGACCTCCGTCACTTCTCGGCGGTGCGAAACAGGCCGCGCGGTTACCTCGGTGGCGCCATAGGCGGCCGCTTCGAGGTAGCCCTGTTGTTGCCCAGGTACACGGCTGAGTCCCGTGTCGGCGTACTGGTCGTAGGCGACCTTAATTCCGATGGTAAGGCCGATTAAACAGAGGGCGGCAGCAATTTTATACCAGAACGGTTTCATCATGGGAGGCACTCGTGGGAGTAGAAAGGCGGTCAATGAATTTCGCTTCACGTTCGCTCGTGGCGGAGGATTGGTCTTCTGACGCTGCCGCCGGATTAGAATCGCGGCGGAACACGTGCGGATAGAGAACGGTCCATCCTGCCGCGACGAAGACAATGTTCTTGAAGATGTACTGCCCTTCGATATTGAAGGCGAAGGGAGCGATCTTGAATGTGAACTCAGGCAGCACGAAGAGCGGCGCGAACGTGCCGCACATATGGAAGATAAAAAGTGCGAACGTGATTCGCGGGAATAGGTTGAAGATGAACCCGATGCCCAAGGCGATTTCCATTAGGGCCAGGCAGATCAGCGCGCCATGGGCATCGAGCAAGTGGCCGGAAAGGGCCATCACGGTTTGCGTCGCCAGCAGTTCTGCCGGGCTCAAATCGGGGAAGAATTTGAGCAGGCCAAAATGGAAGTAGACCAGCCCTAACGTCACTCGAAGAAACAGAGGAGAACGACCAGCGATCTCTGAAGAGGATGCCATGTTCGATAATCCGCGGCTCGGGGTGACAAAGGACTGGGAGAAGAAACACTTAAGTTACTTCTCGATCCTAAGTCCAAATGGCCTGGATTGCCTGTCGCTTTTGGCCTGAAATGCTTGTAGCTGAAATCCTACAAATTCAGCTGCGCGAGCAAGGCCCCGTTCGTAGGTTGCTGTTCGCAGGTCGCGACTCGTAAGTCAATTCAGTCACTGAGGTTGTGTTCGAGCGCGAAACGGATTAATTCCGCCGTGTTTCGGAGGTTGAGTTTCTCCATGATGCGCGAGCGGTAGGTCGAAGCGGTGCTGGTGCTGATCTTCATCCGCTCGGCACACTGTTGCAGGCTTTCACCAGCCCCCAATAGCTTGAGCAGATCGGACTCGCGCGGTGAGAGTGATTCCAGCCCGACCCGCTGTCGTTTTGGTTGGCGGAGGTGGGAGAGCACGTCGTCCGACACTCGAGAGGAGAGATAGATTTTGCCATCTCTGACTGCTTCGATCGCGTCGAGCAGTTCCTCGACGGCGGCCGACTTGATGAGATAACCGTGGGCTCCCGATTCCAAAGCTCGCACGGCGTAATGAATGTTCTCGTGGACGGTCAGCACAAGGATCTTCAGTTCCGGAGAAATTCGCAGGAGTCGTTCAATCAGATTGGGGGCGTCCTGGTCGGGCATCGAATAGTCGAGTACGATCAGCTCGGGTTGCGATTCGCGAACGGCTTTAACTGCCTCGGCCCCGTTGCCGGCCTGGGCTGCGATGTCGATGTTGCCGCTTTGTTGCAAGACCCGCGCAAGTGCCTCGCGGACCATTTGATGGTCATCGGCTAACACGACTCGGATCAGATTCTGATTGTCCATCGATCTTGCGTCTATCCGTTGGATGATTCGTCGGCCGGAAGTGGTATTTCGATATCGATTCGCGTTCCGGCACCCGGGGAAGATTCCAGGTTGAAATGTCCGTCCAGAAGTTCCACGCGTTCTTGCATGCCTAAGAGACCGAGTCGAGCGGAATCCTTGACGCTGGACACGTCGAATCCAATGCCTTCATCACGCACGGACAAGCGTAGCGAACGCTGATCGGTTTGCAAATTGACCTGAGCTCGGTTTGTCTGGGCATGTGTGGCCACGTTAGCGAGTGCTTCCTGGATAATGCGGAATACGTTCTCGCCGATGGTCGATGGAATTCGATCACGCGAGAAGTGCAGTTCCGATTCGACCACGACTCCCTTGCGGTGCTCGAACTCCGATAACAGGCTTTCGACGGCGTCATGAAGGCCCAGGTCGTCGAGTACTCGCGGGCGGAC